>NZ_JBCLNF010000003.1:0-224851 GCF_039062465.1 Collinsella sp. 1033st1_E11_1033SCRN_220408
CCTAGACAACCCACAGCATGCGGGAGGCCTCCCTATTTGTCACTATCGGGGTGTAAACAACCTATTGGCACATAACACCTAGCCCGCCCGGCGCTGCCTGCCCGCACGCTCGGCAGCGCCAAACCCGCGCCCGAAAACGTCGCCCCTCCCCAACCACTCCGAGGTACGCATGAACATCCAGATATTCGGCACCAAGAAGAGCTTCGACACGAAGAAGGCCCAACGCTGGTTCAAGGAGCGCCGCATCAAGTTCCAGTTCATCGACCTCAAGGAGAAGGAGATGAGCAAAGGCGAGCTCAGAAGCGTCTGCCAGGCAACCGGCGGCATCGACGCCGTGCTCGACCCCAAGGCGAAGGACGAGGACACACTCGCCCTCGTCCAGAACCTCGCCGAGAGCCAGCGCTTCGACAAGCTCCTCGAAAACCAGCAGCTCCTCCGCGAGCCGATCGTCCGCAACGGCCGCGCCGCGACCGTGGGCTACGCCCCCGAGGTCTGGGGTACGTGGGAGTAGCACCTCCAGCAACCACACACGAGCCATCCCCTACCACCCGCAAGTCTGTTGCCAATGACGTCGCCTGCTTCCAATATGCTTTACACATTATCGGCAATCGCAGGTATGAGCGGTAAGCGACCTCTTCAATAGGCCTGCGCACATATTTAGGGGGAATCATGAGCTTCAAGAAGGTCGTTGTCGCGGGCGGCGGCGTGCTCGGCAGCCAGATTGCGTTCCAGGCGGCTTATTGCGGGTTTGACGTCACCATCTGGCTTCGCAGCGAGGGCAGCATCGGCCGCACGCAGCCCAAGATCGACAAGCTGCTGGATACCTATCGCAACGAAATCGAGGGCATGGCAGCCGGCACCGCCACCTGGTGCGCCGGCATCGCCGACTCCGACAAGCCCCTCGACAAGGAAGTCTGTCTTGAGCGTGCCCAGGCTGCCCACGATGGCATTAAGCTCGAGCTTGACATGGCCACCGCCGTTGCTGACGCCGACCTTGTGATCGAGTCGATGGCAGAGGACGCCAAGGCGAAGGTCGAGTTCTACGAGAAGCTCGCCCCGCTCCTGCCCGCCAAGACCGTCATCGCCACGAACTCCTCCACCCTCCTGCCAAGCCAGTTCGCCAAGTACACCGGCAGGCCCGACAGGTACCTGGCGCTTCATTTCGCCAACTCCATCTGGAGGAACAACACCGCCGAGGTCATGGGGCAGGCGTCGACCGACCCGGCCCGCTTTGACGAGATGCTCGAGTTCGCCAACCAGATCCGTATGATCGCGCTGCCGGTTCGCAAGGAGAAGAACGGCTACCTGCTGAACTCCATGCTCGTACCGTGGCTGCTTTCCGGCCTCGACCTGTGGGCGAGCGGCGTGTCTGACCCGAAGAGCATCGACATCGCCTGGGAGCACGGCACCGGCGCCCCCAAGGGCCCCTTCCGCGTCATCGACACCGTGGGCCTCAACACCGCCTACAACATCGTGCTTCAGTTCCAGAGCGTCCCGGGCCTGCTCAACCCGCTCTTCAAGAAGATGATGCTGCCGTACAACTACAAGGAGATGGCACGTCTCCTCAAGTCCATGATTGACGAGGGCAAGCTCGGTATGAGTTCGGGCGAGGGATTCTACAGCTACGAGTAGGTCACGCCCCGGGACCGGAGCGGCAGCGGCAACGGGTCCCGCGGCGCGCGGCACCGGAGCCAGGGCCCATCGCAGCCCCGGCTCTGCCGCAACGCACGGCGCGCACAAACGACGAAGCCTCCTGGCGATTTCGCCGGGAGGCTCCGCGCATTAGGTCCCGTCACTTTGCCCCGAGCAGCGCCTTCGAGCGCCCGACGAGCTTCGCGTAGACACGCTCACACATCCAGGGCTCGTTCGAGAGCTTGCAGACGTCATCAATCGAAACCCACCTGAGGCCGCTGTTCTCGTCCGGCTTCTCGCGAAGCGGCTCGAACGGGTCGGCAACGAAAAGGTAGGTCGCGTTCAGGTGCACATGGGAGCTCACGTAGCTCCCGCGCTTGACGTGCCCCGCCACGGGCAGGGCCTCGACGGACAGGATCGCGCCCTCGCCCAAACCCTCGCTGACAAGGCGAGCGCCCGCGACCCCGGTCTCCTCCTCGAGCTCGCGCGCCGCGACCGCCGCGAGGTCAAAGTCACCGTCCGCATGGCCGCCGACCCAGCTCCAGGAGTTATAGATGTTGTGATAGCACAGGAGCGTCCGCTCGCCGGTGGCGTCGACCGTCCAAGCAGACGCCGTGAGATGCGCGAGCGAACCGCGGAGGGCAACCTCGGGGTCGTGCTCGAGGCGATCCAGCATGAGCGCCCTGTCCGCAACCTCCTGGTCGCATTCCGGTACGAACGCACGAACGTCATCAATGAGCGCCATGACAGCCTCCCCGTGGGCAAAGGATGAGTAAACACCAGGATATCGCAGCGGCGCGGCCCCTTCGCGCCCGCATTCGCCAAGCGTGCGCGAAGTGGCATCTCGCCATTCCCGTGGCACCATCGCAAGCATCCGGCATCAGGACCCCACATGCCCCGCAAGCAGGACTTTATTCTGTATTTGTTGCGCAGCGCATAGCATATGCCATTGGCATGGCGACACTTTGGATACACTCGGAAGAGACAGCCTGTTTGGTAACGGAGTGTGTCACGATGACGATCGAAGAATCGAGCGCCAATAGCAACCGCGTCTGCGCGGGCGAGGGCCACGATTGCGCCTTCAGCCGCGCGGGCAGCTCCTGCATGGACAACATCCGCCTTTTCGCAGACCTCCCCGCAGACGCCAAACGCGAGCTCCTCTCCTGCTCGCGCCATTCCGTCCACGAGGAGGGCTCCATCATCGTCCACGAGGGCGATCCCATCGAGAGCATCATCGTCGTGCGCTCCGGTCGCATCAAGACCTTCCGGACGGGTGCCGATGGCGAGGAGTACGTGCTCAGCGTCCTTCATGATGGCCAGGCCCTCTGGCACGGCATGTTCCTCGAAGACCACGTCTATCACTACTCGGTCGAGTGCCTCACGCCCGCCCGCCTCTGCCGCATCCATCGCGCGGATTTCGAGTCCCTCCTCGCCCGCCACCCTGACGTGGCGCTCGGCCTTATCCGCATGGTCTGCACGGAGCTCGATGACGCCGAGCAGCGCATCATGATGCTCTCCATCCGCGACCCACGCCGCCGCCTCGCCCAATACCTGCTCGTCCGCGACCAGAGCTGCGTCGGCCCCGAGATTCACCTCAAGCTAGATGACATCGCAAGCTCCATCGGCCTGCGTCCGGAGACCGTCTCGCGCAACGTCGCCCGCTTCGTGCGCGAGGGCCTCGTCGAGCGCGTGGGCAGGGGCCGCCTGCTCGTCACGGATCATGACGGCCTCGAAGCGGTCGCGGGCGAAGAGTAGCCTCCGGGAGCCATATCCGCACTCGGACACGCCTTTTCGCCCCGCCGCCACCTCCTCCACAAGTCATTCACAAACCCGCCTCCGTTCGCCGACACAAACGCTACGCTCGCGATTTGTCTCACGAACCGGTGTTGGAATCATGCCATTCGCCCGAAAAAATACGCCGTTCGCAGACACACCGCTAATGTTGCCATTACATTTCTTCGCTCCTTGATTTCAGTCAAGGAAGACCTCAATCAGGCGAACTACATTCTTCTCGTTGATTGGGTGATGGGCCAAGTGCCCGTCCGCTCACGCCATGGCAACTTGCCACGGCGAGAATAACGAGGAGGCGTCATGCAAGGCAGGGTTCACTCGACGGAGTCTTTCGGCTCGGCTGACGGCCCCGGCGTTCGTTTCCTTATCTTCCTTCAGGGCTGCCCCATGCGCTGCCGCTTCTGCCACAACCCGGATACCTGGCGTACCGAGGGCGGCACCCTCATGGGCGTCGACGAGCTCCTTGACCGCGCCGAGCGCTACAGGAGCTACTGGGGCCCCGAGGGCGGCATCACCGTCTCCGGCGGCGAGGCACTCGCCCAGGCAGAGTTCGTGGCCGAGCTCTTCGAGGCCGCACACGCCCGTGGCATCAACACCTGCCTCGACACCTCCCTCGCCCCGTTTACCCGCGAGGAGCCTGCCTTCTCGACGCTTCGTCGCGTCTTCGACGCCTGCGACCTCGTGATGGCAGACATCAAGCACATCGATCCCGAGCGTCACCGCTGGCTCACCGGCCGCGACAACGCCAACATCCTCGACTGCCTCACCTGGCTCTCCGAGCAGGGCAAGGCGATGTGGATCCGCCAGGTCCTCGTGCCGGGCATCACCGACGGCGAGACCTCCCTGCACCAGACTCGCGACTTCATCGCCTCCCTCGGTGATGCCGTCAAGCGTGTCGAAGTGCTCCCGTATCACACGCTGGGCGTCTTCAAGTGGGAAGAGCTCGGCATCCCCTATACCCTCTCCGACGTGAAGCCGCCCTCCCACGAGGACGTCGTCCACGCGGAGCAAATCCTCAGGGGACTCAACTAGGTAAACCTCTTCGGCGCGGGGCGCGTCGGAGAACGTAACGAGCGCCGAGTCCGATGGGCAGCGGCGCAGAAGGAGGAAGCATGCAGCTTCGCGAAGAGTGGAAGGGCTTCAAGGGAGGCCACTGGGTCGACGACATCAACGTCCGCGACTTCATCCAGAACAACTACACCGTCTATGACGGCGACGAGTCGTTCCTCGCCGGTCCCACCGAGGCCACCGACGAGCTCTGGGGCAAGGTCCAGGAGCTCCAGGCCGCCGAGCGCGCCAACAACGGCGTCCTCGAGTGCGAGACCGAGATCGTCTCCGGCCTGACCGCCTACGGCCCCGGCTACATCGATGCCGACCACAAGGAGCTTGAGAAGATCGTCGGCCTCCAGACCGACAAGCCCCTCAAGCGCGCCTTCATGCCCTACGGCGGCATCAAGATGGCCCAGCAGGCTGCCGAGAACTACGGCTTCCACGTCAACGACAAGTACAATCAGATCTTCAACGAGTATCGCAAGACCCACAACCAGGGCGTCTTCGATGCGTACACCCCCGAGATGCGCGCCGCTCGTCACTCTCACGTCATCACCGGTCTCCCCGACACCTATGGCCGTGGCCGCATCGTCGGCGACTACCGTCGCGTCGCCCTCTACGGCATCGACCGCCTCATCGCCGGCAAGCAGTACGACCTCGCCAACTGTGGTGGCCGTACCATGACCGACGACGTCGTGCGCAACCGCGAGGAGATCGCCGAGCAGATCCGTGCCCTCAAGGGCCTCAAGGAGATGGCCGCCATCTACGGCTTCGACATCTCCAAGCCCGCCACCAACGCCCGCGAGGCCGTCCAGTGGCTCTACTTCGGCTACCTCGGTGCCATCAAGACCCAGAACGGCGCCGCCATGTCCGTGGGCCGCGTCTCCACGTTCCTCGACATCTTCATCCAGCGTGACCTCGAGGCCGGCACCATCACCGAGTCCGAGGCCCAGGAGCTCATCGACCACCTCGTCCTGAAGCTCCGCATCGTCAAGTTCGCCCGCATCCCGTCCTACCAGGCCCTCTTCTCCGGTGACCCGGTCTGGGCCACCCTCGAGGTCGCCGGACTCGGCCAGGACGGCCGTAGCCTCGTCACCAAGACGGACTACCGCTTCCTCCACACCCTCGAGAACATGGGCCCGGCCCCCGAGCCGAACCTGACGGTTCTCTACAGCAAGCGCCTGCAGGAGAACTTCCGCAAGTACGCTGCCAAGATCTCCGTCACCACCTCCTCCATCCAGTACGAGAACGACGACGTCATGCGTCCGGTCTGGGGCGACGACTACAGCATCTGCTGCTGCGTTTCCGCCACTGAGACCGGCAAGGAGATGCAGTTCTTCGGCGCCCGCGCTAACCTCGCCAAGTGCCTCAACTACGCCATCAACGGCGGCAAGGACGAGAAGTTCCTGGACAAGCAGGGCAACCACATGCAGGTTGGCCCGGAGTACTCGCCCATCACGAGCGAGTACCTCGACTACGACGAGGTCATGCACAAGTTCGACCTCATGATGGACTGGCTGGCCGACCTCTACGTCAACATCCTCAACCTCATCCAGTACATGCACGACAAGTACTTCTATGAGGCCGAGGAGATGGCCCTCATCGACACCAACGTCCGTCGCACCTTCGCCACGGGCATCGCCGGCTTCTCCCACGTTGTCGACTCCCTCTGCGCCATCAAGTTCGCCAAGGTCAAGACCATCCGTGACGAGCAGGGCATCGTTGTCGACTACGAGGTCGAGGGCGATTTCCCGAAGTACGGCAACGACGACGAGCGCGCCGACGACATCGCGGTCTGGCTGCTCAAGACCTTCATGGCCAAGATCGCCAAGCACCACACCTACCGCAACTCCGAGCCCACGACCTCGATCCTGACGATCACCTCCAACGTGGTCTACGGCAAGGCCACCGGCGGCACCCCTGACGGCCGCAAGGCGTTCACCCCGTTCGCCCCGGGCGCCAACCCGGCCTACGGTGCCGAGCAGAACGGCCTGCTCGCCTCGCTCAACTCCGTCGCCAAGCTCCCCTACGAGTACGCCCTCGACGGCATCTCCAACACGCAGACGATCAACCCGTCCGCCCTCGGCAATGACGACGAGCAGCGCGTCACCAACCTCGTGAACGTTCTCGACGGCTACTTCGCCAACGGTGCCCACCACCTCAACGTCAACGTCTTTGGCGTCGAGAAGCTCAAGGACGCCATGGAGCACCCCGAGAAGCCCGAGTACGCCAACTTCACCATCCGCGTCTCCGGCTACGCCGTGAAGTTCATCGACCTCACCCGTGAGCAGCAGCTCGACGTCATCGCCCGCACCTGCCACGAGCGCCTCTAGAGACAAGCTGCGGCAGAACGCCAGCGAATCCGCTGACGGCACATACGTCAGTCTCCTAGGCGCCTAGGCGCCCGCACAAAGCAGAGGGAGTCCGTCTCAGACGGGCTCCCTCTTTTGGTATCACCAATATGTAGGAACGACGCCGCCCGATCATCAGAGCTCACCAGTCCAACATCGACTCAGAACAGCCAGCTTGTCCGGCGAGCAGGACCCACCGAGCCCGCTCGATTGGTTGAGAAGCGACCAATCGCCAGCATCCGTCCGCACCCAGACGAGAAGCCCGGCAGAGCGCCTACAGATAGTCCAAGAAGGCCTGAGCAGCGAGGCTCATCTCGGTGGTACGGCGGCGCACGAGATAGAGCACGCGGCTCGCAGGATGCGAGAGGTGTCGCACTTCGATGTCGTAGTTGGTACGCTCGAGAGCAAGGCTCGGGAGCAGGGAAACGCCAAGACCAGCCTCGACCATCGCAAGGATCGCGGAGATGTTACTCGTTTCGCAGCTGATACACGGACCTTTGAGCTCGCGCTGGAGAAGCGGGGCGGTTTCCGTGTCAGCAATAAAGCGTTCGCCGAGAAGCGCGTCTACAGGAATCTCGATGGGAACCTGAGGGAAATACCCCGGAGGCGTCACCGCCACGATCTCATCCTTATCGTATGCGGAGGAAATGAAGCCCTCCCCTTCTAGCTTGCTGGGAATGAAGGCCATATCGACCTCGCCGGCAATAAGGAGGCGCTCCGCCTCGCCGTAGGTGCACTCGTTAATGCTGATCTCAATGCCGGGATGTTCCTCGACGAACCTACCAAGCGGCTTGGGGAGACGAAGAGACACGACGCTCGAGGGGGCCGCAATGGCAAGGCTGCCGTCTTCGAGCGACCCCATATTAGAGACGCGCCTGCCGAGAAGATCATATGCCTCGCAGGCATTGCGAGCATCTCCCAGAAGGCGCTCGCCATCATCGGTAAGCGCAAGAAGGGGCCCATGGCGCTCGAACAGGCGAACTCCCCACTCGTCCTCAAGGCTCGCCACAGAGCGACTCACCGTGGACTGCGCGGACCCAAGCTTCTCTGCCGCACGCGAGATGCTACCTAGATTGGCAGCCTCAACAAACGCTCGAATTTTGTGAACGCTAGATTCCACAGCGTTCCTCCCCCGGGAACAGCTTGACCACTCATGCGAGTTCAAGTTTACGTATGTTACAGCTTTATAACAAAAAACAAACTCCCCCTCGCGGACAATTCCGCGAGGGGAAGCTGGGGGACATACAAGTGGCTAATTAGAAGAGGGGGCGGACGGCGGGCGACAACAAAGGTTGGGGGGTATCTCGCCCACCGTCCAGGGGGCATCTAATTAGCCATGGCAATCTTACAGACCGCCCTTGATGACCTTCTCGCCCTCCTTCATGATGACGTCCATGTTCTCAGGCTTGAGGTCGTGGATGTCACGGGCAACGTCGCCGTTGACGACGAGGAGGTCAGCGAGCTTACCAGCCTCGAGGGAGCCGAACTCATCCTCGTGGTGGACCATCTTGGCGCCGTTGAGGGTAGCGGCCTTGATGGTGTCGAGAATGGTGACGCCGGCCTTGTCGACGAAGTCATACATCTCGTCGATGGTGACGTAGCCGTACGGGGTGACGAAGGAGAAGGAGTCGGAGCCGATGGTGAGCGTGACGCCCATCTCGTTGGCGCGACGGAGGTTGGCGTAGGTGCGCTGGAGCTCACGCTCGATGACGGTGTCGCCGGGGTAGCAAGCGTTGGCCTCGGTCTCCTCGGGCGGGTAGGTGGCGTACCAGGTCGGCAGGAAGCCGATGGTCGGGGTGAAGAAGGTGCCCTGCTCGGCCATGAGCTCCATAGTCTTGTCGTCGAGCTCGAAGCCGTGGATGAGCTGCTCGGCGCCGAAGCGGACGGAGTCGTAAGCGGCGCTCACGGAGTTGTAGGAGTGAGACCACAGAGGAATGCCGGTGATCTTGCACTCGTCAGCAACGGCCTTGATCTCCTCGGTGCTCATGAGCTGCTTGCAGCCGGAGTCCCAGCGCCAGATGCCGCCACCGGTCGCCCAGATCTTGATGGCGTCGGGGTTCTCACGAAGGCGCAGACGGACGGCGTGACGGAGCTCCCACGGACCGTCGACCTGGTCGCCCCAGGGGTGAGAGTCCTTGGAGACCTGCAGCGGCAGGTGGTGCGAGTCGCCGTGACCAGCGGTGCGGCAGAAGCCAAGGCCGGTGGCGTAGATGCGGGGACCCTTCATGACGCCCATGTTGACGAGGTCACGGATGGCGATACCGTTGCGTCCGATCTCGCAGACGGTGGTCAGGCCGTGGGTGAGGCAGTCGTAGGACTGCTTGACGGCGCAAGCCTGCTTCTGGGCGACGGACTCGATGACCCAGTCGTTGTCGTCGTCGGTGAGGTTGCCAGAGAAGTGCAGGTGGGTGTCGATGAGGCCCGGCATGACGGTCTTGCCGGTGCAGTCCTCGACCTCGTAGCCAGCGGGCACCTCAGTGCGAGCGCCAGCGTAGGTGATCTTGTCGTCGTCAACGAGGACGAGAGAGTCGTCAACCGGAGCAGCGCCGGTGCCGTCGACGAGCCTACCACCAACAAATGCGAACTTGCCCATTTCTTTCCTCCAATACGAGATTCCAACCAAACTACTTGCTTGTATTACTCACGCGTTTCTTACGCGCTTGGAGCCTAAGTACTTGGTACAGGTCGAACTAGAGAGTGCGGGGGGGAACTGAGTGCGGGGGGGGGGGGGGGAACTAGGCCGTAGCCTTCTGCTTGCCGAAGACGGCAAGGATGACGAAGCCGATAGCAAGCCAGCCGAGGGTCAGAGCCCACTCGATCGGCTTAAGAGCGGCCGGCGAGAACGGGACGACCATGAGGCCGATGATCAGCAGGCCAGCGCCCATGGCACAGTAGATGCCGAACATGCCACCGTTGACCTTGTACGGACGCGGAAGGTCGGGCTCGGTCTTGCGAAGCTTCATGCAGGCGAAGCCGGCCATGGTGCAGGCGAACACGAAGCCGAGGGCAGCGACGTTCGTCAGCGGGACGAGCATGTTGTTGCCAAGGAACGGACCAACGAGGGTCAGGACGCCCATGACAGCGACGGCCTTCTTGGGGACACCGGAGCCCTCGTCGATGACGGCGAAGTCAGCGGGGAGCATGCCCTTGCGGCCGAGGGCCAGCATGAGGCGGGTGGAAGCGCCGAAGAAGGAGTTCATCGGGCCCAGAGGTCCAAGCGTGGCGATGATGAGCATCGCGATGTAGAAGAAGAGGTTGATGCGCTCGAGCACAGCCAGGGCGGGGACCGGAGCCATAACGAACTCGTGCCAGTCGATGATGGTGCCGAAGCTGTAGATGCAGATCAGGTAGAAGGCACCAGAGGCGAGAAGAGCGAGGGCCGGGATGAGGCCGAACTTCTTCCAGTCGATGTTCTCAGAGGCCTCCTCAGCCTGCTGAGGGATGGTGTCGAAGCCCGCGTAGAAGAACGGGGTCATGACGAGAACTGCAACAATGCCGCTCATGAGGCTCGTAGCGGACGTGGAGGTACCACCAGCAGCGTCAGCTACCTGGGAGAACACGGGCATGGCGTGGCTCGGGGAACCGGTCATGAAGCTGATGACCATGGCGAGGACCATGCCGGTCAGAAGCGCCTTGGTGAGGAAGCTGGAGAGCTTAGCAGCGGCGCCAGCGCCCTTGAGGTTCATGAAGATGACGAGCACGGCGAAGCCAAGAGCGATGACTGTCGGCCAGAGGTACACGTCGGCGCCGAGAATCGTGTAGAGCTTAACGCTCGTGAGCCACGAAAGAATCTCGAACTTAGCGAAGCGGGTGGTCAGAAGCTTCGAGATGGCGATAGCCTCCCAGGGGCAGAGGGGCGCGTTGCCGAGAAGAAGCATCCAGCCGGTGATAAAGCCCATCTTGCGGCCGTACGTACGCTCGACGTACTCGATGATGCCGCCGGAAATAGGAATAGCCGCGGTAAGCTCGCCGAAGACCATTCCGATGGGCACGAGAAGGATGGAGCCGAGAGCGAAGGCGATCATTGCGGGGATAGGACCGCCGCCGAGCACCATCCAATCGCCCACGAGAAGCACCCATCCGGTGCCGATGATTGCGCCAAAGCCGATGGTGAAGAAGTTGAAGAGCGTTAGCTCCTTCTTCATCCCTCCGGCGCTGGCCTCCTGTTCTGCCATAACTTGTCTCCCTTCGTCTTTAGCAGTTTCTCCTGCTGGCTTTGATTCTGGTCAAGGAGACGAAGGGACAAAAGAAGCCGGGGAGTCCGCTCGATCTGAGCGGTATCAAACGGCCCGCGAATGGTGTTTGTTTCATGAAGGTAACATCGAAGCATTCGATGGCAGTCTCACAACGCCTGCATAATCGCAGGTAGATGGCGTACTAGTCTTGCAGAAGCATGCATGGGGACAAGTTAACGTGCTTTTAACGGGCTTTCGCACTAAAAATGAGCATTACTGACTAAAGGTCTTTTTTCTCGTATATCCCCAGGCTCACGACATAGCTCACACCGTATGCGAGCAACGAAATCACACCCAGAAGGGCAAGGGACGCCACGCGGTTCTGGTCGATCCAGCCCAGCATTACCGCGGCCTCTTCGCTCGTGACCATGTTCAGTCCAACCGCAATTGCAGACGAAGCAACGAGCAGCGCCGCGCATGCAAAAGCCCTTGCGCCACGCGCTCCCCCAAACTTCGTGAGGAATGGAATCGCAATCGCGCAGACGATTAGGCCACACGCCATCGACGCGAGCGATGAGGCGAGGACCTCGGCAGGTGCTACCAGCTCTGGCGATTTAGCCTGTGGCAACGCCGCAAATAGGCACTGGAGTGCCAAGCTCACCACAGTTCCCAAGAGCGCACCCGCAAAAGCCAGGACGAGCACCGTCGCATACCGACCCGCCACGATCTCCCTCCGCGAGAGGGGCAAAGTCGCTCGAAACCTCCCCCAGTTGTTCTGGTCCTCATAGCCCGCAAGGGAAAATGCGCACAGCGACGTCATCATCGCGCTGACACTTCCCGCAACCCCCACGCCACCAGAGCCGATCATCATAAACGCGCTGGCAAAGACCAAAGTCACGATAATCGAGGGCATAAAGGGAGCGAGCGTCCTCAGATCACAGGAAACGGCATTTTTCATCGGGTCTCCCCCTTCAGGAAGAAGTGCAGGTAGTCGTCAATGCTTGCGTAATCACAGGGGATGTCGGGAAAGGCCTCGGCGAACTCGAAGCGATCGGGCACGAGAACGTCGCAGGCAAACTCGCGTCGGATCACTCGGGCGCCGACAACGCAGGATAGGACCTCGCCAAGCTGCGCCTGGGTGCATCGCGCCACGCCGGCCGTGTCCGTGATGTCCTCTCGGGCGACATCAAAGAGGATCTGTCCCCCATCGATCGCCACCACGCGGTCCGCAATGCGTTCCAGGTCCGTCGTGATGTGGCTCGAGAGCAGCACGCCGTAACCCTCCTCGCTTGCGAACGCGCGGAACTGATCAAGGACTTCGTCACGAGCGATGGGGTCAAGGCCAGCCGTCGCCTCATCGAGAACCAGTAGCTCAGCTTCGTGCGAGAATGCCACCGCGAGCTGCAGCTTCATCCCCATGCCACGCGAGAGGTCCTTCACCTTGGTCTTGAGACAGAGGCCATACTCCTCACACAGACGCTCGAAGCGAGCTTGATCCCAGGATCTATACGCGGCCGACACGCAAGCCGCGGATTGCCGGACGGTGTGGTCTCTAGGGAACGGGCACCCGTCAAGCACCACGCCCACGCGAGAGCGAACGTCTCTCTGGCACTCGCTCGAGACGTGGGCGCCAAACGCGTTGCCGAACAGGCTTAGCTCACCGGAGTCAAGGGGTAGAAGACCGAGGGCGGCGCGAATCGTCGTGGTCTTACCGGCACCATTTGCCCCCACGAGGCCCACGACCTCGCCCTCTCCCACCGCGAGGTTAACGCCGTCAAGGGCAAAGGAGCCATTCACACGACGGCGTATGTCGCGCATTTCAAGCAGGTTTATCATCGTCGCACCTTTCTAACCGAGAGATTCCGGCGCCATGAGATCGAGCAAGTCATGTAGCTCCCGTCGGGTTAGCCCGACGTCCATCGCCTCGACGCATGCCCGCGAGAGGAGTGCCTCGACGTGTTTCTGGCGTTCCTCGCGCAGGAGCTCGCGGTTCTTCTCGGAAACGAAGCAGCCCTTGCCCTGGACCGTTTCGATTAGACCGTCCGCCTCGAGATCCGCATAGGCACGCTTGGTGGTGATGACGCTCACGCCCAAACCGTCCGCGAGGGCGCGAATGGAGGGCAACCTCTCCCCCGCCGCGAGAGCCCCAGAAAGAACCTGCGACTTTATCTGCGAGGAGATCTGCTCGTAGATTGGCTTGTCGCTCGATTTAGAAAGGATGATGTCCATGCGCCGTCCTTACTGTGTATATCTGTTAAGCACAGTATATATACAGTATGCACAGTCACGCAAGGGTGAAGTATTAGACTTTGGATTATCCTAAAGCCGCAGGTAAACGAGCATATTACTTGTGATACGGCTCTCCGCGGCTAATCTTGCAGGCACGATAGACCTGCTCGAGCAGGACCACACGCGCAAGGTTGTGCGGCAGGGTGATAGGGCCAAAGGAGGACGTCTCGTCAGCACGGGAACGAACATCGGACGAGACGCCATCCGAGCCACCAATCACAAACGTGAGGTCGCTTTTTCCCCGGAGGGCAAGCTCGTCAAGATGTTCCGAGAAGGCCTCGCTCGAACGTTGCTTGCCATCAATCGCCAGGAGAATCACGTGGCTGCGCTCGGGAATCGCAGAGAGGATCTCCTCGCCCTCGCGCGAGCGACTCGCCTCGACCCCACCTGCACGAGCCGGGTCGATATCCGCCACCTCACGAATCTCGACCTTGCCATAGGCGCCAAGGCGCTTCGTATACTCGGCGCAGGCATCACGCCAGAAGCGCTCCTTGAGCTTGCCGACAGCGACGACCGTATAGCGCATGAGACCCCCTTACATTCCCTTACATATCTATTGAGGGACAGTCCGACTGGCAAGTGCGTACGGACGCACGGCTCCTCAAAGTGGGACAATGCCCTTGTCTGCAACAAATTGTCCCACAGGAGGTGGAGATGGGAAGCCACAAGAAATCGGCGCTCAAGGCGCAGCGCAGTGCCTTCGAAGCGAGCCTCGGCGATCAACTTGCGAGCACGTTCGAACGCGAGGACGCCCGCCGCGAACAGGCGACACAGCAGCGCGAAGCCCAGCTCCGCCACAAGGCGTGCGAACGCAAGAAGCGCTATTCGAGCGAAAGCGAGGCCAAACTCGCGATTCGCGACTGCGAGCGCCATGGGTCTCGCGACCTCCACACCTATCGCTGCCCCTATTGCGGCGGTTGGCATCTCACCCACAAGCCCACGCGCAAGTAGATCACGGACAATATCTGGGCCCGAAGATGTTATGGCCAAAGCCTTCGGATGCGAAAACAATCTTCTCAACCAGATGCCATCCGTTCGCGCAAGCAGGCAGACACAAAGGAGACACCCGTGCTCACCTCGGTGTTTAGTGAATCTCCCGTAGGATCGCTCGTGCTCGGGAGCGAGGACGGCGAGAGGTTGCGCTCATGCCTGTTCACGACGGGAAGACGGGGAACGAAAACTCCGGAAACCAGCCGACGTAGCCATGCGCCTATCTTCGGCCAGGCTCGAGATTGGCTGACAAGGTACTTCGCAGGAGAGCGGCCAAACCCCGCCGAGTTGCCGCTCGATCCGGAGGGCACAGCGTTCCAGCTTGGCGTCTGGGAGGTCCTGGCTACCATCCCCTACGGCGAGACGGTCACGTACGGTTGGGTCGCCGAGAGAGTTGGCGAGAACCGCGGCAAGCGAACGTCCGCCAGGGCTGTTGGTGGCGCCGTTGGCGCAAACCCGCTCGGCATCATCATCCCTTGTCATCGCGTCATCGGCGCGAACGGCAGCCTTACGGGATTTGGCGGCGGCCTTGAGGCGAAAGTTGCCCTGCTCGAGCTAGAGGGCGTTGCGATGTCGCGCGGCGCGAAGTCTGAGGCGATTGAAACTCCTAGCAAAAACGGTCCAGATGTTCTGATTGCGACTGAAACTCCTAGGAATTCAGCCCAGATGTTCTGGCTGCGGTGACGCGCCACGCAAAATCAGATACGGCTTGCAAAGCCATTCGCGACCGACAGGAATTGATGCCTTAGCCCCACAAAGCCCCGGTTAGCGCGCCTTCAATTAGTGTCCGAAAGGCGAGGTATGCTTCCCCCCAAAAGGGGCGAGGGGAGCGATGGTGGCAGCGGGTTCGCAGAAACAGGGTAAGACCGGCTGGCTATTTGGCCTTTGCGTCGTCATGGCCATCCTAGTCTGCATAGCAGGCTGCGATAAGAAGGCTCCGAAGAGGCAAAGCGCTCCCCTAACGGCACCGCTGTCCGTCTCCGCTGCCGCCACCACTCCCCCGCCGGCAACCGCTGCGCCCGCGATCACAGAAGCCGCCACACCCGCTGCCGCGCTGCTCACCACCTCGCCCGATGGCACTCCGGTAGAGGACTCTCTCCCCTGGAAGGGCATGCCCGCGGAGCTCCTCGACAAGACCTGGCTCGGCACCCCCGAGCGCACGGGCGAGGTCATCGACGGAGGTTTGTTTGATGGCGGTATCACCTACTACTGGTACTCGACGAACGGGCTCCATGACGTCCTGTTCTCGGCAACCGTTCGCGACGGGGTAGTCATCAACGTCGCGAAGTGGAACACAGGCAGGAACTATTGGAAAGGCTACTGGGGCCTGCCCAATAGGGATGCGTCAGGCGAAGTGGTCAAGGCCGCCGCTCCCACGTATGAGTCCCCCTATGACTATGACTCGCCGGATGACTACGCTGACACCGCGGAGGATTACTTTCGCTGGCTCGGGTGTGATGACCCTTATGACGCCGCCTATCAGCACTGGGAGGACCTTGCCGGTTAGGGTACGGATACCGCCACCGCAGCTCATCACCGGAGACAAAAAAATGAGACACGGGGCCCAGATGCTCTGCATACAATTAAGACGTCGGCCAAAAGCCCGCCAACAAACTCAAGCTCGCAAGCAGGACCTTATAGATTTGGAGCAGCCATGACCGTCAGATTCTTCAACTTCACCGATGGACAAAACGTAAAGCTCACCGCGGAGCGCGGCGGGTACTCGGTGATTGAGTACCAGAGTGACATGAGCGTCAACCCCTACGAGGCCCAGCTCGCCTACTTCGCCTCCAAGATGAACGTAAGGCGCCGTCAGCTCGTCTGCCACCTCGACAGGTTCCCCTCGCATTGCGTCTCCATGCAGGCAGGCGCCATGCAATGGATGAGCGGTGACGTCCAGCCGAAGACCGGCATTCGCGGCGCAGGCGACTTCGCCCGCAAGCTCGTCCGCGGCTCCGTCACCGGCGAGTCCGCGATCAAGCCCGAGTACGAGGGGACCGGCATCGTCACCCTCGAGCCCACCTACAAGTTCATCCTGCTAGAGGACGTGACGGATTGGAACGGCGGCATCATCATCGAAGACGGCGCCTATCTCTCCAGTGACGCCTCCCTCACCCACAGGGCAGAGATGATTTCACGCCCCTCTGCCGCCATCGCCGGTGGCGAGGGCCTCTTCAACCTCGGCCTCTACGGAAATGGCCTCGTCGCCCTTGAGTCGTCGGTTCCCAGGGAGGAACTCATCATCGCCGATCTCTACGATGACGTCATCAAGATTGACGGTTCCCTCGCCATCGCTTGGTCCCCCACGCTTCAGTTCACCGTCGAGCGCACCACGAAGTCGCTCATCGGCTCCGCGGCCTCGGGCGAGGGGCTCGTTAACGTCTATCGCGGCACCGGCAGGATCATGTTCGCGCCCGTCGCCGCTGGCCACGTCAGCAGCGCGTCCACGGGCGCGTAACGGCTCGGCGGCAAGCACGCGGCGCGAGGCGGCGAACTCGCACGAGACATCGCACCCGTAGCCTGCACGCGCGCGCTGCGTGCGCACGCAGACCACGGACGCACACAAAAGCCGGCGGGAAGCCGCGCATCGGCGGGGCTATCCTCCAGAGGAGGACAGCCCCGTTCGACATGCAAGCTTCCCGTCGGCTTCGTCTTAAAACGTTTTATCTGGACGCGTCTCCAGCTTGTCCCGCCTCGCGAACGCCGAGAGCAAGCCTACCAGCTAAGGAGCTCGTAGCCGTCCTCGGTCACGACGAGCTGGACCTCCCACTGGGCAGAATCCGAGCCATCGGCCGTGCGCACGGTCCAGCCATTGGGATCGTCCATGTCGATGTCCGCACCGCCGGCGTTGACCATCGGCTCGATCGTGAAGCACATGCCCGGAGCAAGCACGACGCCCTCCCCCGGCTCGCCGACGTGCGACACGAAGGGATCCTCGTGAAACGCGTTGCCGATGCCATGGCCGCCAAACTCGCGCACGACGCTAAAGCCGTTCTCCTCCACGTAGCTCTGGACGGCATGGGCCATGTCGCCCAACGTGTTCCAGGGCTTCACCTGGGCAAGGCCACGCTGGACACTCTCGCGCGTTACGTCGACGAGCTTCTGACGCTCAGGCGAGACCTCGCCGATGCAGAACATGCGGCTCGAATCGGAGTAGTAGCCGTCGAGGATCGTGGAGCAGTCGACGTTGACGATGTCGCCGTCCTTGAGAATGTCTTCCTCGCTGGGGATGCCGTGGCACACCACGTCGTTGATGGAGGTGCAAACGCTGTTGGGGAAGCCCTCGTAATTGAGGTCCGCCGGGGTACCGCCGTGCTCGACGGTGTAGTCATAAATCCACTTGTCCACCTCGGCAGTGCTGACACCGGCGTGGATGCGCTCTCCCACCATGTCAAGCACGCCGATGTTAATGGCGGCGGAGCGCTTGATGCCCTCGATGTCCTCCGGCGTCTTCAGCAGGCGGCGGACGATGACTTCCATACCGGCGTTGTAGCACTCCTGCAGACGCTCGTCGATTCGAGCGTGGCACTTCTTGTACTTCTTGCCGCTACCGCACCAGCAGAGGTCGTTACGTCCGGGAACCGGATCGTTGTCATACATGGTTAACTCCTTTCGTCTGCAGGTAAGTATGGCACTTTACGTGCCGACAAGGACGCAGAGAGCCCGCCCGGACAATCCGGACGGGCTCCAATCACGTCATAAGCCGCTAGGCGTCTGCGAAGAGGCGTTAGTTCCAAGCCTTGCTGTCAGAGCCGAACTCGCGGATGAGCTCCTTGGTGCGCTCGACGATGGCGTCGCGACCAGGCTTCAGCATCTTGCGCGGATCGTAGCCCTTGCCCTGCTGATCCTTGCCAGCCTCGACGTACTCACGAACGCCCTGGGCAAAGACGACCTGGAGGTCAGTGTTGACGTTGACCTTGCAGATGCCCATGGAGACGGCCTTCTGGACCTGGTCGACGGGGATGCCGGTGCCGCCGTGGAGAACGAGGGGCAGGTCGCCGGTCTTGGCCTTGATGGCGGCGAGCTGGTCGAAGGAGAGGCCCTTCCAGTCAGCCGGGTAGAGGCCGTGGATGTTGCCGATGCCGCAGGCGAGGAAGTCAACGCCGAGGTCAGCAATCTGCTTGCACTGATCGGGGTCAGCGAGCTCGCCGGCGGAGGTCACGCCGTCCTCGGTGCCACCGATGCCGCCGACCTCAGCCTCGATGGAGAGGCCCTTGGAGTGGGCGAGCTTCACGAGCTCAGCGGTGTGCTCGAGGTTGGTCTCGAAGTCCTTCTCGTGGGAACCGTCATACATGATGGAGGAGAAGCCGGCCTCGATGGCCTTGAAGCAGTCCTCGTAGGAGCCGTGATCGAGGTGGAGGCAGACGGGCACGGTGATGTTCAGGGTGTCCATCATGTCAACAACAACGTCGTGGCAGAGCTTGAAGCTGGTCATCCACTTGGCGGCACCGGCGGTGCACTGGATGATGAGCGGGCTCTGGAGCTCCTCAGCGGCGGTGAGGATGCCGTAGGTCCACTCGATGTTGTTGGTGTTGAACGCGCCAAGGCCGTAGTGGCCCTTCTCGGCGGACTGGAGCATGTGCGTAGCGTTAACGAGCATGTCTTTCCTCCATTGCTTGATGAGCAACAAACACTAACTGAATCGGATTATAGCGAGCGATGTTGACACGAGAGCGAAAAGCACCGAGTTCTTACAGAAATCTGCAGCTAGATGGCTAGTTGTTCGCTATGCCGTAGTCATTTTGTGATAGGGATGAACAGCATTCGGCATTCATTCATGCAACAAGCGGATGCTCGCGCCGCGGGTGCGGCGACGGTCGTACGCACGGTCGGGCGCCGCGCGACGGGCGCGGCACGGGCAGGCATGGCGCGGGGGCGGCACGGGGCCCAGCGTGGGCGGGCGCGCCGCGGGCAGGCGCGGCGACAAGCCGCCGCAGCGGCGGAACGGCGAAGCCTATGCCATGCGAAGGATGGCGAAGACGAACGCGAAGACAAACGTGACGAGCATCATTACCGCGCCCGAGAAGAGAAAGACGTCGGAGAGCAGCATCACGCGCCTCTCGGCGTGAGAGCCACAACGAGCGCACATCTCCGCCACCATCGAGAGGACGACGGTCGTGACGAGAATGGCCACGCAGGCGAGGATGAGCGAGAGAAGCACGATCTTCTGCCAGGTGGCCTCGACCCCCGTGAACGCATAGGGACCAGCGATAGCCAGCGCCACACCCATGATCGCGGCCACACACGCACGCATGACTCCGCCCTCCGCCATTGCCACTCCAGTCCCTCAGAGTTGACAAAGGGACTGTCCCCTTGTCAACTTTAACCTGCAAAAGGGACTGTTCCTTTTGCAGGTTTCCATCGTCAGCCTCCGGATTTGTTGTCCGGTATGGGGAATACAATAGTGAAATCGAATCGCCCGACGCAACCTGCCCACGAAAGGAAACGCATGAATGACTTCAGCTTCTCCATGCCCACCAAAGTCGTCTTTGGCAGGGGCCTGACGGACCATACCGGCTCCGAGCTCGCGTCTCGCGGCTTCAAGCATGCCCTCGTCGTCTATGGCAAGGGTTCCGTCGTGCGCACGGGCACGCTTGACCGAGTCCTCGCCTCCCTCGATGCCGCCGGCGTTGCCCATACGGAGTTCGGCGGTGCCCAGCCCAACCCCAGCCTCGCCCACGCCCGCGAGGGCGTAGAGGTGGCACGCGCCTCGGGTGCCGATGTCGTTCTCGCCGTCGGCGGCGGCTCCGCCATCGACACCGCAAAGGGCATCGCCCTCGGTGTCCCCTACCAGGGTGACCTGTGGGACCTCTACACCCACGCCGCCGAGCCCGTGGCGGAGGGCAAGCTTCCCGTCGCGTGCGTCCTCACCATTCCTGCCGCCGGCTCCGAGGCAAGTGCCTCGAGCGTCCTTACCAACGAGGAGGCCCACCTCAAGAAGGGTCTCTCGTCCGAGCTCAACCGCCCCGTCGTCTCCGTTCTCGACCCTGAGCTGACCTTCACCCTCCCCGCCTACCAGACGGCAGCCGGCGTGACGGACATGTGCGCTCACATCCTCGAGCGCTTCTTCTCCACCAGCGGCCCCGTTCCCGTGACCGACCAGCTTGACTGCGGTCTCATCCGCGCCATCATCTCCGAGGCAGGTCGCGTCATGGAAGACCCCGAGTGCTATGACGCGCGCGCCAACCTCATGTGGGCCGGCACGCTCGCCCACAATGACCTCGCCGGATGCGGCCGTGGAGCCAACGGCGGTCGCGCGGGCGGCTGGGAGAGCCACGGCATGGAGCACGAACTCTCCGCACATGACCCGAAGGTAGCCCACGGCGCCGGCCTTGCCGTTGTCATGCCGGCGTGGATGCGCTACGTCTGGCAGTCCAACCCCGAGCGCTTCCTCACCCTGGGCGCCGGCGTGTTTGACATCGAGCCGGTGGATGTCGTCGAGGATTGCATCGACGCCACGCCGGAGGAGGCCGTCGAGGACGCCATCCTCGCCACGATCGACGAGCTGCAGGCCTTCTTCTGCTCCATCGGTATGCCACGCACGCTGGGAGAGCTCGGCTTCACCGCCGATGACATCCCCGCCTTCCTCGAGACGCTCGAGCAGAACAAGGGTGCCGAGTTTGGCCAGCTCCAAAGGCTCACGATGGATGACGCGCGCGCCATCTACGAGAGCTGCCTGTAGTCAGCCATGGATGTAAGCGAGGTCATCCGCACCTGGGATATCGACGGAGAGGTTCGCCTCGCCCTCGTCTTCGACGGTACCGTCCAGGGCGTCGGTTTCCGTTGGACCACGCAATCGCTCGCGAATGAGGCGGGCGTCGCCGGCTGGGTCCGCAACGAGCCAAACGGCACCGTAACCGCGGAGATGCAGGGCACGGGCCACGCCATCTGCCAAGTGCTCGCCGGCCTTCGCGGCCAATACGCCAGCGCTCGCTCGCACGCTTTCCTGCGTGCGATGAACCTGCACTTCACCGTTGCCTCATGCGAAAGGAGGGTCTGCCGCCAATCCGGCGACAAACCCTCCTTTGAGGTTCGGTATTAACCAGCGATGACTGCCTCACGGGGTTGACAAAGGGACTGTCCCTTTGTCAACCCTCGCTTAGTCCTGGTCGGCGTAGAACGAGCCCATGTAGCGGATGTACTCGTCCTCGGTGTGGTTGGCCTTCCAGTCGTGGACGCTCTTCTTGTTGCGCTCGCCGGTGATGATGGAGAACTCCTTCCCGAGCTTCTCGAACGCCTCGTCGGCCACCTCATCGGGCGTGAGCGCAAGCTTGACGACCTGCTCGCCCACCGGGCCCTTCGGGAAGTTCTTGATGGCCGTGGGCGTGAGCGTGGTGCCCAGCGTGCAGACCTCGACGTCGACGCCCGTCTTCTCGCACTCGCAGGCCACGGCCTCGGTGAGCTTGAGGATGTAGGCCTTGCCGGCGCCGTACTCGGCGTTCCACGGGGAGCTCGAGATGCCCGTCATGGACGAGACGTTGATGACCGCGCCACGGTCCTGCTCGGCAAAGATCGTCATGAAGTGGTGGAACATGCGCAGGAAGCTGATGACGTTGACGTTCACCATCTTCTCGTGGTCCTCAAGCGAGGTGTGCTGGAACTTGCCAAAGTGGTGCAGGCAGGCGACGTAGCTCATGAAGCCCATATCAAGGCCCTCGGTGGCCGAGAAGACCGCCTCGCAGGCCTCGTCGGGGCAAGACAGGTCGGCACGGACGACCTTATAGTCCACGCCGTACTCCTCGTGGAACTTCTCGCCCTTCTCGCGCAGCAGCTCCTCGCGTCGACCCACCATAACCAGGTTCATGCCACCCTCGGCGAGCTTCTTGCAGAACGCCTCGCCGACGCCCTCGGTGGCACCAAGGACGATGCCCCACTCGCCGTACTTCTCGCGTAGATTCGTCATAAGTCTCCCCTTTCTTTGGCCGCCAGCCCCGGCGGCAGCAAACACTCGCGGTGCACAGGGATACTCCTGGCCGAGCGAGCGTGGCCCTTTTCATCCGCGAGCGGCGAGACGCCCATCCGCGAACGGCGGTCAGGCCGCGAGAGGTTGACAGATGCCGTAAACTCGGCTCTTTTCAGCAAAGGGAGCCCGACCCGCGCATGCGAGACGGGCCCCGGGGGCTCAGCCGTGTGGCAGGTTCCACGCGGCGGGGCTTACTTCGTGGCCGTGGGCTCCTCGGCATAACCATAGTGGCCCTGAGCCTCGAACTTCTTCATGTCCGTGGCGGCCATACCCTGCGAATGGTCCGCCACATGGCGCTTCTCGTACAGGGGGCTCTCCTTGTCGTCCCATAGACGATCAGCAACGGGCGCCCAGGCCTTCGCGGCCTCGACGGTCTTCTCGCGCAACTGTTCCGGCGTCTCCTTCTCGACGAGATCGGTGGAATGGGCGTCGCTCTCCGCAACGAGCTTGGGCAGCGTATCGGGATTCTCGAGCATGGGACACGGCTTGAGGTGGTTGGCGTTAAAGGGCTGTCCCTCGTAGTACTTCATGAAGATGGGGCTGCCGAGTGCGTCGAGCAGGCTCACGTCGTGGATGTTGGCGTTGGAGTAGTGGATGAAGACGCACGGTTCGACATCGCCCGCGGCGTTGATGTGCAGATAGCGGCGGCCGCCGGCGATGCAACCGCCCACGTACTCGCCATCGTTCTGGAAGTCGAGCGTGAACAGCGGCTTCTTCTCGCGCATCTCGCGAACGAAGCGATACATCTTCTCACGCTGCTCGGGCGTGGGAATGAGCTCCGCCGTGGCGGCGCGGCCCACGGGCATGAAGTGGAAGTACCAGCAGAAGAGCGCGCCCTTGTCGATCATCCAGTCGATGTTCTCCTCCGTGGCGACCGTGTCGGCATTCGCCTTCGTCCAGCAGCAGGAGATACCAAACGGCAGCTTGTGCGAGCGCAGTAGGTCCATGGCGCACTCGATCTTGGCATAGGTGCCCTGACCGCGGCGGGAGTCCGTGGTGTGCTCGTTGCCCTCGGCCGAAATTGCCGGCACGAAGTTGCCCACGCGGATCATGTCCTGGCAAAACTCCTCGTCGATGAGGGTGGCATTCGTGAAGCAGAGGAACGCGCAGTCAGGGTGCTTCTCGCAGATCTTGATGAGGTCGTGCTTGCGCACGAGCGGCTCCCCGCCCGTGTAGATGTACATGTGAGTGCCAAGCTCCTTGCCTTGGCAGACGATCGAGTCGATGTCATCGAAGGAGAGGTTCTGCTGGTGGCCGTACTCCGCCGCCCAGCAGCCGGTGCAGTGCAGGTTGCAGGCGCTCGTGGGGTCGAGGAGGATGGCCCACGGGATGTTGCGCTGGTACTTCTCTCGAGCCTTCTCCTGGACGGGCCAAGCGAGGAGGTTGCCGTCGACGAGCAGAGCCTTGAGGAGCTTCGTGCGCATCTCGGGGTTGAGGTCGAAGACGCGCATGATCAAGTCATACCAATTGCCACGGCTCTTGATGACGTCCGTGAAGGCCTTACGTTGAACAGGAAATACGCTGTCCGGAACAAGCTTGTTCACGAGGTCCATGATCTTATCGACGTTTTCGGCAGGATTCTCGTTGAGGTAATCAACGAGCTTGTTGAGCGCCGCACGCTCGGCGGCCTGGGTGAGTCCCATGGATCCTTCTCCCCTCGCGCCGGAGTCTCTCATCGCTCCGGTCTTATGTAAACTTTCGTCATGATACCCCTGTCGGTTCTTATGTAAACTTACGAGGTTGAGTATGGTATCGCGAAGGGGTTTCCGCCTTCGCAGCCCAGAAAGTTGATCGCGAGCCAAACGTCGGCGTCGGCACCCCGGGGAGTGGTCTAACTCGAAAGGGCCTGGCACCGAAAAGAAGGCCCGCCACCAACACGGTGACGGGCCTTTGCTGGCCGTTCCAGATAGTCACGTCCGGCATTCACGGGCAGCCATGCGCCTCCGCACGCCGCGCAGGCTCGTGGCGCGCGTGTGCCGTCCACTCTCGCGTCTCCGCGCGCCGCGCAGGCGTGGCGCCCGCGTGCCGTCCAGCCTCGCGCCCCCACGTGTCGAGCGGTCCCGCGCCCATCGCGCACTATCCTCTACTTGTAGCTAGCCTTGAGAATCGCAGTCACGTCATCGACGGTCAGCGGCGACGGATCGTGACCGAAGAGGGCGTCGTTGGTGGTAATGGCATTCTCCGCGATGGCAGAAAGCTCATCCTCGGTAATGCCCCAGTCGCTCATCTTGAGCCCGTCCATGCCGCATTCACGCTTGAGGCGAGAGAGCTCGGTCACGAACGCACTCGGGCCCTGCTCGGCAAGCTCCGCTTCGCTGGCGCCCATGAGGCGAGCCATCTCGACGTAGCGATCGTCGCATGCATGGACGTCAATCATGTGCTGGTGATAGGCACAAGCGATCATGATGAGGCCAGCGCCATGCGGGAGGTCATGGTGATGAGCGCTCATGCCGTGCTCGGTACCATGACAGCCGGCGCAGCCGGAGCAGACCATCGCGTAGCCACCGAGCGTGTTGGCGAACGCGAGCTGGGTGCGCGCCTCGAGGTTGGTTCCGTCGTTGACGCAGGTAGCAAGCGAGGCCGCGGCATTCCTGATGCCCTCGCGGCAGATCATGTCGCCCATGAGGGTGTGGTTCTTGGCGATGAAGCACTCGACGTTGTGGAACAGCGCATCAAAACCCTGGAAGGCGGTCAGACGCGCGGGAACCGTGAGCATGAGCTCGGGATCGACCACGGACAGGCACGGGAAGAGACGCGGATCGCCCAGACGCAGCTTCTCGTCGGTCTCCTCGCAGGAGATGACGGCGCCAGCGTCCGCCTCGGAGCCGGTGCCGGCAGTTGTGGTCACGCACACGAGAGGCAGCGGGTCGTTGGGGATGGGCTGGGACTTTGCCGTGCCGCCCATGACGTAGGTCCAGATATCACCGGCGGTAACGTTGCCCTCGGCGTCCACGGCCGGATTCGCGGCGATCGTGCAAATGCCCTTGCTCGCGTCCATGACCGAACCTCCGCCGAGCGCGAGAACGAAGTCGCAGCCCTCGCTTCGAGCAAGCCAACCGCCCGCGTTAACCGTATCGCGCAGCGGGTTAGGCTCGATACGATCAAACAGCACATGCTTTACGCCAGCACGATCAAGCTCGGCCTCGACGCGAGCGAGGTAGCCGTTTGCCTTCACGGACTTGCCACCGGTGGTCACAATCAAGGCCTTGGCGCCGGGAAGCTTCTGGTCACCGAGCTCGCCGAGCTTGCCTGGACCAAAGAGCACCTTCGTGGGCGCATAGAAGTTATAGGTCTCCATGCTGCATCCTTTCGTTCGAGCGCGTCGATTCCAATGCGTGTTATAGCGCGAGAATTAGCACGTCACAACACGTAATCGCATTCGAGACAATAAGATACGCGCGCTTGTTTTCTGCTTCGTCACGGGTGGCAATCTTCACGAGCGAAGAGCCATCGCAGGTGGAGGATCAACTCGGAGCGAAGAGCCATCGCAGATGGAGGATCAACTCGAGCGTGGAAGGTCACCTCGAGCGGCTAACATTGCGGGCCTTGGAGCGTCACGTGCGGCAGGCGCTCTCGACCGGCAAGCCGACACGGACTAAAAAGCCGCCACATACAGCGGGCCGACGCGGGCGGCGAGAAAAAAGTGCGCTAAGTAGGGGGCTATACCGAGATTGCCGGAGTAGACGCCCCGATTCCGCCGCAAAAGCCCAGTTGAGCATCGCGCAAATAATGCCTCTACTCGGCAACCGGTCAAATAGCCCCCTACTTAGCGCACTTTTCAAATCGAGACCGATGCGAAAACGATAACGCATCGTCTAGGAGCGCGATGAAACGCCCCCTCCTCCGGCAGAAAAAGCAGCTCGGTCGAGAAGTATGGACATAAAGCATGAACACGCGGGTAGCCATCGCATCTCGATCACAAAACCCCATTTGGTAAACGCCCGATTGGCAACGCTACTTGGCGAATCCCGAATCATGTCCATACTTCTCAGTCGAGTTAAAAACACGTGGCCGTCCAAGCACGCAAATAGTCTCGTCGCGGCCCCATTCAACACCTAATATAGGCGTATCCTATGGCAAGCAAACATTGTCAAGGGAGGCCCCATGACCCTCACCCAGCTTCGCTACGTCACGCGCGTCGCCGAGTGCGGCTCGATCACCGAGGCCGCACGACAGCTTTACATCTCGCAGCCGTCCCTCTCCGCCGCCGTGCGTGATCTCGAAGCCGAGCTTGGCATCCAGATCTTCAACCGCAGCGCGCGAGGCATTTCGCTCACGCCCGACGGCTCGGAGTTCCTCTCCTATGCTCGTCAGATTCTCGAGCAGACGGAACTCGTCGAGCAGCGCTACTCCCACGCCCGCCCGTCAAAGCGCCTGTTCGCCATCTCGTCGCAGCACTACGCGTTCGTCGTCCTCGCCTTCGTCCGCCTACTCGAGGGATCCGACGCCGACGAATACGAAATGACCCTGCGAGAGAGCCGCACCTACGAGATCATCGAGGACGTCGCCGGCTATCGCAGCGAGCTGGGCGTAATCTATCTCAGCTCATTCAACGAGAAGGTCCTGCGCAAGCTCATGCGCGAGAACCACCTCACCTACACGCCGCTGTTCAACGCGCGCCCGCACGTCTTCGTTAGCGCGTCGCACCCGCTAGCAAATGCGAAAAGCGTCCGCCTCGAGGACCTCGATGGCTACCCGTACCTTTGCTACGAGCAGGGCACGCATAACTCGCTCTACTTCTCCGAGGAGCTCCTACCCTTCGAAAGCCACCGCAAGACCATCGTCCTCACCGACCGTGCGACGCTGTTCAACCTGCTGCGCGGCGTGAACGGCTACACCATCAGCTCTGGCGTGCTCAACAGCGACCTCAACGGCGTCGACATCGTCTCCGTCCCACTCGAGACTGACGAGACGATGCAGCTAGGCTTCCTCACGAACGACCGCGCTCGCCTCTCCCCCATGGCCAAGCGCTACCTCGACGAGCTCCGCTCCCTCATCGCCGATAACGGCTTCGAAATCCTGGGGTAGCGGCGAGCGCGGCGCGTCCCCACAGCTACGGCAGAACGTTGCCCGCGGAGCAGTAAATCTCGTACCACTCCTTGCGGGTGAGCTCGAAGTCGCAGGCGCGCGCGGCCTCGCGGACGCGCGACGGCTTCGTGGTACCGATGACAGCCTGCATCTTCGCCGGATAGCGGAGCACCCAGGCGAGAGCCACGGCCATCGGAGTCACGCCGTACTTCTCGGCCAGCTCCTCGAGCTTGGCGTTGAGCTCGGGATACTTGGGGCTGCCGAGGAAGACGCCCTCGAAGTAGCCGTACTGCATGGTGGACCAGGCCTGGATAACCATGTCCCTGTCCTCGCAGTACTCGAAGATGCCCCCGTCTCGCATGATGGCGGCGTCGTTCTCCATGTTCACGTTGAACGCGCCATTGAACGCAGGCGTAAACGCGCAGCTGAGCTGCACCTGGTTGGTCGCGAGCTTGACCGGGACGCGGCGCTCGAGACGGCCGAGCATGGTGGGATTGAGGTTCGAGACACCCCAGTCGAGGACCTTACCCTGATCCTTGAGGGTCTCGAGGGCCTCGCCCACCTCGTCCGGATCCATGAGCACGTCTGGACGGTGAAGTAGCATCGAGTCGACGTGGTCGACGCCCATGCGGGCGAGGCCGGCGTCAACGGCTTCGATGATGTGCTCCTTCGAGAAGTCATACCACGTGAAGCCGTCCGGCTCCTTTCGGATGCCGACCTTCGACTGCAGGAAGACACGATCGCGCAGGCCCGGATTGGCGGCGAAGACCTCGCCGAGGATGGTCTCGCAAGCGCCTCGGCCATAGACATCGGCGATGTCCAGGGCGTTGATGCCCTCGTCGAGCGCGGCCTCGATGAGCTCCGTGACCTCAGGCACGCTCATCTCCTTGATGCGCATGAGGCCGATCATGACCTCGGACGCCTTAGCCTTCTGCTCTCCAAATTCGATGTAGCGCATGAGCTTCCTCCTTGCTATTGGATACCCCTATGCCTGATGATGCCGCTTTAGCCAAGAGGAGTGCACGCTCCCATCGGCGAATGGCGCGTCGCGCGTGTCGAGGCCCGCGACGCGAACGCTGCCGGAGCGCACGCCCCCATCGGCGAACGGCGCGCGATGCGGAAGTGGGACCTCGCGACGTCACGTGACATCCGGCAGATAGTGGCGGCTCGCTTGCCACGGCGTCTCGTGGCCGGGCGGCAGAACGGAAGCGCGGCGCCCCGCGGCCGGGCGGCAAAACGACCTCACGGCGGCCCGCAATAGAAATCTGCCTGCCAAACACCCCTCCCTACCTCGATGTAACAGAATCTTAATCCCTAGTTACCCACTAGGGTATTGACCTTATCGCCCACGCGGGCGTATAAACTCACCAGCAAAACCGAAGGCGCAAGGAGGTGCCGAGAGATGACTGCCAAGACCACCACGATGATGTGCATGCGAATGCTGAGCTCCCGGGCACCGCAGGGGTCTACCTGCAGGGTTGTCGTGCGTCATTAGCGCCGCCGCCTTGCGAAACGTCTCCGACTTGCGCCCGGGAGCCCGTGAGCTGCCGGGCGTTTCCTTTTTGGCAGCCACCCCGTTCGGCGCGTCGGCAGGTAGTACGACCACCACAGCAAAACCTTGAGCGCGCCCATCGAATCCAACAAGAACCCGCTCGACCAATATCCCGCAAGAACCATCCTTTAGGAGGAACCCATGTCTGACATCGCCCCCGAGACCGAGAAGACCTTCCACTTCGAGACCCTTCAGCTCCACGTCGGCCAGGAGGCGGCTGACCCCGCCACCGACTCCCGCGCCGTGCCCATCTACCAGACCACGAGCTATGTCTTCCGTAACTCCCAGCACGCCGCCGACCGCTTCGGCCTTGCCGATGCCGGCAACATCTACGGCCGCCTGACCAACTCCACGCAGGGCGTCTTCGAGGACCGCATCGCCGCGCTCGAGGGTGGCGTGGCCGGCCTCGCTGTCGCCTCCGGCGCCGCCGCCATCACCTACGCCATCCAGGCGCTCGCCAAGGCCGGCGATCACGTGGTCGCCCAGAAGACCATTTACGGCGGCTCCTACAACCTGCTCGAGCACACGCTCCCGCAGTACGGCATCACGACCACCTTCGTCGACGCCCACAACCTCGATGAGGTCGAGGCGGCCATCCAGGACAACACCACCCTCATCTACCTCGAGACCCTCGGCAACCCCAACTCCGACATCCCCAACATCGACGCCATCTCCGAGATCGCCCACAAGCACGGCCTGCCCGTCGTCGTGGACAACACGTTTGGCACGCCGTATCTCTTCCGTCCGCTCGAGCACGGCGCTAACGTCGTTGTCCACTCCGCCACGAAGTTCATCGGCGGCCACGGCACCTCGCTCGGCGGTGTCATCGTCGACGGCGGCAACTTCGATTGGAAGGCCTCTGGCAAGTATCCGCAGATCGCCGAGCCCAACCCCTCCTACCACGGCATCTCCTTCGCCGACGCCTGCGGTGCCGCCGCGTTCGTGACCTACATCCGTGCGATCCTCCTCCGCGACGAGGGCGCCTGCATCTCGCCCTTCAACGCATTCCTGCTGCTCCAAGGCACCGAAACCCTGTCACTTCGCCTCGAGCGCCACGCCGAGAACACCAAGAAGGTCATCGAGTACCTCGTGAACAACCCGCACGTCGAGAAGGTCAACCACCCGAGTCTTCCCGACCACCCCGACCATGACCTCTACGAGAAGTACTTCCCCAACGGAGGCGCCTCGATCTTCACCTTCGAGATCAAGGGCGGCAAGGACGCCGCATGGAAGTTCATCGACAACCTGCAGCTCTTCTCGCTGCTCGCCAACGTCGCTGACGTCAAGAGCCTCGTGATCCACCCGGCTAGCACGACGCACTCCCAGCTCTCGGACGAGGAGCTCGCCAACGTGGGCATCTCGCAGTCCACGATTCGCCTCTCCATCGGCACGGAGCACATCGACGACATCATCGCCGACCTCGAGCGTGGCTTCGCCGCCCTCGACTAGTTCGCAGGCCGCAGACAATCGCATCGACTCGGAAGGGGCGGGCCCAGGTGGTCCGCCCCTTTTTGTGCGCTGGCCGGCCGATTGTGTGGCGCGGACGAGGCATAGCCGGCGAAGTCGCGGGCTGGCGTGCCAGCTACCGTGACATTAAAACCCGTGGGGCCCGGGACGCCAGTCGTTCCGGGCCCCTTCTCTTTGCCGTCGCCCGCCTCCCCGGCAAGCGTCGCGCCTTTCTCGGCATCCCGCGCGTGCCATAGCTTTAACCTATGCACTCGCATACATGATGCGTAGTACCGGATAGCCCACAAACGTGGAATACTATTTCCAGCCAATTGGTCGGTTAGTTAAACGACTAGCAAAGAGCCTGGTAGAGATGAAGATTGCGCACGTCTCCCAAGCTCTCGCGACAACCACGAGCCATCTCATACCCAAGGAGAAACCCATGTCCTACAAGCACAACGCCCCGTTCCGCTATGACGTCGTCGGCAGCTTCCTGCGCCCGGACGTCCTCAAGCAGGCCCGCGCGGACCACGCCGCCGGCGTCATCGACGACGCCGCCCTCACGGTCGTCGAAAACGAGGCCATCCGCGACCTCGTAGCCAAGCAGAAGGCCGCCGGCCTCCACGTCATCACCGACGGCGAATTCCGCCGCAGCTACTGGCACCTCGACTTCATGTGGGGTCTGAACGGCATCGAGCGCCGCACGAGCCGCACCGGCTATATGTTCCACGACGAGGAGACCACCGCTGACACCGCCGTCGTCACGGGCAAGATCTCCGGCGAGAACCACCCGTTCGTCGAGCACTTCAAGTTCGTGAAGGCCCTCGAGGAGGACGGCCAGGTCGCGCGCCAGACCATGCCCGCCCCCATCCAGACCTACTCCGAGGTCGTCCTCGACCGCTGCGACGGCCAGGTCGAGAGCCTGCGCTCCGTATACCCCAATGACGAGGCCCTCATCGAGGACATCGCCGCCGCCTACCGCACCGTGATTGCGGATCTCTACGCCGCCGGCTGCCGCTCCATCCAGTTCGACGACTGCACCTGGGGCATCTACTGCGACACGGACTTCGTCGCCAAGACCGGCATGAGCCCGGTCGACATCCAGAAGGTCTCCGAGCTCGGCGTCCGCCTCAACAACCTCGCGATTGAGGGCAAGCCCGAGGACCTCGCGATCACCACGCACGTCTGCCGCGGCAACTACCACTCCACCTACGCCTTCGAGGGCGGCTATGACCCCGTCGCGCCCTACCTCTTCGCCGACGAGGACGTCGATGCCTTCTACCTCGAGTTCGACACGCCTCGTGCCGGCACCTTCGAGCCGCTCAAGTACGTTGCCGAGGGCAAGAAGGTCGTGCTCGGCCTCGTGACCTCCAAGCAGCCGGGCCTCGAGGACGAGGAGCTGCTCATCAGCCGCATCAACGAGGCGGCCAAGTACGTGCCGCTCGAGAACCTCTACCTCTCCCCGCAGTGCGGCTTCGCCTCCTGCGAGTGCGGCAACAAGCTCACCGAGGACGAGCAGTGGGCCAAGGTCGCGCTCGTCAAGCGCGTTGCCGAGAAGGTCTGGGGCGAGGCGTAAGGCAGCCGCCACAGGCACGGCCAACGGGCACGTCCGGGCAAGCACGGTCGGCAAGCACGCCCATACAAGCGCATCCCCGTTAGCACGCCCAGGCAAGCGTCCCCGTTAGCACGCCCAAATGAAATCCCCCGGTCCTAGCGCCGTTCTCGCACGCAGCTACGCGAGAAGAGGCACCAGGATCGGGGGATTCGTCTTTAGCGAGAGGAGTGGCCACTGGCAGCGGCGAGCCAGGTCTTTACTACGAGGCACGCCCAATGGACGCGGGGAGTCTATCCTTACTGCGAGGCGTGCCCAATGATCGCGGCGAGCCTAGTCGAACTGATGGGCCAGACGGAGAGCCTCGGCGGCTTGCTCCGCAACCGCGGCGGCATCTGAGTGCGGGTCGCCAATGCCAGCAAGCGCGCGAGCGATGGCCACGCAGGCTTCCTCGTTCTCGCAGCCGGAGTCCTCGATGGCGCACGCGGCCATCTTGACGCTTGAGACGGCATCCGCGATCGGCTCCCTGCCAGGGCCGGCATACGGGCAGGTCACGACTCCACGGGGCACGCCGCGATGCCCTGCGATGTGCTCGCTGCGTGCGTGGACCTTACCCGCCTGTTCGCGGAGGATCTCTAAGGGAGCAGGGACGGCTGCCGCCTCGAGGCCCTCGAGGAGCACGTCAAACGCATGGCTACAGGGCACAAATCCTGGGTTTGCGTCCATCGCAGCGCACATCGTGGTGCCAAGGCCCACGAGCTCGGCCATGAGCAGGGACTCGAAGCTCTCCCTCTTGAGCTCGGGATTCTCATGAAGAGGCATGTCTCGCTCCCATCGTCGTTTCCATCCCCGTGATAGTAGCAAACGAAAAGACCCGCCGAGGGACTCTCCCCCAGCGGGTCTCGAAAAACCTGAAAAAGGGACTGTCCCTTTTGCAGATTAAATTGTTGACAAAGGGACTGTCCCTTTGTCAACTTTACAGGCCTAGGGTCGCGGCGACTTCGGCGGCACAGGCGAGGGCGTCGGCCATGGCGGTCACGACGAGGGTGGAGCCGTTGCGAGCGTCACCCGCGGCGAAGACGGGCTTACCGGCAACGCTCGCGGCGGTGCGGTGCGAGCCCGCCGTCGTCATGACGGGTAGCGGGCGACCCTTCTCGGCGATCTTCGCGCCAAACGCCTCGACCACGCTGGCCTCGGGACCGGTGAAGCCGCAGGCGATGAGCACGAGCTGCGCCGGTACCTCGCGCTCGGAGCCCTCGACGCGCTCGGGCTTCCCATGGCTCCAGTCAAGATCGACCACGCGCAGGCCACGGACGCCGCCGTCCTCGTTGAACAGCACCTCGAGCGTGTCGACGCCCCACTCGCGCATCTCGCCACCCATGAGGTCGATGGCCTCGACCTGGCCGTAATCGGTCTTCTTGACGTAGGGCCACTGCGGCCAGGCGTCTCCGGCCGCGCGCTCCTCCGGAGGGCAGCTCAGAAACTCGAACTGGCGCACGGAACGCGCACCCTGGCGGACGGCCGTGCCCAGGCAGTCGTTACCCGTGTCGCCGCCACCGATGACCACGACGTCCTTGCCCGCCGCGTCGATCGCCGGCGCGCCGCCGTCAAGCACCGAGCGCGTAGCGCTCGTGAGGTAGTCGACCGCGTAGACCACGCCACCGGCAGCAAGCCCCTCGTCATAGCCCGCGGCGGCAAGGCCACGCGGCTTGCACGCGCCCACGGCGACCACGACGGCGTCGAACTCGTCCTTGAGCGCGGCGGCGACCGCAGCGTCGCTCGCGTCGACACCCAGGCGGAACTCGATACCCAGCTCGCGCATGAGCTCGACGCGGCGCGTCACGGCGTCCTTCTCGAGCTTCATGTTGGGGATGCCGTACATGAGCAGGCCACCCGCGCGGTCGTGGCGCTCGACCACGGTCACGCGAGCACCTCGGCGCGCAAGCTCCCAGGCGCTGACGAGGCCGGCGGGACCGGAGCCGACCACGGCCACGCTCGGCGCGTCCGCTCCCGCGGGAGCGAAGCGAGCCGGGCCACCGTGTGCCCACTGCCAATCGCTGATGGCGCGCTCGTTGTCGTGAATCGTCTCGGGCTCGTCCGCGCGGCCCAGGTTGCAGGCCGCCTCGCACAGCGCCGGACACACGCGGCTCGTGAACTCGGGCATGGGAGAGGTCAGCGCCAGACGCTCGGCCGCCTCCTCCCACTGACCGCGATAGACGAGGTCATTCCACTCGGGAATGAGGTTGTGCAAGGGGCAACCACTCGGGCGCGCCTTGCCAAACGAGATGCCCGTCTGGCAGAAAGCCACGCCGCACATCATGCAACGGCTCGCCTGCACCTGCTGCTGCTCGGGCGTGAGGAGCTCGTAGAGCTCGTTGTAGTCACCCGTGCGCTCGGCCACGTCACGAAGCCCATGGGTCTGCCTGCCGTGCTCGAGAAACGCTCCTGGCTTGCCCATGCTAATTCCTCCCCGTGATCTGGTCGAAGGCCACCTGCAGGGCCTCCTCGTGAGACTCACCCGCCGCCTCGGCGGCAGCGACGGCCTCGAGAACGCGCTCGTAATCGCGCGGAATCACTTTCACGAACTTCTTCCCGTACGTCTCGAAGCGATAGAGCATCTTGATGCCGCGCGGGCTCGAGGTGCGAGCGACGTGCTCCTCGACCAGGCCGCGAACGAACTCGAGCTCGTCGGCCGTGGGCTCCTTGAGCTCCACCATGTCGGTGTTGCAGCGTCCCGCGAGCGTGCCGAACTCGTCGAACACGTAGGCCACGCCGCCGCTCATGCCGGCAGCGAAGTTGAGGCCCACCTCGCCGAGCACGACGGCGACGCCGCCCGTCATGTACTCGCACCCGTGGTTACCCACGCCCTCGACGACGACCGTGGCGCCGGAGTTTCGCACGGCGAAGCGCTGGCCGGCAAGACCGTTCACGAAGCCCTTGCCGCTCGTGGCACCATAGAACGCGACGTTGCCCACGATGATGTTCTCGTCGAACTTGTAGTTTGAACGCTTGGGCGGGCGCACGGAGAGGATGCCGCCGGAGAGGCCCTTGCCGAAGTAGTCGTTCGCGTCGCCCTCGATGTTGAGCGTGACGCCCTTCGGCAGGAACGCGCCAAAGCTCTGGCCGCCCGAGCCCGTGCAGTCGACGGTGACGGAGCCCTCGGGAAGCCCCTCGGGGTGGGCCGCGGTGACCTCATGGCCGAGCATCGTGCCCACGCAGCGGTTCACGTTGTCGATGTCGGCATGGAAGCGGATGGGCTCGAGGTGCTTGCGGGCGCTCGCGGTGTAGGGCACGAGCAGCGTCGCGTCGAGCGTGCGCTCGAGCTCGAGGTCGGGAGCCATGCTCGGCAGGAAGTGACGGCCCTCGGCGCCCGGGATGTTACGGCCGTACTCGTTCGTCCCGTTCGCGAGCACGCGAGAGAGGTCGACCTCGTTGGCCTTCCAGTTGCCCTCGACCTCGACCTGACGCAGGCACTCGGGGTGACCCACCATCTCGTCCACGGTACGGAAGCCCAGGCGAGCCATGATCTCGCGCAGCTCGGCGGCCGTGAACTCCATGAAGTTGACGACCTGCTCGGGCGTGCCCGTGAAGCGGCCGCGGAGCTTGCAGTTCTGCGTGGCAATGCCGGCCGGGCAGGTGTCCTGCTGGCAGTCGCGCTGCATGAGGCAGCCCATGGCAACGAGCGGCATCGTCGCGAAGCCAAACTCCTCCGCGCCGAGGAGCGCCGCGATAGCGACGTCTCGGCCGTCCATGAGCTTGCCGTCCGTCTCGACGACGACGCGGCTGCGCAGGCCGTTCATGAGGAGCGTCTGCTGCGTCTCGGCAAGGCCGATCTCGAACGGGATGCCGGCGTGCCAAATCGAGTCGCGCGGAGCGGCACCGGTGCCGCCGTTGTGGCCGCTGATCGTGATCTTGTCGGCACCGCCCTTGGCAACGCCCGTCGCGATGGTGCCCACGCCTGCGAGGGCGCAGAGCTTCACGCTGATGCGAGCGCCGGGATTGGCGTTCTTGAGGTCGAAGATGAGCTCGGCGAGGTCCTCGATGGAGTAGATGTCGTGGTGCGGCGGCGGCGAGATGAGGCCGACGCCGGGCGTGGACTGACGAACCTCGGCGATCCAGGGATAGACCTTCTTACCGGGCAGATGTCCACCCTCGCCGGGCTTGGCGCCCTGGGCCATCTTGATCTGGATCTCGATGGCGCTCGAGAGGTAGCGGCTCGTCACGCCAAAGCGGCCAGAGGCGACCTGCTTGATGGCGCTCTTCTTGGAGTCGCCGTTGGGCAGCGGCACCTCGCGCGCCGGGTCCTCGCCGCCCTCGCCGGTGTTGGAGCGGCCGTGCAGGCGATTCATGGCGATGGCGAGGGTCTCGTGAGCCTCCTTGGAGATGGAGCCATAGCTCATGGCGCCCGTGTTGAAGCGCTTCACGATCTCCGAGACGGGCTCGACCTCCTCGATTGGCACCGGCGTGCGGCCGGCGGCGTCGAAGTCGAGCAGGTCGCGCAGGGTGACGGCACGGCCGGCGCGGTGGATGACCTCGCCATACTCACGGAAGAGGTCCATGTCGCCCTCGGTGCAGGCACGCTGCAGGAGATAGATCGCGCGCGGCTCGATGAGGTGCTCCTCGCCGTCGATCGGGCGCCACTTCGTGAGGCCCAGGCTCGGGAGTTGGTTCGGCGACGGGCTCTTCGCAAGGGCCATCGCCGCGGCGTAGCGCTCGTTCTGCTCGCGCTGGACGCCCTCGATGTCGAGGCCGCCCACGCTCGTCGTGGTGCTCGTGAAGTACCGGTCGACGAGCTCTTCGGCGAGGCCGATGATCTCGAAGATCTGCGCGGAGTGGTAGCCCTGCATCGTCGAGATGCCCATCTTGGACATGATCGAGGTGATGCCCGCGGTCACAGCACGGTCATAGTTGGCCACGGCCTCGTCGCCAGGAAGGTCGATCGCGCCCTTGTCCACGAGGTCACGGATGCACTCGTGCGCCATGTAGGGGTAGATGCCGCTCGCGGAGTAGCCCACGAGGCAGGCGAAGTCGTGCGCGCAGATGGCGTCACCGGTCTCCACCACGATGTCCGCAAGCATGCGCACGCCCGTGCGGATGAGGTGGTTGTGGACGCTGCCGAGCGAGAGCAGGCTGGGGATGGGCACCTCGCCCGCGGCGGCGCGGTCGGAGATGACGACGATGTTCACGCCTCCGCGCACCGCGGCCTCGATGTCGGCATCGAGCTTCTCGAGGGCGGCCTCGAGGGCTCCCTCTCCGGCGTCGGCAGGATACGTGGCGTGGAAGACCTGCGTCTTGAAGCCCACGCGGTCGATGGCGCAGATGCGCCTGAACGCGTCATGGGTGAGCAGCGGCCCCTGCAGGCGCACGAGGCGACAGGTGTCACGACAGTCCTCGAGCAGGTTGCCGTGGTTGCCGAGGTAGAGCACCGAGCTCGTGACGAGGCTCTCGCGCAGCGCGTCGATAGGCGGGTTGGTGACCTGGGCGAAGAGCTGGTGGAAGTAGTCGAAGAAGGAGCGCGTGCGCTTCGAGAGCACGGCGAGGGGCGCGTCGACGCCCATCGAGGCCAGGGGGACCTTGGCCGCCGTCGCCATCGGGCGGATGAGCTCGTCGACGTCATCGTAGTGGTAGCCGAGCTTCGCCATGCGCTCGGTGAGGCCAAGGCCCTCGTCGGGCTCCGCAGGCAGCTCGTCCGCGGCAGGCTCGCGCAGGTCGTGGATGTCGAGCGTCTCGTCGCCCAGCCAGTCACGATAGGGCTTCTCGTTGGCATACTTGTCGCGGATCTCGTCGTTCCAGATCACGCGGCCCTGCGCGGGATCGACCTCGAGCATCTCGCCCGGGCCGAGGCAGCCCGTGCGCAGGATGTTCTCCGGCTCCACGTCGATGGTGCCCACCTCGGATGAGAGGATGATGCGGTCGTCGCGCGTGACGTAGTAGCGCGCCGGGCGCAGGCCGTTGCGGTCGAGCGCGGCGCCGAGGATGCAGCCGTCCGTGAAGGCGATGGCAGCGGGGCCGTCCCAGGGCTCCATGAGCATCGACTGGTAGGAGTCGTAGGCGCGACGCTTCTCGGAGAGGTTGGGGTTGTGGTCCCACGGCTCCGGGATCATGAGCGTCACGGCGCGGTCGAGCGGGCGACCGTTCATCGTGAGGAACTCGAGCACGTTGTCGAGGATGGCGGAGTCGGAGCCCTCGCGGTTGATGATGGGCAGGACCTTCTCGAGGTCATGCTGCAGCACCGGGCTGTAGAGGTTTGGCTCGCGGGCGCGGATCCAGGAGACGTTGCCGCGCAGCGTGTTGATCTCGCCGTTGTGGATGATGTAGCGGTTGGGGTGCGCGCGCTCCCAGCTCGGCGTGGTATTGGTCGAGTAGCGGGAGTGAACGAGGGCGAGCGCCGTCTCGACGGCGGCGTCGGAGAGGTCCGTGTAGAAGCGACGCATCTGCGTGGCGACGAGCATGCCCTTGTAGACGATGGTGCGCGAGCTCATCGAGCACACGTAGAAGATCTTGTCCGCGAGCGCCGGGTTCGTGTCGGCGGCGCGCTCGATGGTGCGGCGGCATACGTAGAGCTTGCGCTCGAAGTCCTGGCCGGCGGCGACGCCCTCGGGGCGGCGGAGAAACGCCTGGAGGATAGTGGGCATGCACGCCTTCGCCGTGTCGCCGAGGTCATGCGGGTCGACCGGCACGCGGCGCCAGAACATGAGCGGCACGCCGCGCTCGGCACAGCCCTCCTCGAAGACGCGGATCGCTGCCTGGACGGCGGTCGGGTCGGCGACGCCATCGGCCTCGCCGGTCTCGTCGCTGTGTGGGAAGAAGAGCATCGCCACGCCGTAGTCGCCCTCGTCGGGAAGCAGCTGACCCTCCTTCTGCGCCTCCTTACGGAAGAAGCGGTGCGGAATCTGGAACAGCACGCCCGCGCCGTCTCCGGTGTTGCGCTCAAGGCCCTTGCCACCGCGGTGCTCGAGGTTGACGAGGACCGAGAGGGCATCGTCGAGAGTTTGGTGGCTCTTGACGCCCTTCAGGCTGGCAATGGCGCCGATTCCGCACGCATCGTGCTCGTAGCTGGGACGATACAGACCGGTCTGACTGGCGTTGTACTGATGAGACTCCATAGTGACGTCCTTCTCCGTAGGTCATTTCGCGCCGTCGCGACCCCGCTGGCGAACGGGGCGCAAGCAAGCTCTCGCTACTCTAGGAGCCGGATATGTCACCTCCGTTACGCCAACATGTGCGCAACACGAGCGAAGCAATCTTGTAACACGGACCTGCACAGCCCGCAAAAGGCAACCTGCAAAAGGCAACCTGCAAAAGGGACAGTCCCTTTTGCAGGTTGGTGGGAGTTGACAAAGGGACTGTCCCTTTGTCAACTCTCTTCCGGATGCTCGCCCTCGAGCTCGGGAAGCTCTTCGTCAAGGCTGTCCGAGACGGTCTTGAGTTTGCGTTCCATGACGTTCGTGCGCGTGGTGATGATGCCATCGACCGTCCTGCCGGCGCGGTCGATCTGCTCCTTGGCCTTGCGGAGCTCCGCCTGGTAGCGGGGAAGCTCCGCCTTGACGGCTTGGAGCACATGCATGACCTCGTTGGTGCGACGCTGCAGGTTGAAGGTCTGATAGGTCATCTGAAGGCTCGAGAGAATCGCCGCCATCGTCGAGGGTCCAGCGACGTTCACGTGATAGTCGCGAGTGAGTCGCTCGATGAGACCCGGCATGTTGACGACCTCGGCATAGAGGCCCTCGAAGGGCAGGAACATCACGGCGAAGTTCGTGGTCTCGGGAACGGAGATGTACTTCTGGGAGATGTCCGACGCCTCCTGGCAGATGCGCCCCTCAAGGCGCTTGCGCGCCGTGGCAACCTCTTCGCGCGAGCCTTCGTCAACCGCATCGCGGAGCTGGGCATAGAGGTCTCCCGGGAACTTCGCGTCGATGGGAAGCCACACGGGCTCGCCCTCCTCCACCGGCAGCTTCACGGCAAACTCGACGCGATCGGCACTGCCAGGCTTGGTGGCGACGTTCTCCGCATACTGCGAGGGAACGAGGATCTCCGAGAGGATGGCACCGAGCTGGACCTCGCCCAGAATGCCTCGCGTCTTCACGTTGGAGAGGGTCTTCTTGAGGTCGCCCACGCCGGCGGCAAGGCCCTGCATATCCCCCAGACCCTTATAGACGGCCTCGAGGTTCTCGTTGATCTGCTTGAAGGAGACGGAGAGGCGGTCGTTGAGCGTGCGCGTGAGGCGCTCGTCGACGGTGGCGCGAATCTCGTCGAGCTGGCGCTGGTTATCGCCGCGAATCTGGGCCAGCTGCTCGTTCATGACGTGTGTGTTGTTCGAGAGCTGGTCATTCATCGTCTTGGTGTTGGCTGCCAGCTGCTGGGTCACCGCATTGGTGACGCCAGTTAGCTGCTCGTTCGCAACGCGAGCATTGTCAGCGAGCTGACGGGTGAGTGCGTTAGCGGTATCGCTCAGCTGGTTGTTGACGTCACGGCGAAGCGCGTCAACGCGCATGCCAGCCCCTTCAATCCCGCGCGCCACGCTCTCGAGCGTGGCCTTCGTCTCCGAAGCGCCCTGGGCCTGGCGATCAGCGAGCGCCCTCATAAGGTCTTCCGCCTTTTCAAAGCGCGCGTCGAGCTGATCCTCGAGCTGGCCCTCGCTAAGAACGGAGCGCATCGCGCGCAGGGCCGTCACGGAAACGGCGAGCGCGACCGCCACGGAGGCCGCAGCGATGACGACACAGACGAGCTCAATGGTGCTCACGGGCAATCCCCATCCCTAGAAGTCGAATCGATAGCGGACGACAGCCGGCTGGCCATCCGCCACGCCAAGCTCAACGCAAACGAAGGCGCAGGTAATGTGCCTGTAGCCTTGGTCACGCAGAACCCTGGCGTAGAAACGCGCCTGCATCTCGTGACGACGGCGGATCTCACCGAAGGTTGCCCCGACGTCGCCCGTCTTGTAGTCCACGAGAAGGGCCTCGTCCGCTCCGGGCGAAGGCAGGGCGGCGTCGGTCGCAAGCAGGTCGATCGCGCCCTCGAGGTTCGAGCCAAACGGCGAAGCGACCTCGCAGAAGAATGGCACCTCCGCGCGAACAAGCGAATGGCCAAGGGCCTCCGCACGGATGTCGCTCGCCTCCCAGCGCGCGAGCGCCTCCTCAAGGCGAGCAGTGTCACGGGCGGTCACCTGGTAATTTGCGGCGACGATATGCAGGCGGCGGGCATCCGGGGCATGCCCGGTCTCCACCATGTAGCGTGCGAGCTCATGGAAGGCCGAGCCCAAGTTCGTCGCTCGGTCAGCGTCCGAAGCCTCGGGTAGTTCGTCGTCCACGACGACGGGCCACTGGGCGCCAGCTCGGCCGTCAACTACCTCCGGCAAGTTACCAGGCACGAGGTTCGCGAGCGCGAGCTCCGAGGCATCGGGCTTGGCAGGGACCGGAAGGTCGAGCACCTCATCAAGAGAGATCGGCCTGCCCTCCTCCGCGGCCGCCGCCAGGGCGGCGTGAGCGGACGAATAGCTGAACACGCCCTCGCGCGGGCGCCAGAAGCCGAGCCGCGCGCGGGTCTCCGCGTCGATATCGAAGATCTTGAACGGCGCACGGTCGCCGGCGGCGGGGACACTGGGCGCACGGTTGCCAGTGCCGGAAGCACTGGGCGCGAGCTCGCCAGAACTCGTGGCTTCGCCCGCCGCCATGGCGTCTTCGAGCGGGAGCGCCTCGGCAGAGTCGACCTCGACCGAGCCTTCCGGCGTGGGCCTCACGTCAACGCAGCGAACGAGGCCCAGTCGGGCGCCGCCGTACTCGAAGCGGCCCTCCCCCGCGCCCGGACGCTCCGCGAAGAGCGAGTTCGCAACCGTCCCCGCCATCGCGGGCGTCAACCTGCCATCCTTGGCCTCGGTCACGTCAAGCGAGAGGATGACGCACTCCTTGGCACGCGTGAGGGCGACGTAGAGGAGCCTGCCCGCCTCGCGTTCGTCCGCGAGCTTGCCCTCCTCCTCCATGAGATAGCGCCATTCAAGCGGCGTCACGCACTCCTCCGCGCAGGTGGGCGCGTCCTCGCCCAGATCGGGAAGCTTGAGCGAAGCCGGCGCAAGGGAGAGGACCATGCGCTCGCCGTCGCGCTTCGAAAGCAGGCGCGGCGTCTTGTGCGGCCTGTCGGAGCCACAGCAACCCACCACCGCGACGACGTCGAACTCGAGGCCCTTCGAGGCGTGCGCCGTCATGATGCTCACCGCGTCGAGGCCCTCGCCGGAAAGCGACGCCGGGCCCTCCTTGGCGGCCTCGAGCCAACGGGAGAACTCGTCTGCGGCGAGCGGGGCGTCGAGGGCCGCCGGCTCTGAGAGCTCGCGGATATGGCGCACCGCAGCGAGCACGTTTGCCGCGACGGCGCGTCCCGTCACGCCCTCGCCCTCGAGCCTCGCCAGCCAACCGGACTCTCGAACGGCCATCAAACAGACGTCCGCGACGGGGATCTTGCCCACCCGTGACAGGGCACGGCCGATCACGCGACGGGCATGTGCGAGGCGCGCGCTCACGGGCTCGTCGCCGAAATCAGCCGCGTCCTCGCGAATCCCCGGGTAGATGCGACGCTTCGCGGGAGCGTCGATCACCTCCTGGGGCTTCGTGGCCAGGCGCAGCATGTCGTTCGCGTCGAGCTCGAACATGTCGCTGTCAAGCACCGGGTACAGGCCGCTCTTGGTGTCCTGGGGATTCGCGAGAAGGCGGAGGAACGCCTCGACGACGCGGACCTCAGGCGCGCTTGAGAAGGTCGATCCGCCCGTCACGACGCTCTCGAGGCCGCGCTCGCGCAGGGCGTCGATGTAGGCGTCCGCGCCCGTGAGGGTGCGCATCAGCACGGCCATGCGCCTCGGCGCCACGCCCTGCTCGCGGATGCGGGCGAGACGATCCGCCAGCTGGGCGGCGGCGATCCTCGTCCTCTCCTCGCGTTTCACGGGCACGGCACCAAGGCGATGGGCGCGCGTCAGCTCGACCACGACGCGCGGGCACGCGTCCTCCGGAAAATCGCTCTTGCGCGCCGGCTTGGGATGCAGGTCCATGAATGACGGCACGATGCCCGTGTCGCCGCAGGCGCGGGCGACGAAGCGCAGGATCGCGTCGTCGCTCCTGAAGTTCGTGTCGAGGCGCACGGTCTTCGCCACCTCGGCGGAGCGGTCCTCGAAGACGCTCACGTCCGCGCCGCGGAAGCCATAGATCGACTGCTGCGCGTCTCCCACCGTCGTGAGGTGGCAGGCGCCCTCGCCCGACAGGCGCTTGACCATCGAGACCTGTTGGGCGTTCGTGTCCTGGAACTCATCGACCATGACGAGGCGGAAGCGCTCCGAGTACTCCGCGGCGATATCCGGATGCTCGCGGAAGGCGCGCGTGAGCAGGTGGAGGAGGTCATCGTTGTCGAGCACGCCGCAGGCGCGCTTTGCGTCCGCGTAGTACTTCGTCGCAAGGCGGGCGAGGCGCATGAGGGGCTCTGAGAGGTGCTGCACGCTCGCGAGCGCGACCTCGCCACGGGCGCAGCCCAGAGCCGCCTTCGTATCGCTCCAGAACTGTTTTACGGCCTTGGCGCTCCACTTCCTGCCATCAGGGCCTTTGATGCCTTCGAGGATGTCTCGAGCGGCAGCGGCGTCACGCCTCGAGGGAGGAAGCTCCCAGAACCCCTGGAGGGAGGAGAGCTCGTCCCGCAGCCGGGAGAGCTCGTCTGTGTGCTTCGTCTCGCATGCGCACATGGCCTCGTAGCAATCCGTTAGGGAGCGCATGACTCCCGAGACGTCCGGGAGGGCGGGCGCGAACCCAAGCGAGTCAAGGCCCTCGAGCGCGCTCGAGGCCTCGTTCTCAATCATGCGGACGAGCGCCATGACGCCGTCTCGCTCCGTGCTGCCGTATTCGGCGAAGAGGGCGGCGACGCCCGGGTCTCCCTCAAGTTCGCGAAGGGCCTGCTCGCTGGCCTCCTCGCGCATGAGACGCGCCTCCTGCTCCCCCACCATGGCGAAGCTCGGGTCGAGGCCAAGATCAAGAGCGTGGTCGCGAAGGATGCGCGAGCACATGTGGTGGATGGTGCTCACCCACGCCGAGTCGACTCGAAGGGCCTCGTCCGCAAGGCCCGCCGCGCGGAGGGCGCCGCGGATGCGGTCCTTGATCTCGCCGGCGGCCTTCTCGGTGAAGGTGATGATGAGCGCTTGGTCGAGGCTGTCGAGGTAGGGGCGGCCACCCTCGCCGGAGCCGGGACAGAGCGCCCAGACGATGCGACGCGTCAGCGTGAAGGTCTTGCCGGAGCCGGCACCCGCCGCGACGAACACGGGGCGATCGAGCGTCTCGACGATCTCACGCTGCCCCGGCATGAGGCCGTCGAGCAGTGCGGCGGCGCGGTCAGCGTCCGCGGGGGTCGAAAAGTTCTGGTCGCTCATTACTGCCTCCTCTCACAGGACAGGACGGGGCACCACTCGCATGCCTTGGGACTTCTGGGACGAGCGTCGATCTCGCCGGCGCTCATGCGCTCGATGACAGCAGCGAGCGCCTCTTCCGTGCGGTCGAGAAGCTCGTCGAAATTACGAGCGCCCGGAACGGGGAGGCTGATTCGTTCGAGTTGCTTCTCCGTGAGGACCCCGCCCAGGCAACGAGCGGAATCGGTGACGGAGATGGCGCCGGTCACCTGGTGGCCGCCCTTCGTGCCGAGATAGAGAGAGCCCACGACCCGTATGCCCTCGCTCGAGAAGAACTCCCTCGCGATGCTCGCGTAGATGAGGGTCTGGACGCGATTGGGAAGCACGAAGCCGGCGTCCCAGTCCTGGTCACCCCTTGGCAGGAGGGCATACTCGTCAAAGAGCGCGCCCTTGTGCTTGTAGTCGATGACGACGGCACGACCCTCGGCGTCGACGTCGAGGCGATCGATGGTGCCCACGAAGTCCGCGCCGGCATACGTCGCGGGACGACCGCTCTTGCCGCCGAAGTCCCCCTCGAAGAGTCGCGGCTCGAAGCCGTCAAAGAGGGACGCCTCGTACTCAAGCGTAGAGATGAGGTCGCGCTCGAGCTCCTCGAGGCGACGTAGCTCGCTCGGCGCGTGGGGAACGAGCGCCTGCTTCGCCCTCGTCTTGCCCTCCGCACGCTGGTGGGCATAGTGCTCCGCGAACTCCGCACGAAGGAGCTCGATGGCATGCGGGAGCGTCTGTCGGTCCACACGCGAGCCAGGAACGCGAACGAGGGGATCAAACCAGAACGAGGCGCCGTTCTCCGGCTCCTCGCCAAGCTCGCCCTCCAGAAGGCCCGCAGCCTGGGCAGCCTCCAGGAAAAGGCGCCTGTGGGTCACCTCGAGCACGCGGTGCGCGAAGGTGCCCATCTGCATGTTGGTGAAGGTGGCATCCATGTCATCGAGGCCGAGGCGGCGCAGCGTGAACCACTTGAACGGGCACTCGAGGTAGGTCTCGACCTGGGAGGCGGAAAGCGACAGGCGGCCACCCGGAAGCTCCGCCTGACCATCGCGAGGCACCACGACGAGGCGGCGCAGTGCGGGGTCGAGATGGCCCGCCTCGGCGCGAGGGGCCACCTCGTGGACTGCCGGAGCAACGGGCTCGGCGCCGATGTTCTCCTCGACGGACCCCTCGTCGAGACGGCTCGACGGCGCGGACTCGAGCGCACAGCGCATCTCGCCGGAGGCGTTCGCCTCCGAGTAACAGGCCAAGACCTCGGACAGCATCACCGAGGGGAAGGTCTCCGTCGCGGACGCGTCATGCGAGGGGCACACGAGCGCGAGCGAGCGCGTGGGAACGCGCAAGGCACTCGCGAAACGAGCGCGCGAGGTATCGAGCGGATCTTGGGGCGCCTCGACGCCGGCAGCGTCGAGAAGGCACTCGAAGGCGCCGCCCGGAGCGGGAACGGGAGTCGTTCCCGCATCGAGGCCGAGGTAGACCAACGCGTCCGCAGACGCAGGGGCAAGCGCCGCGGCATCCGCGGGAGACAGGACGTCTACCACGCACGTTGCGTCATCGCACGCGAGCTCGGGCCTGACCTGAACCGAGGAGCTCATCAGCGCTGCGTGGACGAGACGAATGAGCTCAGCCAGGCTGTAGCCCGCGTCAAGCGAGACGCCCGCTGCCTTGAGCGTGCGGCCGGCCTCCGCCAGCGCCGCCAGGGCCGCGGCATCCGCCGCGCGGGCAAGGGACTCCTCCGCAGAAGGCTCTGCCGGCTGCTCCAGCGGGACGCCGTCCTCGCCCTGGGCGGGTTGGTCCGCGGCGAGAAGCAGCCTCGTCGCGGCGGCGCCAACGTGACCTTGTATGAGGTCACGCGTGGCGGCGGCGACCGCAGGCGAGGTAAGGGACTGGTTCTGGAGCGTCCAGAGGACAGCGGAGGGTGACAGGATGCGATTGCCGCGCCAGGAGACGTCACGGCGCCAGGCAACTTCCGCACCAGCACGGGACGAGGTTCCCATTAGGAAGTCCGTGAGGCCACGCGGCGGCCACCAGCTCATATCCGGCAGGCACTCCGGCTTCGCGAGCTCACCCTTCGAAGGCCACGAGGCATCAAGCTCGACCAGACGCGCCACCGAATCCGCAAGGCGGAGGAGACCCGCGCCGGCACCCGTCTCCTCGACGGAAAAACGCAGGCTGCCGCGGACGGAAACGCCGCGGGCGTGAAGCTTTGGCGCAAGCGAGCGCCAGGTGGCGCGAACGTCCGGAGAGACGACGACCACGCGCGTGGCACCCCCGGAGACAAGCCCCTGGATGTGCTGGCATGCCGCCTCGTCCTGAGCGAGCGGACCCGCGGGCTCGAGCAGCCTGACCGCGCCCGTGGGCCTAAGCGCCTCGGAGGCAGGACGGAACAACGTGCCGAGAAGCGAGTTGAGCTCGGGCTCACGAGAGATGGGCTCAGCGGCCGTCACCTCCTCGTCGATGACCTCGCTCCCAGCGGCGACAGCGGCCTCGCGAAGCTCACCTGCGGAGGCGAGGGCCCTGCCAGATGCCTCGCCCTCGAGGACGCGCACAAAGACGGTGACCTCGCCCAGGCGGGCGAGCGCGCAGACGAGCTCCCTCGCCACCCGGTTGAACTCGTCAAAGCCCAGGAATACGCAGGGAGGCATGGGCGCGCCCTGCTCCCCCATCATGGCGGGCAGGAGCGAGGTCGCCTCGCAGGGCTCCACGAAGCCCTTCTCGGCGAGGGTCTGCGCATAGGCATCCGTGAGCTCGAGGGCGCGTGCCTCGCCCGCGGTGAGCGAAGCTCGCTTCTCCGCGGCGGGAAGCCAGGGAAGGGCACGAGCGACGACATCACAGAGCAAGGCGACCGTACCCTCGCCCCCGTCGAGCGGGGCCATCTCATGACCCGCGGCGACGAGGCTCATGAGAACGGGACGAAGCCCGCGCGTCACAAGCGAGCGCCCGTCTCCGTAGAGTGCCCAGCGGAGATCCGTCCACGTGGAGGGCGTCTCGCAGTCGACACCGGCCGTGAGACCGGCGGCGGCAAGCTCACGCTGGACCTCAAGCCCACACGTGAGGCTCGGCACGAGCACGAGCGCCCTTCCCGACGCCGCACGCCCCGCATCGAGCACACTAACGGCCGAGGCACCGACGAGCCTCTCATCTGACGTTGTGATAAGTCGAAGAGCCATGTTCCTCCGCTTGTCGAGGTCTTTCCCGACAATCCTACCGCGTAAAGCGGACATTTATAAATCGGATAAAAGCACTGGTATCTCGCGAGGCAAACGCTCTCGCGCCCAACCGACGGCACGCGGGCTCGCAGGCCCGCCGAACGCCGGGGCGCCCCGACCGGTATCCACCAGCACAAGGGCGTGCCTAGTCGCGCGCCTCCGCCAGCACGAGGGCGCGCCTAGTCGCGCGCCTCCCCAAGCAGCTCGCGGGCGTGCTCGAGCGAGATCTCGCTCGCGTCGCCGGAGAGCATGCGGGCGATCTCGGCCACGCGCTCGTCACTGTCAATCTGGCGAAGGCTCGTCTCGGGCTTGCCGTCGACGCCGGTGCCCTTGGAGACGAGGTAGTGGCACTCGCCCATCACGGCGACCTGTGGCAGGTGCGTCACGACGATGACCTGATGCGTCTTCGCGAGGTCCGCGAGCACGGCGGCGAGCGAACGGGCGGTCGAACCACCCACGCCGGCGTCGACCTCGTCGAAGACGAGGGTGTCGACACCATCCACCTGGCCAAGGACGACCTTGCAGGCGAGCATCACGCGGCTCACCTCGCCGCCGCTCGCGATCTTCCTGAGCGGCCGTGGCGTGAGCCCCGCGCCGGGACGATACATGAGCTCGATCTTGCTGGGGCCCGCCGGCGTCCACTGCACGCGCGGCATGCGCTCGCACCCGACCTCGAGCTCCGCGCCGCCCATCTCGAGACGCCCCATCTGTCCCGTCACGGCTGCGGCAAAGCGCGGCGCCGCATCGGAGCGAGCGGCGTCGAGGGCGTCTGCCGCCTTGGCAAGCGCGGCCTCCGCCTCCTCCATCGCACGGCGCGCCAGACGCACGCGCTCGCCGGAATCGCCGGCGGCCTCGACGACCTCGCGCGCCGCCTCACGCCTGGCGAGCACATCCGCCATGCTGGGTCCGTACGAGCGCATGAGGCCCTGGAGCGCGCCCATGCGCTCCTGCATGCGAACGAGCTCCTCCGGGTCAAGGTCGACGGAGTCGCGGTAGTCACGAAGCCTTGAAGCGAGGTCATCGATGTCAATGAGCGAGCTCTCGAGGGAGTCCGCGAGCGCGGAAAGCGCGTTGTCAAAGCGAGCGGCGTCCCGCAGGGTCGAGACCGCGGAGGAGAGCGCGTCCATGGCTCCCGCGTCGCCCGCGATCGCCTCGCGCGCCCCCTCGCTTGCGCGGAGAAGGGCCTCGGCGTGCTCCGCTCGAGGCAGCGCCTCCTCGAGCTCCTCGAGCTCACCCTCCTGCGGGTCAACTTCGTCAATGCGCCTGAGCTCGAAGGCGGCCTGCTCGAGCCTCTCCGCGCCGGAGCGAGAGAGCTCGTCGACGCGCTCGTACTCCGCGCGAGCGTCTCGTGCGGAAGCGAAGGCCTCGCGGTAGGCGGCGAGCGCCGCGGTGACGCCCTCCCCCGCCCACGCGTCGAGCATCTGGGCGTGCGTGGAGGTGGAAAGCAGGCGCTGGTGCTCGTGCTGGCCGCAGAGGTCAACCGTGGAGCCCACCTTCTCCGCGAGCTCAGACACGCTGGCCATGCGCCCGTCGATCTCGACGCGCCCGCGGCCCGCGGACTCAACGCGACGCCTCACGATGTGACCGTCGATGTCATCGGGACCGAGGTAGACGCGCCCCTCGACGAGCAGGTGGTCATCACCCTCGCGAACGGCGCCGGCATCCGCGCGCTCGCCCACAAGCAGCTTGCAGGCGCTGAGCAGCGCGGTCTTGCCCGCACCCGTCTCGCCCGTGAGCACGGTGAGGCCCGCGGCGGGCACGAGCGTCGCGTCGCGGATGAGTGCCACGCTCTCGACGTGGAGCTCGTCAATCATCGAATGGGACCTCCCCTGGCGCCTGCGCCGTCGTTACTGCTTCTTCCTCATCTGGCCATAGAACACGCGCGACACCGAGTCATAGAACCCGCCCGCGTCGGAGTCGAGCAGGATGACGTCGCCCGGGCCGCGCCTGACCGTGCACTTCGCGGCCGAGCCACCCTCCGGGCAGGTCACGAGCTGACCATCGACAAACACGCTGCTCTCCGCCGGGCGATCGTCCGAGAGGGAGACCTCGACCACGTCCGAGGAAGAGGTGAGGAACGCGCGCGCGAGGATGGTGTGCGGCGCGATGGGCACGCAGACCATGCCGTTGAACTCGGGCGTCACGATGGGACCCCCGCTGGAGAGGGCATAGCCGGTGGAACCCGTCGCCGTGGAGACCACGAAGCCGTCGCCGCGAAGGCGGTCGATGTGGTTGCCAGAGACGTCGACGTCGAACTCGATCATGTCACCCAGCGCGCCGCGCGTGAGGGCGAGCTCGTTCAAGGCGAAATGATGCGTGTCGCGAAGAAGGCCGCCACCGCAGTCGAACGTGACGTCCACGTCAAGCGTGGCGCGCCTGCTCTGGTGCATCTCGCCCGCGAGCGCGCGCGAGACGGACTCAACGATGTTCTCCGAGCCAGCACCGGTAAGAAAGCCGAGGTGACCAAAGGAGAGGCCGAGGATGGGGATCTCGCGATACCCCACGATGCTCGCGGCGCGCAGGAGCGTGCCGTCACCGCCGAGGGAAACCACGAGCACGGCACCAGAAGGGTCACAGGTGCGGTTAGGCTCGCGTTTCTTGTCGTGCGCCCAGACCACCTCGACACCCTCGTGGGAAAGCCAAACTTCGAGCGTAGCCGCCGCCTGGATGGCATCCGCCCGCGAGTAATTGGGAACGAGAAGGACCTTCACACGCCACTCCCCTCAAAGCCGTCAGATAGAACAAGTGTACCACCCCACCAGTCCCCACCACAGCAGCCCGTAGTCCCCTAGCGCCATGGCGATTACCCCCGGCAAGGTTCCAAAACACGAAAGGGGCCTGGGGTTCCTAAGCAAACATCCCGCAGCCGCCTCAACCCACCACAGCAGCCCGTAGCCCCTGGCGCCGTGGCACTTGCCACCAGAATGGTTTCCAAAACACGAAAGGGGCCCGGGGTTCCTAAGCAAACATTCCGCAGCCGCTACCGGCTACAAGCCCGCACAGTCATGCGAGCGAGGACGTTTGCGTGGAACCCCAGGCCCCGGACTAGCGTTCAGTCAACCAACCCTACTGGTAATCAGCCACGTCGATCCAGCTGCGGAGGAACTCTTCCTCCTTGGCGTCGCGGTGACGCGCGAGCTCGCTGGCGGCGACGATGCTCGTCCAGCGGCGGACGACCTGGATCGGCATGTCAGCCATCTTGCAGAACAGGACGAGGTACTTGTCCGCAAGGTCAAGGTCCTCGAGCGCGAACAGCAGGTACGTCATGGCAGCGTCAGCCGCGGGCGAACCCTGGGTCGCGTGAGCCCAGTCGCAGACGTAGAGCAGGCCGTCGTCGCCGACGATGACGTTCGACGGGTTGAAATCGCCGTGGCAGACCCTGTTCTCGACCTTCATGCCGTCGAGACGCATGAGCAGCTCGTAGCGGGTCGTGGCGTCGATCTCGGTCAGACCGTTGATCATGCGGGCGTACTTGTCGCGCTGACGGTTGAGCAGCGGCGCGGTGTGGCCGTTGATCTCAAGCTGGAGGCGGACGAACTGCTCGAGGTAGGCCTCGACGTTCTTCTTGTCAGCCTTCATGCGCTCGGCGAGCGTGGTGCCAGCGATCTTCTCCGTGGCGAGAGCCCAACCCTCCTCGCAGCGAGAGACCTCGACAATCGCGGGAACGCGAATGCCGGACTCCTCGATGCGGGCGAGGTTGAGCGCCTCGTTGAAGACGTCGCTCTCGGGCTTGGAGTTGTTGAACACCTTGACGATGCGATCGCCGGTGTCATAGACGACCTTGTTGCCGCGTCGAGCGAGCTCGACCTTGTTCTCCGGTAGCTCCATGAGAAGCCTCCTTAGGGTTCCTCCCGATGTGCCGGACGCGCCCCCGCACGTCCGGCAGCCTTGGACTCGTGGCGGCTTCCTGCCAGTCCCTGGCAGGAAGCCGCCACGTAGTTCACGATTTACTCCTCGTAGCTCTTCGGCTCGCGGCCGTAGTAGGCGTCGAGGTAGAGCTCCTTGATCTCGCTCATGAGCGGGTAACGCGGGTTGGCCGGCGTGCACTGGTCGTTGAACGCGTTCTCGGTCATCTCATCGAGCGTGGCAAGGAAGTCCTTCTCGTCCACGCCGTACTCGGCGATGGTCTGCTTGACGCCGACCCTCTCCTTGAGCTCCTCGATCTTGGCGATGAAGTTCTCGAAGACCTCGTCATCGTTCTTGCCGGTCACGCCGCAATAGCGGGCGGCCTCGGCATAGCGGGCCTTCGCGTGCGGGTAAGCGTACTGCGGGAAGGTGCCCATCTTGGTCGGGACATCGGCCGCGTTGTAGCGCATGACGCGCGTGAGGATGACGGCGTTGGCCAGGCCGTGCGGGATGTGGTGGTAGGCACCGAGCTTGTGGGCCATGGAGTGGTTGAGGCCGAGGAAGGCGTTGGCGAAGGCCATGCCGGCGAGGCAGGAGGCGTTGGCCATGCGCTCGCGGGCCTCGGGGTCGGCGGCACCCTTGTCGTAGGCGCGCGGCAGGTACTCGAAGACGAGCTTCATGGCCTGCAGGGCGTACGGGTCGGTCCAGTCGCTCGCCATGACGGAGACATAGGCCTCGAGAGCGTGCGTGAGGACGTCCACGCCAGAGGCCGAGGTGAGGCCCTTGGGCTGGGAGTCCATGTTGTTGGCGTCGACGATGGCCATGTTCGGGAGCAGCGCGTAGTCAGCGAGCGGCCACTTGATGCCGGTCTCGGCGTCGGTGATGACGGAGAACGGCGTGCACTCGGAGCCGGTACCGGAGGAAGTGGGGATGGCCACGAAGTAGGCCTTGGAACCCATCTCCGGGAAGGTGTAGACCCTCTTGCGGATGTCCATGAAGTCCATGGCCATGTCCTCGAAGTTGGCCTCGGGGTGCTCGTAGAGGACCCACATGATCTTGCCGGCGTCCATCGCGGAGCCGCCGCCGAAGGCGATGATCACGTCAGGCTGGAAGGAGTTGAGGATCTTGGCACCCTCGCGAGCGCACTGCAGCGTCGGGTCCGGGGCGACATCCCAGAAGCAGGCGTGCTCGATGCCGAGCTCGTCGAGCTTCTGCTCGATCGGCTTGATGTAGCCGTTCTTGTAGAGGAACTGGTCGGTCACGATGAAGGCGCGCTTCTTGCCCATGATCGTGCCGAGCTCGTCGAGGGCGACCGGCATGCAGCCCCTCTTGAAGTAGACCTTCTCGGGTGCGCGGAACCAGAGCATGTTCTCCCGCCTCTCAGCGACCGTCTTGACATTGAGCAGGTGCTTGGGACCAACGTTCTCGGAGACGGAGTTGCCGCCCCAGGAGCCGCAGCCCAGCGTGAGGGACGGCGCCATCTTGAAGTTGTAGAGGTCGCCGATGCCACCCTGGGAGGACGGGGTGTTGACGAGGATGCGGCAGGTCTTCATGGCCTCGGCGTGCTTGGCCATCTTCTCCTTCTCGGTCACGGCGATGTAGAGCGAGGAGGTGTGGCCGTAACCGCCGTCGGCGACGAGACGCTCAGCCTTGGCAATGGCCTCGTCGAAGGTCTTGGCCTTGTACATGCCGAGGACCGGGGACAGCTTCTCGTGGGCCATCTCCTCGGACGGGTCGACGCTGGTGACCTCGCCGATGAGGATCTTGGTCTTCTCGGGCACCTCGACGCCGGCGAGCTTGGCGATGGTGTGGGCGCTCTGGCCGACGATCTTGGCGTTGACGGAGCCGTTGACGATGACGGTCTTGCGAACCTTGTCGAGCTCGGCGCCCTTGAGGAAGTAGCAGCCGCGGGCCTTGAACTCGGCCTTAACCTCGTCGTAGATGTCGGCGAGGACGGTCACAGACTGCTCGGACGCGCAGATCATGCCGTTGTCGAAGGTCTTGGAGTGGATGATCGAGTTCACCGCGAGCTTGACGTCTGCCGTGGAGTCGATGATCACGGGCGTGTTGCCGGGGCCGACGCCAAGGGCGGGCTTGCCGGAGGAGTACGCGGCCTGGACCATGCCCGGGCCACCGGTGGCCAGGATGATGTCAGCGGAGCGCATGAGCTCGTTGGTGAGCTCGAGGGACGGCTGGGCGATCCAGTCGATGATGCCCTCGGGGGCGCCAGCGGCGACGGCGGCGTCACGCACGATGCGGGCGGCCTCGATGGTGCAGGCCTTGGCGCGCGGGTGCGGCGAGATGAGGATGGCGTTGCGGGTCTTCAGGCTGATGAGCGTCTTGAAGACGGCCGTGGACGTCGGGTTGGTGGTGGGGATGACGGCGGCGACGATGCCGATGGGCTCGGCGATGCGCTTATAGCCAAATGCCGCGTCCTCCTCGATGACGCCGCAGGTCTTCATGTTCTTGTACTTGTTGTAGATGTACTCGGCCGCGTAGTGGTTCTTGATGACCTTGTCCTCCACGATGCCCATGCCGGTCTCCTCGACCGCCATCTTGGCAAGCGGGATGCGGGCCTTATTGGCAGCGATGGCCGCTGCGTGGAAAATCTTGTCAACCTGCTCCTGGGAGAACGTAGCGAACTCGGCCTGCGCCTTGCGCATGCTGGCCAGTCGCGAGTTGAGGGCATCGAGGCTGTCGATGACCTTCTCCGCCTTTGCCATGTGGTACCTCCAGATCAATTCGTGGGCAAATACTGCCCTTTGACCAACTGGCTCCGTGCCTACGCGCCCGGACTTCGCATGGCTTCTAGCCCCATGCATAAAACCTGAGCCTCAGACACCATGAACATGATACCGGAATTTAATGGCGCAAATTACACAAAGGGATGAGCGGTAGTGCGTTTACCTGCGCTTGCACAGACTTCACTGGTCATTTACGCAACGATTACCCAAACGCAGTTGCATACGTTTATATGGTCAACATGCTAATTTTGCGCATATTCTCGATATTGTTTTGCATACGCTAACGCAAACCCGCAGCTACTCCCCAGCATGGGGCGCGAATGCCCAGCCGGGCGTGCATAGAGCAAAAACGCCTTATGCCCAACTATTGTTTTCCGAGGGAAAAGCCGCAGCTGCCACTCGCTCGCAAGTATCGACCGTTCACGGCAAATAAGCCGCCGCTTGCGGTGGAGAAGTCTTGTCGGATTCCGCAAGCGGCAACGTCTTGCCGGACGGCAAGGGGACCGGTCGCCGAGATTGGCAACCAGTCCCCTTCTGGTAAATGCAGGATCATCTTCCTGCTGCATCAACTTGCAGCAGACGCTCTTGCGACAACGGGTCGCTCAACGGCACAGAAAACGCCGGGCAGGACGAAGACGATTCCTCCCAGCATGGAGATATCGGTTAATCCCAACAAAACAACGCCGACAGTTTGGCGTGCGGCGGCGCAGACGATAGCCAAGCCAACCAGGATGAGAAACGAGACAAATAGTGCGCGATGGCCGCAACCGACGGCCGCCGCCACCGCATAGCCAAGGAAAAGCCACATAAGCGGACGAGACAGGATAACCGCAGCCAGGGTCACCCCATCGACTCCCATGATGGTGTTGGGGATGCCGCTGACAAGAGAATACGCTTCCACAAGCGCGGCGCCCCAGATTGGTCCCGGCAACGACGGCAACCTCAACCAGACACCCGCCATAAGCGTCGCGAGAGTCAATGGAATAATTACGTCTCTTACCCTGTTCATGATGGCCTCCCCACCACGGCAGAACACACAGACGAGTCTGACTAGCTTGATTTGATATACCGCAAATAGGGAGCGGTCAAACACCCCACTGCCACAACGACCCGAGCACGTGCTCGAGGCGCAGGACCTCGGCACGCGCGTCTCCCGTGGCCGTTCGCGCGTCATAGCGCAGCCAGGCGCCGTCGCGCACCAGGCATACGTCGACGAGGGGGCCAAAGCCACCCTCCAGGGTGCAGGAGGCCTCGCGGTAGCTCGCGTCGGTCGTAAGGCCCGGGTAGCGCACAGCGAGCACAGCCGGATGGCAGGATAGGTACTTGGCGCACGTCTGGGCCACGTCGGAGACGCGCCGCCAGGCGGCGGCGTCCGTCTCGCGCCGCAGGGCCGCGAGCGCGCTAAGCGAGGGACCTCCCCCGCCGGCAGGCAGGAGAGGTCCCAGGTTGTTGTCGTTCGAGACAGTCACCGGACGCCCAGACTAGCTGCGACGCTCGGAGATCTCGGCCGTGATGTCGGCGATGAACTCGTCGACGGAGCGCTGGACGGTCTCGCCAGAGCGGTCGCGGACGGAGATGTTGCCAGCCTCGACCTCCTTCTCGCCCAGGATCAGCATGTAGGGCACGCGATCGATGCTGCGGGCCTCGCGGATCTTGTAGCCGATCTTCTCATCGCGGTCATCGACCTTGACGCGGATACCGGCGGCGTCGAGCTTGTCGGCGACCTGGTGGGCATAGTCGCGGCTCTTCTCGGAGACGGGAAGGACGTCGACCTGGACGGGCGCGAGCCACGTCGGGAACTTGCCGGCGTAGTGCTCGATCAGGATGCCGATGAAGCGCTCGACGGAGCCGAAGCAGACGCGGTGAAGCATGATCGGGCGCTTCTTGGTGCCGTCGGCGTCGGTGTACTCGAGGTTGAAGTTAATCGGCATCTGGAAGTCGAGCTGGACGGTGCCGCACTGCCAGGTGCGGCCGAGGGAGTCCTCGAGGTGGAAGTCAATCTTCGGGCCATAGAAGGCGCCGTCGCCCTCGTTGACCTCGTAGTCCATGCCAAGCTCGTTGAGGGCGGTCTTGAGGCCCTCCTCCGCGCGCTCCCAGTCCTCGTCAGAGCCCATGGAGTCGTCCGGACGAGTGGAGAGCTCGACGTGGTACTTGAAGCCGAACTTCTGGTACACGGAGTCGATGAGGTTCACGACGCCGACGATCTCGTCCGTGAGCTGGTCCGGACGGACGAACAGGTGGGCGTCGTCCTGGTTGAAGCAACGGACGCGGAACAGGCCGTGGAGAGCGCCGCGCAGCTCGTGACGGTGCACGAGGCCAATCTCGCCGGCGCGGATGGGCAGCTCGCGGTAAGAGTGCGGCTTGGAGGCATAGACGAGAACGCCACCCGGGCAGTTCATCGGCTTGATGCAGTACTCCTCGTCATCGATGACGGTGGAGTACATGTTGTCCTTGTAGTGGTCCCAGTGGCCAGAGGTCTTCCAGAGCTGCTTGTTCATGATGAGTGGCGTGGAGATCTCGACATAGCCGGCCTTGTGGTGGATCTCGCGCCAGTAGTCGAGGAGCGTGTTCTTGAGGATCATGCCGTTGGGCAGGAAGAACGGGAAGCCGGGGGCCTCGTCGCGCATCATGAAGAGATCCATCTCGCGGCCGATCTTGCGGTGGTCGCGCTTCTTGGCCTCCTCGATCATGTGCAGGTGCTCCTCGAGCTCCTCCTTGGTGGCGAAGGCGACGCCGTTGATGCGCGTGAGCATCTTGTTGTCCTTGTCGCCCTTCCAGTAGGCGCCGGAGGTGCCGGTGAGCTTGAAGGCCTTGAGGGCCTTCGTGTAGCAGAGGTGCGGACCGACGCACATATCGATGTACTCGCCCTGCTGGTAGAAGGTGATGCGGGCGTCATCAGCGAGGTCGCCGATGTGCTCGACCTTGTACTTCTCGCCGCGCTCCTCCATGAGGGCGACGGCCTCCTCGCGGGACTTCTCGAAGACGGTGAACTTGAGGTTCTCCTTGCAGATCTTCTTCATCTCGGCCTCGATCGCGGGGAAGTCCTCCTCGCTGATCTTCTTGTCGCCGAGGTCAACGTCGTAGTAGAAGCCGTTGTCCGTGGCGGGACCGTAGGCGAAGTCAGCCTCGGGATAGAGACGCTTGATGGCCTGAGCCATGATGTGGGCGGCAGAGTGGCGGATGACGTGGAGCTCTTCCTCCGCGGGGCACTCGTCGACGTGGCCGTCGTTGTACAGAACCTTCATGGAAAACCTCTCTCAAGTGGGTGCAAACAGTTAAGAAAAACGCCCATGCGCCATGACGGCGGGGGCGGTTATGGGGCGCCTGTCACATGACCTCGCGGCCCTGAAAGGGACAGACGCCTAGATAGTCTGAGTTCGTGTTCCCTGTGCGAGCGAAAGCTGCATCAGTTGGAGCCTTTCGAACGACGCGCGGCGAATCCGCGCATTTACAGCTCTCTAGGTTTACCACAAAGTGCCCGTCACTGCAGCCGTGGCAGCTTGAAGTGGCGGATTGTCGCACTTTGGAAACGTTACATTGTGGCGATACCGCCGTTTTGGCGACAAGGTGTGCAACGAATTTGAGATTCTGCTGCTGAAATCCGACTTCTAGCGCAAGGCAGGATTTGGCCACCTGGGGTTTTATTTGCTATCTCTTTCCTAGCATATGTGTTTTGGGACCCAAAAGGCCATAAACGAACCGCAGAATCTCAAATTTGTTGCACGCGGCCTCGCAAAAGGCCCCCATACGATGCGCAAATCCCGGCAGCGGACGCGCAGGCCGGTCGCCGGTGGCCGGTTGCAAAACCCAGCAGCAATCTGCTTGATCACAACGCGGACACGCAGGTCGGTCGCCGTCGGCTGACCCCGCGACCGAGCGCCACGAGACACGAAAAAGGCCCCGTCGCGAAGACGGGGCCTCGTAGGCTGCATATGGGGCAGGCGCGCTACTGGATGCGCGTGCGGCAGTAGGGGCAGACCTTCCAGTCCGCGTTGAGCGGGCGGTGGCACGTCGGGCAGACGTTGCGGACCTGCGTGTTGCAGTTGGGGCACACGATGAAGTCCTTGTCGATGGGCGTGCCGCACTTGGGGCAGATGCCGTAGTGCGAGAGCTGGTGCTCGCGAAGCGCAATGTCGAGGTCCTGCTCCTCGCGGTCAACCAGGTAGGAGCTGGGACGGAGGATGACGTAGGCAAGAAGGCCCACGATGGGGATCACGGAGATGATCGCCCAGAGCCACCAGGGCTCGGCGCCGCGGCGCTGGGCGTCGCGGATGACGTAGACGATCGAGAGCACGTAGAGCATGACGACGCAGGCGAGCATGAGGTAGAGCACCATGCGCACCTCGGGGGTGAGAATCTGGTCGATGAGGTCGGACATGTGACGAGCTCCTTTGTCATACGAGACGTTCACCGCGAGCAACGGCAATCCTCAACTTAAGACACAACGAACGAGATTGTACCAGCCATCGGGCAACGGGCAAGGCGGCCGGGGACGTCTCCGCGTCAGGCACAAATTCAGACGCGAGGGGACGGCGCTGCCAGGCCTCCGCGCTCAGGCGCTGCCAGGCCTCCGCGCTCAGGCACGATTAGGCTTCCGCGCTCAGGCGCTGTCAGGCCTCCGCGCTCAGGCGCGAGGCACCAGCGCGACTAGGCCTCCCCGCCTTGCACTCCGGGCCTGAGGACGCCCGCGACCTCGCCCGCCGTCGTGATGGAGCCGCAAGCCACGAGTGGCACGCCCTTGAGCGCGGCCAGCGCCTCCTCGACGCTCGCGAACACGGCCTTGGGCGCCTTCCCAGCGCGCTCGAACATCTCGGCGAGCTCGACGGGTCCGAGGGCGCGGTCAGACTGGGTGCGCGTGACGTAGACCTCGGGGAACTCCGGGGCGAGAAGGCCCACGATACCCTCGACGTCCTTATCGGCAAGGACCGCGCACAAAAGCGCCGGCCTGCTCGCGACATCCGGGTCGACGCCACGCACGGCGGAGAGGAACGTCTGGACGCTCTGCGGGTTGTGGCAGGCGTCAATGAGCACGGGCGGCTCGGAAGAGACGAGGTCGAAGCGCCCCGGCGTGGGACAGGCGGCCACGGAGCGAAGGAGGCTCTCCTCGTCGAGCGCGCGACCGAGGTAGTGCTCGGCCAGCGCGATGGCGCACGAGATGTTCGCCGCCTGATAGCCGGGCTTGGGAGCCGAGACGCCAGGATACGCATGGACCTCGGTGCCTCCCACGCCAGTCTCCACGTCGAGGACGAGGTTGTCGCCAATCCTCGTGGGACGGCTCGTGACCTCGTAGAAGGCATGCGGCAGGTCCGCGTGCTCACGCGGGACGCCCGGATGCATCTCGCCCGCGGCGTCGGCGAGGTCCCTGGGGCGCAGAAGCGTCGGGATGACGCCGGCTTCGGCGCAGCGCTCGAGGAAGACGTCCTCGACGCTCGCCGGGGTCGCCGTACCCACGCCAAGGACGCAGGTCCTTCCGGGCTTGATGATGGCGGCCTTCTCGCCCGCGATGGCCTCGAGCGTGTCGCCGAGGATCCTCATGTGGTCGAGACCGATGCCCGTGACGGCGACGGACTTGATGTTGTGCGCGGCGCTCGTCGCATCCCAGCGCCCGCCCATGCCACACTCAAGCACGGCGACGTCAACGCCCGCCTCGGCGAAAACGACGAGGGCGGCCACGGTGAGCAGGTCGAACTCCGTGATGTCATAGGGCCTCTCCCCCGCGGCGCTGCGGCGCGCGTTCACGCGCTCGCCCGAGGTGACGGCGGCCGCCATACCACGCGCGAAGTTCTCCTCGCTCACAGGACGGCCCATGACCTCCATGCGCTCCGTGAGGCACACGAGCTCAGGCGAGGTGTAGAGGGCGACGCGCTTGCCCTCCCCCATGAGGATCGCGGCGGTATAGCGCGAGGTCGAGGTCTTCCCGTTGGTACCCGCAATTTGGACGCTCTCGAAGTGATCATCCGGATTGCCGAGTTCCGCGAGCATGTCCTCGACGCTTTCGAGCAGGGGCTGGATGCCGAACTTCTTGGTGGCGTGAAGCCTCTCCATCGCCTCGTCGAAGGTGTAGGAGGGAATCTCGAACGGAATCTGATACATGTGCAAGGAACTCCTCAGGAAGGGGCGCGGCCGCGCCTCGCGCCTGGCGGCGGAGGGTGGCGCACGAAGGGTCGGGGCGCGAGCCGGCGGACGAGAACCTGGCCCACGCTACCTGCCAAGGAGGCGAAGGGCCTCCTCGCGGGTCTTGTTGTCGGTCTTGAGCATGCCGCGGGCGGCGCTCGTGACGGTCATGGCACCGGCAGCACGGATGCCACGCATCGTCATGCAGGTATGCTCCGCCTCGATGACGACCATGACGCCCACGGGGTCGAGCTCGGCCATCATGGCGTCGGCCACCTGACCGGTGAGGCGTTCCTGGAGCTGGGGACGAGCGGCGAAGCCCGCCACGCAACGCGCGATCTTCGAGAGGCCCGTGATGCGGCCGTCGCGCGGGATGTAGGCCACGTGGGCCCTGCCGATGAACGGCAGGATGTGATGCTCGCACATGGAGTGGAATGGAATGTCGCGCACGACGACGAGCTCCTCGTTGCCCTCCTCGTGGAACTGCTTGCGCAGATGGCGGGCCGGGTCGTCCGCCAGGCCCGAGAAGAGCTCCTCGCACGCGCGCGCCACGCGGTCCGGCGTGCCCACGAGACCCGGGCGGTCCGGGTCCTCGCCGATGCCGATGAGCAGCTCGCGGACGGCGGCCTCGATGCGCGGTCGGTCGACGCCGGCGGCGTGGCTGGCCTTGCCGGACACCGAGGACGCGGCGGCAGGCGTCACAGCGGCAGGCGCGGGCTGCGCCGCCACGCCAGCGGTCTGGGCCCTGAGGTCTTCGGTCATGTTATTCCCCCTTAGTGCGGGCTGCGACACGCTCCGCCGCCTGCACGACATGTTGCATAAGTACAGCGGTGGTGAGAGAACCCACCCCGCCGGGAACGGGCGTCACGGCGTCGACGACGGGCTCCACAGCGTCGAAGTCGACGTCGCCGACGAGCCTGCCGGCGCTCTCGTCCCAGTTGATACCCACGTCGACGACCACCTGGCCGGCGCGCACGCAGTCTGCGCCCACCATGCGCGCCCGCCCGCAGGCGACCACGAGCACGTCCGCCTCGCGACAGCACTGCGCGAGGTCGCGTGTCTTGGAATGGCACATCGTCACGGTGGCGTTCGCCGCCTGGAGCATCATCGCGACGGGTCTGCCGATCACGAGCGAGCGGCCCACCACGGTCACGCGAGCGCCCTCGAGCGGCACGCCGGCGGCGGAGAGCAGGTGCATCACCGCATCCGCCGTGCACGGGGCATAGCCCTCGCCAGAGCCCGTGAACACGCCGGAGAGCGATGCCGAGGTAAGGCAGTCGACATCCTTCTCGGGAGCGACGGCCTCGCACGCGGCCGCCTCGTCGAGCGAGGCGGGAAGGGGACGGAACATCAGGATGCCGTGAACGGCAGGATCCGCGTTGGCGGAGGCGATGGTGGCCATGAGCTCGCCTTGCGAGCAGGCAGGGTCAAGCACGACCCTGCGCACGTCGACGCCGGCAGACGCGGCGCGCTTGAGCAGGCCTCGTTCGTAGGAGAGGTCGTCGGCGCGCTCGCCCACGCGAATCAGACAGAGCGTCGGCGCCACGCCACGGGCGCGGAGGGCCTCGGCACGAGCGGCGATGCCCTCCGTGAGCCTCGCCGCGACGGGTGCGCCCTTGAGAAGCTTCGCCATGCTAACCCCTCCCCCTCACCGCGCGTGCGGCGGCGTCAGCCAGGGCGTCCGCCCGAGGCAGCCAGTGCTCGAGCAGCTCCTCGCACTCCTCCTCGAGCTCACAGGCACGTTTGCGGTCCGCCATGGCGGTGGTGTTGGCGTAGAGCGTGAGGCTCGCGCTCATGAGGGCGGCGCGGCAGAGCTGCGCGCCACACGCCACGTCCGAGATGAGCAGGCGCGAGACGTGGTCTCCCAGCTCCTCGAGAAGTGCCAGCGAGCGGGCGCAGGCCACCATGATGCGATACGGCGGCAGCGCCGCCTCGTGCAGCGCCGCCTCGATGGCGTCCGCACGGTGCGGGTCCTCGCGATCGATCGCGTAGGCAGCCGAGACCGCCGCATACGCGCGGGCGTCCTCGTCCATAAGGACGAGGAGCTCGTGGCGGGTGCGGTCGGTCGCGGCGATCGTGTGACGGATGCTCTCGTCATGCGCGGCGTATGCGGGCTTGCCCTCGGTAAAGCGGCAGACCATCGTGCAGAGCGCCGTTCCCAGCGCCCCCACGTAGGCGGAGGCCCCGCCGCCGCCCGGAACGGGCTCCCGGGCGGCCAGGCGCTCGGAGAACTCCGCGCAGGTCTTCTCGGTCATAGAAACACTCATGAACTGGGGTGACTCCCTAGAAAAGGCCGGTGATGCGGCCGTCCTCGTCGACGTCGATGTTCTCCGCGGCGGGGCGCTTGGGCAGGCCCGGCATCGTCATGATGTCGCCCGTGAGCGCAACGATGAAGCCGGCACCGGCGGAGACCTTCACCGAGCGGACGGTGATGCGGAAGCCCTCGGGGGCGCCCAGCTTCTTGGCGTCGTCGGAGAAGGAGTACTGGGTCTTGGCCATGCAGACGGGCATGTTCGTGAAGCCCTGCTCCTCGAGCTGGGCGATCTGCTTGGCAGCGGCGGGAGTGAAGTCGACGCCGTCAGCGTGGTAGATGCGGCGGGCGATGGCGTCGATGCTCTCGCGGATGCCGCCGAGCTCATAGGCCTGCGTGAACTCGCTAGGCTCGTCGCATAGGCGCACGACCTCCTCGGCGAGCGCCAGGCCACCCTCGCCGCCCTTCGCCCAGACCTCGGACAGGGCGACGTTCACGCCGAGCTCATGGCACTTGGCCTCGACGAGATCAAGCTCGGCCTTCGTGTCCGTAGGGAACGCGTTGATGGCGACGACGACGGGCAGGCCGAAGACCTCGCGCATGTTGGTGACGTGGCGCAGGAGGTTGGGCATGCCGGCCTCGAGGGCCTCGAGGTTCTCCTCGCCCAAAGCCGTCTTGGGCACGCCGCCGTTGTGCTTAAGGGCGCGCACAGTAGCGACGACCACGCAGGCGCTCGGAGTGAGCCCAGCCATGCGGCACTTGATGTCGCAGAACTTCTCCGCGCCGAGGTCCGCGCCGAAGCCCGCCTCGGTGACGACGTAGTCGCCGAGCTTCATCGCGACGTCGGTCGCCATGACGGAGTTGCAGCCGTGGGCGATGTTGGCGAAGGGGCCGCCGTGGACGAACGCGGGCGTGTGCTCGAGCGTCTGGACGAGGTTGGGCGAGATGGCGTCCTTGAGCAGCGCCGTCATGGCACCCTCGGCGTGGAGGTCATGCGCGGTGACGGGCGTGCGGTCGAAGGTGTAGCCAACCACGATGCGGCCGAGGCGGGCCTTGAGGTCTGCGATGGAGGTGGCCAGGCAGAAGCAGGCCATGACCTCAGAGGCGACGGTGATGTCGAAGCCGTCCTCACGGGGCATGCCGTTAGCGACGCCGCCGAGGCCGCAGACGATGTTGCGCAGCTGGCGGTCGTTCATGTCGACGACGCGCTTCCAGGTGATGCGGCGCGGGTCGATGCCGAGGGCGTTGCCCTGCTTGATGTGGTTGTCGAGCATGGCGGCGAGGAGGTTGTTCGCCGCGCCGATGGCGTGGAAGTCACCGGTGAAGTGCAGGTTGATGTTCTCCATGGGCACAACCTGCGCGTAGCCGCCGCCGGCGGCACCACCCTTAATGCCGAAGACCGGGCCGAGGGACGGCTCGCGAAGCGCAAGCACGGCCTTCTTGCCAAGACGCTGGAGGGCGTCAGCGAGGCCCACGGACGTCGTGGTCTTGCCCTCGCCCGCGGGCGTGGGGTTGATGGCGGTCACGAGGACAAGCTTGGCGCAGCGCTCCTTGTCGCGAAGCTTCGTGACGTCGACCTTGGCCATGTGGTGGCCGTAGGGGATGAGCTCGTCATCGGTCAGGCCGAGACCCTCGGCGACCTTGCTGATGGGCCAGACCTCGGCCTGCTGTGCGATTTCGATATCCGTCAGTGCCATGGGAGCTCCATTCGCTCGGGGGGCCTGCTGCGCTGTCATTATCCGTCACCGCGCCGGACAAACTCAGAAGCCCCCGCAACTGAGACAGTTTGTATCTCTTGAATGCGAGGGCGAGTGTGGCCGTCATTGTGTGGGATTGGCAAAACAGACCCGTTTATCTCAACGGATAGAATTCTATGAACCTCACGCCCAAACATCCTCACCAGAGCGCAGCAATAACGTTACGATGATGGAACACTTTGTACCATTCAACGATGGAGACCCCATGAGGCTGAACCTCCAGATCCTCCGAGACGAGCTCGCGCCGCTCGAATTCTCGAGCCACCTTGCCCCCGGCGCGGCGACGCGCACGTGCACCTACGCCCTCCCCCTCGTGCCCGGAGAGTCCCTCGAGGAGGGGCCCGTCTACGTCGCGGAGGCGAGCGAGCTGCCCGCACGCCCCAACGCGAGTGGCATCGCGTCCGTCATCTGCGTGGGCCAGCCGACGGCCTCCTGGCGCCACGGAGACCTCGATATCCTCTGGACCGAGGAGGGCGCGATCGACGTGAGGGCGCTGCTCGCCCGCGTGACCAGGTCCTTCGCGCGTCACGAGGAGTGGGAGCGCTCAATGCGCGGGCAGATCGAGGAAGCCGGACAGCCTCGGGAGCTCGAGCTCGTGCTCGAGGGCCTTCTCGCCCACCAGCTGCTTGACGAGCGCCGAATCGAGGCGGGGGCGGGGCTTCTCGGCTGGAACGTGTTCGACCGCTACCTGTGCGTCTCGATCGCCTCCGTGCAACGCGGCCAGAGCCAGGAGCGCCTGGAGTCCACAGCGCGCTCGCTCTCTGGGAGGATCGGCGAGCTCGCCTGCGTCATGCACGGCGAGCACCTCGTCATCGTCTGCAACCTCACGCGCGCCGGCACGGACGAGGACGGCATGCTGCATCGCCTTGCCGGCGTGTTCATCCCGGGGCTCCTCGCCGTGGGCGCGAGCGAGGCGTACGGAGACCTCAAGAACACGTTCTACTACTACAACCAGGCGCTGGCGGCGGCGCGCCTGGGCATCAGGAGGCAGCCGGAAAGCGCGTGCTGGCGCTACGCGGACTTCCTGCTCGCGGACATGCTGAGACGCGTGCGCGTGCGCCAGATACCCGCGGCGCTGACCCCGCCGGGGCTCCTGCATCTCATGGAGCACGACCGCGCAAACGGCACGGAGCTCACACGACTCCTGCGCGGCTACCTCGACCGCGACCGCAACGTGACGCGCACCGCGCGCGACCTCTTTCTCACGAGAAGCACCTGCATCAGGCACCTGGAGCAGATCGGCGAGATCAGCAGCCTCGACCTGGACGACCCTGACGTCCGCCTCGCCTGCGGCATCGCCCTGCGCCTCCACGAGCGGGAGTAGCGCAACAAGGCGGCAGCGGGGCCATGTGTCGGGACACGGCAAACTGCCAAGAAAAAGCCCGGACGCCAGAAGGCATCCGGGCTCGCAAGCCACAACGTATGTGCGCTCGCTACTCCGCGAGCAGCTCCGCGATGGCGGCCTCATCGGCCTCGGTGGCCTGGACGGCGGGATCGAAGATCTTCGTGGAGATGGGCAGGCCCTTGACCTTCACGGCAGCCTTGATGGCGGAGACGAACAGGTCGCAGACGTCATAGACGGCCATGAGCTTGGAGATGCGCTCGGCGCACGAAACGGCCGTGGCATAGTCGCCGGCCTGGTAGGCGGCGTGCATCTTGGCGAACGTCTCGGGCTCCACGTTCGTGAGGCCGCACAGCACGCCGTTGCCGCCGCTCACGCGGTTGACCAGGTAGTACTCGTCAAAGCCGGAGAACACGGTGAACTCGGGGTTCACGGCACGCGCGGCGCGAATGACCTTGCGCGTGTGGCTGATCGTGTCCACGGTGTCCTTGATGCCGCAGATGTTGGCGTGCTTGGCAGCGAGGGAGGCAACAAGCTCGGGCGTGAGGTCGGTGCCGGTACGCGCCGGGAAGTTGTAGAGAATGACCGGGAGCTTCGTGGCCTCGGCGATGCCGCCGAAGTAGTGCTCAGCGGTAGGCGCGCTCGGGCCAAAGTAGTACGGGGACACCGCGAGCACCGCGTCGGCGCCAGCCTTCTCGGCATAGCGGGTGAGCTCCAGGACGTTGGCGTAGTTCGTGTCGCCAACACCAATGAAGACCTTCATGCGATCGCCCACGCGCTTCACGGCAAAGTCGCAAGCGGCCTTCTTGTCCTCGAGCGAGACGCTGTAGAACTCGCCAATGCTGCCAAAGAGCAGAACGCCGTTGAGACCGGCGTCGGCAAGGTGGTCGAGATGCTTGCCCCACAGATCGAAATCGATGTTGCCCTCATCATCAGTAATGGTGATGGACGGACAGAAAATGCCCTCGAACATGTCACTACCCTTCCTTTTCTAGGGACGGAGACTATCTCCGCTCTCCCCTATCCTTATATCCAAGACAGCCACGTGGGACCGAACGCACAAGGCGCCGGTCCCACGGACATTTACCAACTTTGACCAGGTAAGCTAGTCAATTTTCTCGTTCTCGTAAACGACGCCCTTCTGCAGGATGACGTTAGCATACTGGGCACGCTCGCTCGTGGCAATCACGACGTAGGCCTTCTTGGCCTCGTCGTAGAACGGGAAGCGATCGATGGTGCCGATGACATCGGCGCCGCGGTCGTCGACCTCGGAGACGAGTTCCTTGTACGTATCCCAAATCGGGGTCTCGCAGTCATCGCCCGGCACGACGTCCATGAGCGTAACGGGCTTCTCGACGTACTGGTCAAGCGGGACGAGCTTGAGAATGGCCTTGAGCACCTCAGGCACGCCGTGTCCGTCACAGCGAACGAGCTTGCAGTCCTTGGCGATAGAGGCCGCCGGGAAGTTGCCGTCGGCGATCACGAGCGTGTCACCATGTCCCATCTCGCACAGAATCGAGAGAAGCTCTGGCGGCAGGACCGGAGAAATACCCTTAAGCATGATGTGCTCCCTCTTTAAAAACGGATGGATGGAAAGGCCCGCGCGCCTGACAGACGCGCGGGTCAAAAGATGGCGCTAGAACTTGAGACCGTACGCGCGCACGGCGTTGTTCATGAAGAAGTCCTCGTCGTCGCCAAACGCGTCGCGCAGCGTCTGGAAGTGCTCGTCAAAGGAGCTATAGAGCTTCACGACGGGCCAGTTGGACGCATACAGGAGCTTCTTGGGATCGAACGTGTCGCGCGTGAACTTGAGCAGCTCGGAGACGAACTGCTTGTCGGCCGTGGGGAAGCCAGAGACCTTCACGTAGAGGTTCGGCAGGGTCGCGAACTTCTTCATGACCGCGCACCACTCCGGCGTGAGCGCCTCGACGTTGCCGAGGTGGTTCAGGATGACGGTCTCCTCGGGCGCCTGGGCGAATGCCTCGTAGGCATCCTCGAGCTCGTTCACGCGGTTGCAGGACTCAAAGGGCAGGCCCTTGGCAGCCAGCGTGTGAAGGCCCTCGACGAAGCTGGGCTCGAGGCAACGGCCCTTGGGCTCGGAGTCGATGTGAAGCGGCTCGCGGATGCCGGCGGCAAAGGCCGGGACGCGCATCCACGGGGAGACGTCGCTGCGAAGCATGCAGGCGAGCATCTTGGGGTGGGCCGCCTTGAGGTCGTAGGCAATCTTGTCCTCGGCCTCGTGGTCGGCGCAGTCAACCTCGACATACACGCCGCCGACGAACTCGACGCCGGCCTGGCGGGCGTACTCGGCCTCGAGGTCCTCCACCTTGTAGGTGTGCGTGATGGTGCCATCGGTGCCGTCGAGCCAGGGAAGGCTCTGCGTATCGAGGTTCCACACGTGGAAGTGAGAATCGACAACCTTGAGATCAGACATGGTAGTTACTCCTCCCCAAAACCGATCTTGGAGCCGGCGAAGCCGTACCAGGCGCAGAAGGCCAGGCAGGGAACGGCGACGAGCATGGCGACGGACAGGCCGCAGGCATCGCCGATGGCGCTCACGACGACCGGGATGATGGCGCCGCCCACGATCGACATCGTGATGATGGACGAGCCGGTCTTGGTCTCGTCGCCGCTCATGCCGCGCAGCGACAGCGAGAAGATCGTCGGGTAGCCGATGGACATGAACAGGTAGGCCACGACAAAGGCAGCGACGGACACGACGCCAAGGTTCAGGAACACGAGGAAGAAGCAGATGGCAGCACCCGTCATGTAGATGCCGAGCAGCTTGCCCGGGTCCTTCTTGGCCAGAAGCGGCGTAGAGCCGAAGCGGCCGATGGTGAACAGCAGCGACAGGGCGCTCACGAGGCCCGTTGCGAGGCTCATCTCAAGGCCGGCGACCTTCGTCGCGTACGTGGCGAACAGGGAGAAGCCAACCGTCTGGATGCCCACGTAGAAGAACTCGGCGACGACGCCAAGCTTGAAGTAGGGCTTCTTGAGGGCATCGCCCTTGGCGGCCTTCTCGGAGCCGGCCTCCTCGACGTCGTTCGGCGGCGTGGGGAGCTTCACGAAGACGAACACGGCGAGCATGATGGCGAGCACGATGGCGATCACGATGTAGATGCCACGGGTGCTGCCCAGGAAGGCCGTCTTGGCCTCGGCGAAGCCGGGCTGGCCGGCGGCGACCGTCGTGCTCAGGATCTGGGCCATGATGAGCGGGCCCACGATGGAACCGACGCCGTTGAACGACTGGGCGAGGTTGAGTCGCATGGACTCGTGCTTCTCGTCACCGAGCTTGGTGATGTAGGGGTTGCAGTTGGCCTCGAGCGTGGTGGCACCAGCGGCAACGACGAACGTGGAGACCAGGAACAGGGCGAACGAGGCGGCGTTCGTGGCGGGCACCGTGATGATGGAGCCGATCACGAACAGAGCGAGGCCGGCGATGACGCCACCCTTGTAGCCGAACTTCTTGGCAATGGCGCCGGCCGGGATGGCCATGACGAAGTAAGCGCCGTAGTAGGCTACCTGCATGAGCGACGTCTGGGTGGTCGTCAGCTCAAGGTAGTTGGCGATCGGGGCGTTCAGCGAGCTGACCAGGTTCATGGCCAGGCCCCAGACGAAGAACAGCGAGGTCACGAGAACGATGGCAATGGTTGCCGCAGCGCCCTTGGTGCTCGCCTTCTTGGCGGAATCAGACATGCGTTAAATCCTCTTTCCAGGCCAGAGCTAGTCGAGGGCGCGGTCGAGGTTGACGTAGCCGCCGTCGACGCTGCACCACTGGCCGGTGGTGTGGGAGGCGCGGTCGGAGAGCAGGAAGGCCGCGGTGTCGGCGATCTCCTCGCAGGTGGTCATACGGTGCTCCAGCGGGATGCGGTCCGTGATGAGGGACAGACGCTTCTGCTGGGCCTCCTCGTCACCGAAGGTCTTGATCCAGTTGGCGTACAGCGGCGTCCAGGCCTCGGCGACGACGATGGCGTTGACACGCACGGAGTCGTGGACGAGAGCGGCGGCCCACTCACGGGTGAGGCCGAGGATGGCGCCCTTGGCGGCGGCGTAGGCCGTCGTCTTGCCCTGGCCGGTGAGGGCGACCTTGGAGGCGATGTTCACGATGGAGCCCTTGGACTCCTTGAGGTACGGGCAGCAGCAGTGGACGAGCTCGAAGTAGTGCGTGAGGTTACCGTGCAGGGACTTCTCGAAGTCGTGCCAGTCGAGGGTCTCGAGCTCGAGGTTGTCGTTGCGGCCAGCGTTGTTCACCACGCCGTCGATGTGGCCGTACTTCTTGTAGACCTCCTCGACGATGGGCTTGATGGCGTCGGTGTCGTTGAGGTCGATGTAGTACATCTCGAACGTCTTGGTAATCTCGGAGATCTCGGCGCGGAACTCGTCCTCGACACCGTCCTTGCGGTTCAGGACCACGGGGATAGCGCCCTCGCGAGCGAGCTGCAGCGCGATGCCCTTACCGATGCCCTTGAAGCCGCCGGTGACGAAGATGACCTTGCCCTCGAGATGAAGATCCATGATGCGCTCCTTCTGGTTGTTCCGGGTATTCCTTCCCCGGTACTTGTCCTGACGCAGCTATTGGGGGGCTGCGTCGTATGTATCACGCGGTTTGACCCGCGGTGATGCCTAGTGTTTGCGACGGCGACGCCTTCGGCGGTAACTGGCGCCCCGGGATTGCTTGGTGTGATTCGCTCGCAAAGACAGCTAGAGCGAATCAACCAGGCGTGTCTTTGTTACATGTAGTTGCACAGGTGCGGGAGAGCCGTCTCGGTGTAGCCAAGTGCCTCGGCGCAGGTGGGCTCGCCATTGCAGACGGCGATGATCTGGTCGATGAGACGGTCGCGAAGCTCTTCCATGGACTCGGGCCCATAGATCGTGGCCTGCGCGTCGAAGTCGATGTTGTCGGCCATGGTCTGAGCCGTGCGGCCATTGGCCGTGATGCGGAGCACGGGCGCGATGGCATTGCCCGTGGGCGTGCCGAGGCCCGTCGAGAAGATCACGAGCTGGCAGCCGCCGGCGATGATGCCGCCCACGCTGGACGGATCGTTGCCCGGCGTGTCCATGATGACGAGGCCCTCGTGGCTCTTGAGCTTAGCCGCATAGGGATAGACGGCGTTGATGGGGCTGTGACCCGCCTTGTGGATGCAGCCGAGGGACTTCTCCTCGAGCGTCGTCAGGCCGCCGGCCATATTGCCGGGGCTGGGGTTGCCCTCGCGCATCTCGGCGCCGAACATCTGCACGTACTTCTCGTAGTCGCGCACGATCTTGAGGATCTGCTCGCCCACCTCGGGCGTGGAGGCGCGGCGCGCGAGAATGTGCTCGCCACCAAACAGCTCGGGTGTCTCGCACAGGACGGTCGTGGCACCCTGCGAGACCATCCAGTCAGACACCTCGCCGATGAGCGGGTTGGAGCCCAGGCCGCTCGAGGTGTCGGAGCCACCGCAGTTGGTGCCAAAGATGAGCTCGGAGACCGGCACGTCCTCTCGCTCGCACAGGCTTGCGTCACGGACGAGCTCGCGGGCGATGCGCGTGCCCTCCTCGACGGCCTTGATGGAACCGCCGACCTTCTGGATGATCAGCGAGCGGATGGGCTTGTCGCAGCGCTTGCGGATGGCATCGATGACGAGGTCGTTCTGGCAGCCCTCGCAACCGAGCGAGACGGCAAGCACGGCATAGACGTTGGGGTTTGCCGCAAGGCCAGCGAGCGTGTCGACCGTAAGCTGCTGGTCGACGTTCACCTGGCTGCAGCCGTTCTGGTTGTGGAACGTCACGCAGCCGGTGACGGCGCGGGCGATGCGCTCCGTGGTGTCAGAGGCGCAGATGCTCGTGGGAAGGACGAGCACGTGGTTGCGAATGCCAACCTGACCGTCCGCTCGACGGTAGCCGCGGAAGGTGCGGGTGGACTTGGGCGCGGTCACAGGGGAAATGGCGTCGGAGGCAGCGGAGGCCACGTCGTTGGCATCCGTGTCCTTGAGGTCATCGGAGCTGGAGCAGTTGTGCGTGTGCACATGCTCGCCCGCAGCGATGTCAGCAGTGGCGACACCGATGTACTCGCCATACTTCATGACCTTCTCACCACGCTTGATATCCGTGCGCGCGATCTTGTGGAACAGCGGAATGTGCTCGCGAGTCACGACATGGCCCTCGCCTCCGCCAGGCAGCGGATAGGCGACGTCAGTGCCAGCCTCGAGCTCGTGAATGGCGACGACGACGTTGTCCTTCTCGTCGATGATGACGCCGTTTCTCATGAACGATCCTCCCTCTTTCTGGGACGGTTCATTGCCCACAAAGACCAAGCGCAGCGCCTGGCGTCCGTTGGTGTTGCCTGAATCCGTGTTGTTCGGATATGCGAACCTCGTTCCCAAATTGCAATTGCAGGGTAATTCTATCGCTTGGCGCGTGAAAGGGTGGCGCTCCGGGCATCCGTGGGCGGTAGTTATTTCTCTGCGAACGGCGTTCGTATTTGCGAACTATCAGAATCAGTGCTAAGAATGACTAGAAACCTGAAATACCGAGGCTGCGTGCATGGCCTCAGGACCAGGCTTTTGCCCCAATGACTAGAAACCTGAAGAGCCGAGGCTGCGCGCATGGCCTCCGGACCCGACTTTTGCCCCAAGGGAGCTCAAATAATGACAACGGTTGAGGATAAGACCCAGCATCGCTCGACAAAGCGCGTTCTCGACATCTTCGAGGCGCTTGCGAACGCTTCCGAGGGACTCACGATGGCGGAGATCTGCCGCGAGGTGAACGCGCCCAAGGGGAGCCTCTCCCCCATCCTGCACACGATGGCAGATACCAGCTACGTCGCTTATGACGATACGACGAAGCGCTACTCCATCGGCCTCAAGACGTATCTGCTCGGCAAGTCGTTCGATCGCGAGAGCACCTCGATAAACCTGTTCATGGCAGCGATGCGAGACGTAACAAACGCATGCGGGGAGACCTGTCAGCTCGGCGTTCTCGACCGTGGTCGCGTGCTCTACATCGCCAAGGTGGACTCGCCCCAGCCCGTGCGTCTCACCTCGAGCATCGGCAAGACGCTGCCCATCCACTACACGGCGATTGGCAAGGCACTCGTAAGCGAAATGGACGAGGAGAAAGTGCGCGCGATGCTCCAAGAGCCGCTCGAGCGACCCACCGATGCCACGGTGCGAACTGCCGATGAGTTCATTGCCCAGCTTGCCGAGGTAAGGAACGAGGGCTTCGCCTATGACCGGGAAGAGGCGACGGAGGCCATCCAGTGCATCGGTATAGGTATTCGCAGCCATGGCACGATTCAGTACGGCTTGTCAGTTACAACGCCCTCCTATCGCCTCACTGAAGACAAGCAAGCGCTCATCAAGGAGGCACTCTCGCGCGCCAAGCGCCATATGGAGCGCGTGCTGGCATAAGGGTGGCTCAGTCCCAAGCCAACGACCGGTCCTCGATTCGCGGAGCGCGTGCTGGCGCGAGGATGGCCCGGCCCGAGCCAACGCCCGGTCCTCAATTCGCGGAGCGGGTCACAAGTATTCGCGGAGCGGGTCACAAACGCTAGCGAAGTAGACGCGTCTCGGTGACGACAATGTCGACGGCACGGTCATGCGTCTCGAGGGCACCCATATCAGCAAGGGACGGCATCAGCGCCGCATCCCGACAAAGCCCGATGGAGACGCCCCTGAATCGCTCGAGGAACGTGTCATAGAAGCCACCGCCATAACCCAGGCGATAGCCCATCTCGTCAAAGGCGAGACCCGGAACGAGGGCGACCGAGCGCTCACCGAGGCACGCAGGGTCAACGCGCCGCTCCCCGCGCGCCAGTGGCTCTTCGATGCCCATCGCGCTCACTTCGAGCTCGTCACCCACCTCGACGCGATACCACGCGAGAGAGCGAGGACCCGTCACGCGTGGCGCCGCCACCATCTTGCCGGCCTCCCAGGCAAGACGCACGAGTTCGCGCGTATCGACCTCATCCCTCACGGAGAGGTACGCGAGAACCGCCGGAGCCTCGCGCCATTCCTCGGTCGTCGCCACGGCGACCGCGATCCGCGCGTCGACCTCGGCGCGAACGGAAGGACCCAGCCCCCGGCGAAGTGCCAGGAGCTGGGTCCTCAACTGTTTCTTATCGAGTGGCACGGTAGCCACGGATCGTCTTAGGCGAGGTCCGCGAGCTGGGCCTTGATGCGCTCGACCGTAGCGGTAAGATCGGCGGCACGCTCGCGCTTGGCAGCGACGACCTCGGCCGTCGCCTTGGCGAGGAAGCCTTCGTTGGAGAGGGTGCGCTCGACGCCGGCGAGCTCCTTCTCGGCCTTGGCGAGGTCCTTCTCGAGCTTCTTGCCCTCGGCGGCGAAATCAACGAGGTCGCCCATGACGACGAAGGCCTCGAAGTCGCTCTCGACGAGCGTGACGGAGGCGGCGGGCTTCTCGGCGTCCTCGGCAACGGTGAGCTCGCTCACGCGGCCGACGCTCTTGACGAAGTCGGTCTGGCTGGCGAGCTTGGAGACGGCATCGGCACCAGTACGGACGACGACCGCAAGCTCGGTCTTGGGAGAGAGCTTGTAGCGGGCGCGGGCGGAGCGAACGCCGGCGACCAGGCGGCGGGCGATGTCAAACGTGGACTCTGCCTCGTCATCGACGAAGGCGGCAAGGGCCTCGGGCTCGGGCCAAGCGGCCATCATAAGGAAGCGGCCGGCATGCGCGGCGTAGTTGCCCTCGCCGTCAGCGTCGAGCTCGCTGGCGGGCATGGTGTCCCACACGCTCTCGGTCACGAACGGCATAACCGGGTGCAGCATGCGCAGCGATGCGTCGAGGACGTAGACAAGGTTGCGCTGGACCTGCAGGCGCTCCTCGCCCTCGCCGTCGAGCAGACGGCCCTTGCAAAGCTCGATGTACCAGTCGCAGACCTCGCCCCAGAAGAAGCTCTGGAGCTCGCGGGCGTAGTCACCGAGCTCATAGGACTCGAGGCGGTTGGTCGACTCAGACACCATCTTGGCAAGGCGGCTGAGCATCCAGGCGTCCTCGGGCGTGGCGGCCTTGGCGGGGCCGGGCGTGTAGCCGTCCATGTTCATGAGGACGAAGCGGCTCGCGTTCCAGATCTTCGTGACGAAGCTCTTGGCCTGCTCGGTGCGCGGGCTATCGATGAGCTCCTTCGTCTTCTTGTCGATGTTGGCGTCGAACTTGACGTCCTGGTTGTTGGTGATGAGCGTCAGGAGGTTGAAGCGCATGGCGTCAGCACCATACTTGGCGATGAGGTCCATCGGGTTCACGCCGTTGCCCTTGGACTTGGACATGCGGCTGCCGTCCTTGGCGAGGATCGTGGCGTAGATGACCACGTCCTTGAACGGAATCTCCTTGGTGAAGTAGAGCGAGCTCATGATCATGCGGGCGACCCACAGCGCGATGATGTCACGGGCGGTGACGAGCGCCGTCGTGGGGTGGTGGCCCTCCATCTGCTCCGGGTGATCCGGCCAGCCCTGCGTGGCGAAGGTCCACAGCTGCGAGGAGAACCAGGTGTCGAGAACGTTCTCGTCCTGATGGACGTGCTTGCCGTGGCAGTGCGGGCACTCGTGGACGTCATCCATGCAGGCGTCCTCCCAGCCGCAGTCCTCGCAGTAGAAGACGGGGATGCGGTGGCCCCACCAAAGCTGACGGGAGATGCACCAGTCCTTCAGGTTCTCCATCCAGGTGGTGTAGGTGTCAGTCCAGCGGGCGGGGTGGAACTTGACCTCGCCGGACTTCACGACGTCAAGCGCCGGACCCTTGAGCTTGTCAACGGCGACGAACCACTGCTCGGACAGCCACGGCTCGAGGGCCGCGTCGCAGCGATAGCAGTGCATGACGGAGTGCTCGAGCTCGTCAACGTGGTCGAGCAGGCCGTGCTCCTCGAACCAGGCGATGACGGCTTCGCGGCACTCGTCGCGGTTCATGCCCGTGAACTCGCCGTAGCCGTCGACGACGACGGCGTGCTCGTCGAAGATGTTGATCTGCGGGAGGTCGTGCGCCTGGCCCATGGCGTAGTCATTGGGATCATGCGCCGGAGTGACCTTCACGAAGCCGGAGCCGAAGTCCTTGTCGACGTGGTAGTCCGAGAAGATGGGGATCTCGCGGTTCACGATGGGCAGCATGACGGTCTTGCCCACGAAGGCGGCCTTCTCCGGATCGGACGGGCTGACGGCCACGCCCGTGTCGCCGAGCATGGTCTCCGGGCGCGTGGTGGCGACCACGATGTACTCCTGGCCGTTCACCGGCTCGGTGAGCGGGTAGCGGAGGTGCCACAGGTGGCCCTTCTCGTTCTTGTACTCGGCCTCGTCATCGGAGATGGCGGTGGTGCAGGAGGGGCACCAGTTGACGATGCGCTTGCCGCGGTAGATCAGGCCATCGTGGTACCAGTCGCAGAAGACCTTGCGGACGGCCTTGGCATAATCCGGATCCATCGTGAAGCGCTCGTCAGAGAAGTCGACCGAGCAGCCCATACGACGGATCTGCTTGATAATCGTTCCGCCGTACTCGCGACGCCAATCCCAGCAGGCATCGAGGAACTTCTCGCGGCCGATCTCGAGACGGGAGATGCCCTCCGCCTTGAGCTTCTTGTCCACCTTGGTCTGGGTGGCGATGCCCGCGTGGTCCGTGCCGACAATCCAGCGGGTGGAACGGCCGCGCATGCGGTTGTAGCGGATGATGGTGTCCTGAATCGAGTCATCCATGGCATGGCCCATGTGGAGCACACCGGTGACGTTGGGCGGCGGGATGACGACAGTGCAGTCGCCTACACCCTTGCTGCGCTGATAGCAGCCAGCGTTGATCCACTGGTCAATGAGCGCAGGCTCGGTGGTTGCCGGGTCATATGTCTTGGGCATCTCGGCCGCCTGGGCCGAGGGGGTGTTCTCTGCCACGAATAGCCATCCTCTCGCACGTGTACAACTAGCTGTCCAGGATAACACGTGCATGGGAGACGAGGACGCCATTGCGGAAAAGGTGACAAAGGGACAGCCCCTTTGTCACCTTTGTCACCTCAGCGCCTCGGAGTTGACAAAGGGACTGTCCCTTTGTCAACTCTCTAGCGTGCGTCGACCATGAACAGGCCCACGAACACCTGGTCCCAGGTCTTGGCCTCGGGATCGACCTGCTGAACGCGGCACTCGATCACGCCAGTGTGACCAAAGTGGAGAAGCTGAGCGAGAAGCTCGTTCTTATCCGCAGGCACGAAGCCAAGCTTGACGCCCTGGAACAGGATGGCGACAGCGTTGGGGTCATAGGGATTGTCAGGCTCAGGGACGAGCGTGAGCTGCATGCCAGGCTTGAGCTCTGACAGGACGAGGGCGCCATCCCAGTGCTGAAAACCGGCGATGTTGAACGACGTGATGTGACGTGACGGCTCGTACATGGTTGCCTCCTCATGCGGGGCGGCTCTTTTACCTCCCCTCGTTAAGACAACCTTACGAGGCGATGTGGACATTAAAGTGAGACCAGCACAATAAGGCGAGACACGCACAACGCCCCAGCTAGAGGCCCTGGCGAGAGAGGAAGTCCACGACATCGGACATGACCTTCTCCTTGATGGGTTCATTCAGAATCTCGTGACGGACCCCGGGATAGATCGTGAGTTCGACAAGGCGAACGCCAGCATTCCTGTACTCGCTCACCGCCGCGCGCACGCCACGACCGCGATCGCCTACGGGGTCTTCGGCCCCGGCGATGAAATACAGCGGTAGCCCCGCCGGCACGCGACGGGCGAGTGCCTCGTCCGTCGCGTCGGCAACGAGACAGGAAAGCGTGTGATAGGCGCCCACGGTGAACGGCTGGCCGCAGAGAGGGTCCGCCTGGTATTCGTCCACGACCTCAGGGTCCGTGGCAATCCAGTCGACGTTCGTGCGCACGTCCTTGATAGCCTTGGCGTAGGCGCCGGCACCCATCGAATCGATGAGCTTGCTCACATGACGCTCCCCGCGAAGGGACGCGAGCACGCGCGTCAGCGTCTTGCCGGCGGCCGCCTGGGCATGCGGTTGTTGACCGGTGCCACAAATCACGGCAGCACTCAGGCCCTCGGCATGGCGCGTGAGGTAGACACGCGTGACGAAGCTGCCCATCGAATGGCCGAAGATGACATGCGGGACATCCGCCAGATAGCGCTCCCCCACCAGTTCGCGAAGCGCGTGTACGTCTTCCACTAGCACGTCCTCGCCACCCTCGAGCGGCATGTGGCCGAGGTCCGCCTCTGAGGAGACCGTCTTGCCATGGCCCACGTGATCGTTCGCGCAGACGACGAAGCCCTCGCCCACGAGGTGTTCCGCGAAGGGTGCGTAGCGCTCGACGTGCTCTGCCATGCCGTGGACGAGCTGCACCACGGCGCGCGGCGCGAAGTCCGGCTTGACGGCGGCGTCTGGCTCCCAGAGAAGCGCGCGGATGGTCGAGGTGCCATCGTGGCTTGGATACGTGAGCGTAGTAGTGAGCATGCTGCCTCCTGACGGGGTTGTCTTGAGTGCTTATACCCACGTGGCACGGAAGCGGGCCGGTGCCACCGCAACCACACGACGTCCGCCCCGGCGCCGCCACTCGGCTGGGTGTCGCGCGCCCGGTCGCCGGCCCGGCGTGGACGACGCCCGGCGCAGGTGGCGCCCGGCGTCATGCGTCAGCGCCTACCTCTTGTAAGGGTTCGGGCCCGATTTCGGCGCAGAAACGTTACAAGAGGTAGGTTTTGGCGAACGCCACGCCACCGCGCGGCCCGCACCCCGCGCCGCCGCGCCGCGCCACCGCGCCGCCACGCCTCGCCGCCGCACCTCCGCGCCCGGTGCGCGCAAACGAAAGCGGCGCCGCACGGGAAACGTCCCCGCGCGACGCCGCCGCCAGCGACGCTATGCCAGTCCTAGCTACTTCTTGGGAACCGAAGCCTCGGTGCTCTCGGCGACGAGCTCGTCACCGTGCTTGCCGTCCTCGGGACGCTCGAGCTCGGGGATCAGGTCGCAGTAGGCGTTCTCCGTGGCGTTCTTGCGCTCGCTCTTCTTGGCGTACATCTTCACCGCGCCCGCCGTCTTGGCAACCGCCTGAAGTGTGCCCGCGCCGGCAACGCAGCCACCCGGGCACGCCATGCCCTCGAGCAGGTAGCCGTTGTACTTGCCCTTCACGGCGGCCTTCATCATCTTGCGGCATTCGTCCAGGCCCTCTGCGTTCACGACGTTGACCTCGCGGTCAGGATGACGACGGTGAATCGCGTTGACTACGGCGTTCGCAACGCCGCCGGCCACGGCAAAGCCGCGGGCGTCAGCGCTGGCGACCTCGAAGTCGCCGCCCTCGCCAGCGAGGCTCGTGTAGTCGATGTCCTTGGCGCGCATCATGCCGGCTATCTCCTCGAAGGTCAACACGAAGTCGACCTCGCTCTTCACGCTCCTGCGCATGGCCTCGAGCTTCTTGGCAGAGCACGGGCCAACGAAGACGATCTTGGCGTTGGGGTGCTGCTTGCGAATGAGCCTCGCCGTGAGCGTCATCGGCGTGAGCGCCATCGAGACGCATCCCGCGTGCTCGGGGAACTCCTTCTTCGCCATGACGGACCACGCAGGGCAGCACGAGGTGCCCATGAACGGGATCTTCTCGGGAACCTCCTTGAGGAAGTCCTCCGCCTCCTCAACGGTGCAGAGGTCCGCGCCAAGCGCGACCTCCTCCATGCCGGCAAAGCCAAGATCCTTGAAGGCCTCGCGAAGCTTGTCGACGTTGCCCTTGCCACCAAACTGGCCCACGAACGCGGGCGCGACCTCGGCGATGACCTCCTCGCCGGCATTGATGGCCATGATCGTCTGGAAGATCTGGCTCTTGTCGGCGATGGCACCAAACGGGCAGTTCACGAGGCACTGGCCGCAGGAGACGCACTTCTCGTAGTTGATCTCGGCACGGCCGTGCTCGTCGGAGCCGATGGCGTGCATGCCGCAGGCATCGGCACAGGGGCGCACGTGGTGATGAATCGCCTGGTAGGGGCAGACACTCGCGCAACGACCGCACTTGATGCACTTCTCGTGGTCGATGAAGGCCTTCTTGTCCTTGAACGTGATGGCGCCCTTGGGGCAGATCTCGCGACAGGGGTGCGCGAGGCAGCCCTGGCAGGCGTTGGGCATGACGCGATAGACGTTGTCCTCGCAGGCGTTGCAAGCAAACTTGATGACGTTGACCAGCGGCGCCTCATAGTAGGTCTCGGGCACCGCGGCCTTCTTGAGGCCCTCCGTCACGCTCTCCGGACGATCGAGGTCCTGGAGCGGGAGACCCATGGCGAGGCGGATGCGCTCCTGGACGATGGCACGCTCGAGGAAGACGGACTCGCGGTACGTCGCCACATCGCCAGGGATGATCTCATAGGGCAGGTTGCGGAGGTTGCGCGCGATGGAGTCGAGCTCCTCCTCCGCGTTCTCGCCACCGGCGTCATAGGCGATCTTCGCCACCTCAGCGAAGACCCTACGACGAATCTCGGTCAGATTTGTATACACGCCACGCATGGTTCCAGACATAAGCGTCCTCTCCTTGAAGGTTGCCCCATCCCAATGGGACCACGAGGCGTGCGCCATCCCCATGGCAGGCGTCTCGCGCAAGCGATCTGGCATTCGCGGCGCACGGAACCCACGTCCGTGAATGTCCAATCATTCGTGACCATCTTAGCAGCTCAGGCACAGCAGCTCGAGCATTGCGTGAGAAATACGGAATGGCGTTCGTCATACGGAACGACGCGGCCACAACACCGCCATATTGCCAGGCAGCATTGCCTGCTACTCAACTCTCCGCGACGCGAAACCGAGATTCGAAAAACGCTCGGGCCACTCGCCGGCCAAAACCAGCCGTTCGCCCGTCACTGGGTGCACGAGCGTCTCGCGGGCGGCGTGCAGCATGAGCGGCACGCGACCGGTACGGTCCGCCGGTACGCCGTAGAGGGCATCTCCCACGATCGGGTAACCGCGGCTCGAGAGGTGAACGCGAATCTGGTGCTTGCGTCCCGTCCTGAGCGTGAGCTCGACGAGCGAGACACGCTTGCCGCGGGCGCCCGCAACCGCCAGGCGACGCACGAGCGTGAGGCTGGGTTTGCCGTGCGCATCCACGCGCATGCGGCGCGCGTCATGGCGGTCGCGCGCGAGGGGCGCGTCTATCTCGCGCAGGCCCTCCGGCAGCTCGCCGCGGACGATAGCGAGGTAGCTCTTCTCGATGCCGTCATGGCTCGCCACGAGCGCGTCGAGCTTGGGCTGCACGGCCTTGTCCAGGCTGAACAGCACGAGCCCCGTGGTGTCGCGGTCGAGGCGCTGCACGGCCTGGAGCCGCGCGGCGGCCTCGACCCTCCCCTCGCGCTCGAGGTGCGTGCGGACGAGGTCCGTGAGCGAGGCCGCGCCCGTGCCATCGCCATGCACGATGATGCCCGCGGGCTTATCCACCGCGAGAAGCCACTCGTCCTCGTAGACGACCGCGGGCGCGGCCAGGCCCTCGCCGGAGAGCCCGCTCGCGCCCGCGGAGGCGTTGTCATATGTGCGCGCCACGCCCTAGGCCAGGCGCTCGGCGACGGCGGAGGCGAGCTCCGCCATGGCGACGCTCGTCTGCTCGTGGGTCTTCATGTCGCGAATCGTGGCGGTGCCAGCGGCGACCTCGTCGGGGCCGATGACCACGCAGAGCTCGGCGTTGTGCTTGTCAGCCTGCTTGAACTGCGCCTTGAGGCTGCGGCCCTGGTAGTCCGCCTCGGTACGGATGCCCGCGCGGCGAAGCGCGAGCGTGGCCGAGAAGACCGCCGGGCGCATTTCGGCCTCGGTGCCGGCAACGTAGACGCAGGAAGGCTCCACGCCGCCAAGGTCGACACCCTCCGCCTCGAGGGCGAGCATGATGCGCTCGAAACCAACGGCAAAGCCGATGCCAGGCGTGGGCTTGCCGCCCTCGAGCTCCATGAGGCCGTCATAGCGCCCGCCGCCGCCAATGGCGCCAATTGCCGGATCGGGCATGTAGTCAACCTCGAAGACGGTGCGCGTGTAGTAGTCGAGGCCGCGGACGAGCGTCGGGTCCTCCTCGTAGGCAATACCCGCCTCATCGAGGTAGCGCTTCACCTGCTCGTAGTGGGCGGAGCACTCCTCGCAGAGGTTCTCGTGGGCGAGCGGGGCGCCCGCCATGACCTCGCGGCAGTGGGCGTTCTTGCAGTCGAAGGCGCGCAGCGGGTTGATCTCCGCACGCTCGCGGCACTCGTCGCACATCTCGTCAGCATGGTCGAGGATGAACTGGCGGACCTTCTCGCGATAGGCGGGACGGCACGCGGCGTCGCCCATCGAGTTGATGGCGAGGTGGAGGTGAGCGGGGTCGATGCCGAGGGCCTTGTAGAAGTCCATCAGCATGATGATGCACTCGGCGTCAGCCGCCGGATCGGGGGCGCCCAGCCACTCGACGCCCACCTGGTGGAACTGGCGGAGACGGCCCTTCTGCGGGCGCTCGCCGCGGAACATCGGCTCTGCGTACCACAGCTTCACGGGAGCGCCGCCCTGCGGGACGAAGTTGTTCTCGACGGCGGCGCGAACGACACCCGCCGTGCCCTCGGGACGCATGGCGAGGCGCTGCTTGGGCTTGAGGCCGCTCTCGTTGCCGGCCTGGAAGACGCGGTCGAGCAGGGCACCGGAGAAGACGCGGAACATCTCCTTGCGCACGACATCCGTCGACTCGCCGATGCCATGCACGAACGTGGAGACCTGCTCCATCGCCGGCGTCTCGATGGCGCCGAAGCCATAGGGCTCAAACGTCTCGCGGGCCGTCTTCTGCATGTGCTCCCAGGCACGCATGCGCGCACCGAACAGGTCCTCGGTGCCCTCTGCCTTGTTCGCCATCGTGGCATCCTCTCACTCGGGTTCAACCCGGCTAGTATACCGCGAGGGATGGACACACCTGACGACGCGAACCAGGTGTACCAAGCACGAGGGCAATCGCCCCCATTTGTTGGCATTCCCTCTCCGAAGCACCCGGTTAGGCCGCCCCAAAAGGCTCTGATTTAGTGTCCGCATCGCCTGCTTTACTGAAGTCACTAGAGCTCGCCAAGGCAAGATATCCAAGCAGACCGCACCGCGAGCCCGCGTCACGCTATCATGACCTCCAGCAAGCACTTAATTCGAGAAGCCGGCGAGGCAGTTCCCACACCGGCTTGACGAGGAGGACCCATGCACCTGTTCCGCAACGATTACTCAGAGGGCGCCGCGCCCCAGATTCTCGACGCCGTCTGCCACGTGAGCGCAGAGCAGAACGTGGGTTATTCGGAGGGCGACGCCCACTGCGACCACGCTCGCGAGCTCATCCGCGCCGCATGCGAGTGCCCGGACGCCATGGTCGAGTTCTGCATCGGAGGCACCAGCGCCAACGTCATCTGCCTCAACGGCATGCTCCGCGACTGGGAGGGCGTCATCTGCACGCCTGACGCGCACATCGTCGTGCATGAGACGGGCGCGCTTGGCGCCACCGGCCGCACCAGCCTCCCCACGACTGATCGCGACGGCTTCCTCAGCCCCGAGGCGGCGGAGCGCGTCTATCAGTTCCAGATGGGCACCGGCCGTCACATGACGCGCCCAGCTGCCATCTACATCACCGACGCGACGGAACTCGGCGGCGTCTGGGACCGCAAGCGCTTCGACGCCATCTGCGACTGGGCCCGCAGCCATGACCTGGGCATCTTCCTCGACGGCGCCCGTCTCGGCAGCGCCCTCACCGCCCCCGGCAACGACCTCACCCTCCCCTACATCGCCAGCCGCGTCGACGCCTTCTACATCGGCGGCACGAAGAATGGCATGCTCATGGGCGAGGCCGTCGTCATCTGCGGCCACGGCAAGCACGCAGAGCGCCTACGCGAGGCCTTCCCGTTCCTCCAGAAGGAGCGCGGCGGTCTTCTCGCCAAGGGCTTCCTGATGGGCGCCCAGTTCGAGGCTGCCTTCGCCAAGCAGGAGAATGGCTCGGAGAAGCTCTACTGGCAGCTCGCCCGCCACGCCAACGAGCAGGCGACCGCCCTTCGCGAGGGTCTCGTCTCCGCCGGCTATGAGCTCTACGGCAACTCCACCAGCAACCAGGTCTTCGTGACGGCCACGCCCGAGCAGACCGAGGCCCTCGAGGCCGCTGTGGGTTGCGAGACCTTCTACGTCCTGGAGGACGGCCGCCGCGTCATCCGCTTCGTCTGCTCCTGGGCGACGGAGACCGCAGACGTGGCCGAGGTCCTCGAGCTCGCAGGCAAGCTGAGCGCCTAGGGAACGCGCGCCCACCTCGCGCGAGAGCAGCTGCGCCTGCGCGTTGTTGCTCCGGCGACCTAGTGTCAATCCGTCATAGCACGCCAAAAGCGCCGCAGCCCAACAAGGACTGCGGCGCTTTTCGCTTTGTGTCACGGCAACGCGCGCTGGCTCCCCAAGCTACCTCCGGCTCGGCCAGCGCTCGATGAAGCGCTCCCCCACCTCGGAGAAGACAATGCCCGCGAAGATGAGCACGAAGCCCACCAGGAGCTTGTGCGTGAGGCTCTCATAACCAAACGCGACGGAGAACGCCACACCGCTCGGGCTCTCGAGCGACGAGAGGAGAGAGCCGCTCGCCGGGTCAACCTTCGTGAGGGCATAGTTGAGAAGCGCAAGCGTCCCGAACGAGCACACGACGGCAAGGAAGACCAGGGAAGCGACGTTGCCGAACGTGTAGAGCGCAGGAGCAGGCGCCTGCTCGACGAGGAGGAACCCCACGGCCACGATCAGCGTGATGGTGACGAACTGCCAGAAGGTGAGTGCCCAGACATCCTTGCCTCGGCCCTCGGACGAGACGACCACCATCTCGAGCGCGTAGAACACCGAGCCCACGAGGGTCAGGGCATCGCCCACGTTGAGCGGCAGGCCGTTGTCGAGCACGACGAAGCCAGCGCCCACGAGGCTCACGAACGCGGCTATCAGGCTCACGCGGCGCGGACGCCCATGCCCCAACGCCCAGGCGCAAAACGGCACAAGCACGCAATACACGCCGGTCAGGAAGGCGTTCTTGCCGGGCGTGGTAAAGACGATGCCATAGGTCTGGAAGATGTAGCCGGCACCATAGAGCACGCCGAGCAGCACACCCGTCTTTACCACGGAGAGGTTGAGGTTCGTGACGATCGCCTTGCGGAAAACGACGGCCATGATCGCACTCGAGATGCCAAAACGGACGAGAAGGAGCCAGAACACCGGGAAAAGCTCCGTGACGTCCTTCATCACGAAGAACGAGAAGCCCCAGGCGAGCGCACAGGCAACGATGAGGGCCTTGTTGAAGGCAGAGGACTCGAGCAGACCCCGCTGCGTCGAGGCGGAAACCTCGGAAACAGGGGCGTCGAGGCCCTCTATCTCGGATGCAATTGGGTTTGCCACGGATGTCTCATCCGCCGGGGACCTGTTCGCGTCCATTTCTGCCGAGGCCACCTCGGCCACGGCCATATCGACCGTGACCTCCTCGTCCGCACTCATCCTATCCTCAGCCCTTCCATTCGCGTCATCGCAGCGTATGGACTATACCAGGTCGAACTCAGCGTAGCTGGCGAGCACCTCGGCGGCGGCGCTCACGTCTTGCACGACGCTCGAACCCGTATAGCCAAGCACGTAGGCGCCAGAGGCCACGCCCGCGGCGACGCCCGTCGGGGAGTCCTCGACGACCACGGCATGCTCGGGCGTGGTACCGAGGATCTCCATGGCGGTAAGGTAGGGCTCGGGGTTGGGCTTCCTGTTCTGCACCATGTCGCCCGCGATGATGACGTCGAAGAGCGACACGAGGCCAAACCTGTTGAGCAGCGCAAGGACATGAGCGGCGACAGTGGTGGAGACGAGGCCGCACTTGACGCCCTTCTCGCGCAGGCTGACGAGAAGATCGCGGACGCCCTCGTTGAGCTCGAGAGTGGGATCGATATAGATGGTGCGCGGGAGAATGCCGTTATCGCGTGCCTCGGTGGTCTTGGCCTCGAAACGCTCCTTGTCCATCTCCTTGCCATACTTGGCGGCGATGGCGGGAATGCCAGCGACGCCATCACAGCCACAGAGCGTCAGCGCGTCCTCATACGTCGCTGGAATGTCGAGCATGTGAAAAACCTTGACGTTACGGCGAGCCGCGACGGGCTCGGAGTCCACCAGGACGCCGTCGCAATCGAACAGGACACAGTCTACCTTCTGCGGACGCTCCATCAATATCCTCCCTGCTAGTTGATTTGCGTCGTTGATTCTAGCAGAGGTAGCGGACAGCAGATCGAAGGCGGGAGATCCTGGGTGTCCGCGCACGACAGGCTGCCAAAAGTCTCATCAAGTTTTTCTCGCAAACTTCTTGCGCAAATCCGGGTGTTTCCGCTATAGTTCGTATTCGCTGCGCGCGATAGCGCGTACCGCATGGAGTCGCCAGCTTAGCTCAGTTGGTAGAGCACCGCTCTCGTAAAGCGGGGGTCACCAGTTCAAGTCTGGTAGCTGGCTCCAGCGTAATTTCAGGCCAGGGGCTTCGCTCCCCTGGCCTTTTTGTTTGTCTCGAGCTGTTCCCCGCCAGCACCCGCCTCAAGCAAGCCAGAAGCCGCAGCTATGACACCTAATCAGCGCGCCGAATCACGCTATTGCGCCGGAAGTTGTAGCCATTGCCCATCTCTGGATTCGCAGTCGAAGCCAAACGCTGGCACTCGCGGGTTACGCCGTGTATTCGGCCTTCCATAGCCCATGCAGGTTGCAAAACTCGTAGACCGTGGCACTCGCCTGGCCATGCAGGCAGAACGTCGCCTCTGGGGCCTCGCCCGGAGCCAGGTGCTTGAACTCGACCGTACCGTCCGGCCTCGCAATGGCAATGAACTGGATGTAGTGCTCGGGGAGCATCGGATGAGCGACCTCACCCACGCGAACGTGCAGGCGCTTCCCATCCTCCAGCTCGAGCGCGGGCACATGCTTCTCGTGTGCGCCATCGGTCTCACCAGCGCGGAGTTCCGTCATCGGTTCGCCGCAGCACATAGGCACGCATGCCCCGTCCACGGCGGACCACAGGACGGCACCGCACTTCTTGCAGCGGAAGAACTTGAGCTCGGCCATGATGCGTCCTTTCTCTCTGACGTGTTGGACGAGCGTGCGCCCTGCGATGGGCAGAAGCGAGCGTTCGCCCCGTATCGAGAGGGCGGACCTATCCCCCACGGCGCACCAGTAGGCAAAAGCCATGCACCAGGCGAGCAAGCCCGCCTCTCACCTAGCTTCTTCCCACGGATCGCCCATCCTTACACGCCAAGCGCAATTGCCACACATGCGTTTGGACGAGCGGGGCTTTCGACGCGCTTACGTCACCTAAACATGCCGTTTCGTTGTGCGTCACTCCCCGTGCAAGCCCCGGCGCAGTGTCCGCACCTCGCCATGCGCGCCGCGCGCCTCGCCGGCCCCGCTCACAAAAGCATTTGGCCGTTCACAAAAGGCTTCTGTTTGACTGCGGTCAATTACTTAGAATTGTCGTGCCGAGCGCAGCCCGGTCATCCCAGCACGCCCGGTGCGTGCCAGCTCGCACCGCCGCCCCCCCTGCCAACTCGACCCAGCGCCACCAACAAACGAGGAGAACCACATGCCAGAGCCCATCCGCCTTGCCACCATCGGAACGTCAATGATCAGCGACGACCTCCTCGACGCAGCGGCGCAAGTCGATAGCATCAAGTACGTGGGCACCTACTCGCGCAACCCCATCACGGCCCGCGAGTTCACCGAGCGTCACGGTGGCACTCGCCCGTTCACCACACTCGAGCAGCTCGCCAACTGCAAGGACGTCGATGCCGTCTACATCGCGAGCCCCAACGCGCTCCACTTTGACCAGGCCCTCGCCTGTATCCGCGGAGACAAGCACGTCCTCATCGAGAAGCCGGCCTGCTCCAACCGTTTCCAGACGCAGTCCCTTTATGCCGCGGCGGAGCTCCACCATGTCGTCGCGCTCGAGGCAATGCGCCCCATCCACGACCCCGCCTGGGCCAAGATCTTCGGCTCCCTCGAGGAGCTCGGCACCCTCCGCCGCGCGACCTTCCGCTTCGGCAAGTATTCCTCGCGCTATGACGACGTGAAGGCTGGTCGCCACACGAACATCTTCGACACCAAGATGGCATCCGGCGCCCTCATGGACATGGGCATCTACACGGTCGAGCCCATGGTCGCACTCTTCGGCATGCCGGACAGGGTCGTTGCGGCGCCCACACTCATCTCGGACTCCAAGTGCGAGACCACCAACGGCATCATCGACGGAGCCGGCTCCGTGCTCTGCACCTACGGCCCTCACTCCGGAACGCCTGGCCTCGTGGTCGAGCTCGCCTATTCAAAGATCTCGACAGACCTGCTTCCCTCGCAGATCGAGGGCGACCTCGGCACGATGACCATCGACTCGATGGCATCGCCGCAGCACGTGTCCATCATGACGCGTGGCAAGGCGGTTCGCGGCAGCGCCTCGACCGAATCGAACAGGCCCAATTCGACCACGCGCGAGCTCGACATCGAGTGTCGCACGAACAACATGGTCTACGAGCTCAGGGACTTCGTCTCCCTCATTCGCGGCGAGAAGCTCGACACGCTTTGGGGAAGGGGGATCACGGTTCGCGGCGCGCTCCAGAGCTATGACTGCGTGACCTTCAACTCGCTCAGCGTCTGCGACGAGATTCGCAACCAGGCGGACGTTCACTTCCCGGCGGACTTCCGCTTCTCGTCCGACTTCCGCGTGGAGTAGGCGGAGACCAAGGACGCATCGCGCGCGGGTCCGCTCGCCCACGCGGCCAAGCTCCGTTCGCACGAGAACCCGCGCGCTGACGGGCAAATCGAGAAACGCGAAAGGCGGCGCAGGATGGGAACCATTCCCACCTGCGCCGCCTTTTTGATGCCTTCGAGCCGCAGAAACGCCCCTGGAAGCGGGCATCGGCAGCCATCGAAAACCGCGGGTGCCGTCAGTGGCCATCCAAACACCCTACCCCAGCAGCTCCAGCACCCTTCGCTTCACGTCGAGCGAGGCAGGCGTGAGGAGCCACTCCCCTCGTGCGTCGCGCGAGACGTCGACGGGCACCTCGCCCACGAGGTTGCTCGGACGTCCCTCCTTGGGATTGCCGCGCATGACGAGGACCCGATCGGCCATCTCCACCGCCTCGTCCACGTCGTGCGTGATGAGAACGCAGGAAATGCCCAGGTCAGTCACCATGGAGAGGAACCACGAGCGCATATCCCGACGCGTGAGGGCGTCAAGTGCGCTGAACGGCTCGTCCATGAGGACGACGTCGTTGTCCATGAGGTAGGTGCGAAGCAGGGCCGCACGCTGGCGCATGCCACCGGACAGCTCGCCGGGATAGCTCGCCTGCGTGCCGTCAAGCCCGAAGCGCTCGAAGAGCGGCTCCGCCTTAGCGTGCGCCTCGCGACGCGGCATGCCGGAGAGGAGAAGCGGCAGGCAGACGTTATCGATGATGGTGCGCTGAGGCAGGAGGAGGTCCTTCTGCAGCATGTACGAGATGCGACCGGGCCTTCCCGTGACGTCCTCCCCATGGAGCAGGACCTCGCCAGAAACGGGCGTCGTGAGGCCGGCGAGACCATGGAACAGCGTCGACTTTCCGCAGCCAGAGCGGCCCACGAGGCACACCATCTCTCCCGGCGCGACCGAGAGCGAGACGCCCTCGACCGTCGGCGTGCCACCGGCCTCCCACGCGAGCGTGAGGTCGTGGACCTCAAGCGCGGGCGCGGATGGAGCGCCCGACGCCGCGAGCGAGGCGCCGTCGACGCCGATGCCCGCAGCGGCATCCACGCCGGCGGCGTCCACGCGCACCTCTCCCCTATCCTCAGACACGACCACCCTACTGCTCCAGGTAGTCCATGCTGAAGCCGCCGTTGACGTCGAGCGCGACGGGCGTGAGCTGGTTGTCGTTCATCCAGGTGTAGAACTTGGCCCAGCGCTCGGAGTCGATGATGCCCCAGCTGGAGGCATCGGCGGTGTACTGGTCGGCGAGGTACTCGGCGCTGGCCTTCGCGAGGTCCGCGTCGGTCTCGGGGGCGGCGTCGACGAGGATCTGGGCAGCCTCGTCCGGATTCGTCACGCAGAACTCGTAGCCCTTCTTCGTGGCACGAAGGAACGCCTTGGCGACCTCGGGGCTGTTGGCGAGGAAGTCGTTATTGGCGATGATGACCGGAGTGTAGTAGTCGAAGACGGAGTCGATGCTACGGAAGGACCAGTAGTCGCAGGCGAGGTCCTGGAGCTTGGCGTTCTGCAGGCCCCAGCCCTCGTAGCCCCACACGCAGTCGAACTGGTTGGACTTCAGGCCGCTGACCTCGTCACCGGAGGGAACGAGCTGGACCTTGGAGAAGTCGCCGCCGTCGGTCTCGACGACGCTCTTGACCATGGCCTTCTCGACGTCCTGGTCCCAGGTGCCGTAGCGCTTGCCCTCCATGCCGCGCGGGCGGTCGATGCCCTCGCCGGCGCGACTCATGATGCCGGAGGTGTTGTGCTGGATGGTCGCGGCGACGGCCGTCACGGGCAGTGGGTCGTCAGAGCCGAGGTAGTTGGCCATGACGTCCTGATAACCCATGCCAAACTGGGCCTTGCCGGTGCCCACGAGAGCGTCGGCGCCATCCTCGGGCGGCTGGACGACCTCGACGTCGAGGCCCTCGTCGGCATAGAAGCCCTTGGCGATGGCCACGTAGACGCCGGAGTGGTTGGTGTTGGGCGTGTAGTCGAGCACGAACGTGAGCTTGGTGGCGTCACCCGCGGCGGCGGTGGAGGCAGCGGCGGTGTCGGCGGCGTTCTGGCCACCACAAGCGGTGAGGCCGGCAAAGGCGACGGCGGAGGTGGCGATCCCGGCACCCGCCACGAACTCGCAGCGGGAGATGGAGGACTTGGTCATTACTGATTCTTCCTTTCTGCCCTGTCCCACGGCATACATGCCTTGCGAAGCACGGAGACGAGCCCCATGAGCAACAGGGAAAGGGCCGAGATGATGAGGATGACGGCAAACATCTTGTCGTACGAATAGGACTTGCGAACACGCGTCATGTAGACGCCAAGGCCCACGAAGCCGCCGAGCCACTCGGAGACCACGGCACCCACCACGGCATACGTCGCGCTGATCTTGAGGCCCGCGAAGAAGCTCTCCGCAGCGGCGGGCAGCTTCGCGTACCAGAAGATTTGGGCGCGCGTCGCGTTCATAGTGCGCATGAGATCGATGACGTCCGGATCGACGCTGCGGAAGCCGCTTGCAAGCGACACGGTGACGGGGAAGAACGTCCCCAACACGACAAGCAGCACCTTTGGCATCAACCCGTAGCCAAACCACAGCACGAGAAGCGGGGCGATGGCCACGGTGGGAATGGTCTGCGAGATGGTAACGATCGGGTCGAGCGCACGATAGACGGCCTCGAAACGGTCCATGAGGACGGCGACGACGAAGCCCACGGCAACGCCTAGAACGAGGCCGAGAAGTGCCTCGGCAATCGTGACGCCCGAATGGCTCACGAGCAGCGGGAGATCGGCCACGAGCGCCTGGACGACCTGCACCGGGCTCGGCAGCAGGTAGGTGGGAACGAGGCCCGCCATGCAGACGAGCTGCCACAACACGAGAAGCGCGGCGACCGTCAGCACCGGCGCGACCCAGCGTGCCCGAGGGTGCGCGGCCCCGTTGCCCGCATCGACCCGAACGGCTGTGGCGCCCTTCGTGGCCGCAAGGCCCGCAGCGGCGCTTTTCGTCGAGCTGCCGTTCGCGCGGCTTCCCGTCGAGGCGTCCCCGGTAGCCACGTCCTTGTCCTTCGAGCGCGAGACCATGGGCTAGTTCTCGTCCTGGTGGTACTTGCCGACCTTCTTCTCGGTGGAGAGGACGGCGCCATTCGGCTTGTAGTCGATCTTGGCGTAGGTCATGACCTGGCCGCAGCCAGCCTCGGCCGCCACGAGCTGGCAGCGCTTGAGGACCTCCATGCAGGTGTCATAGTCGCCCTCGATGGCGGTCTCGAACGGGCCGACGTACGGGTTCACGTCGTACTTCTGGATCTCCTCGATGACGGCGTCGACCACGCGGATGACCTCGTCGTCGTTGGCGGCGTCCATCGGCAGGACCTGAATCGCAACGCTACATTCCATGCAAACCTCGCTTTCCGCGAGGGTCCGAGCTCGCCGGGCGGCGCACCGCCAAACGAATCGGGGCCCTCGCCATTGGCGGGAGCCCCGTACATATCGCACGTATTGGTTCCCTACGCTGGCATTACCCAGATCAGGTTTTAGGTCAGGGCCGCAATCCTAGGCCCAATCTCAGCCGGCATGCGCCAGCCCCCCGTTACGGCACGAATAATAGCACGCCTCGGTTGCGATGGCACTCGTTTGCCTTCGCTACACACATCGCCAAATGAAGACGTGGCGCATCACCGTGCCGCGCGCGTCGGCGAGTGGCGACAGAAGGTGCCCCGCGGCGAGCTTCGCCACGCGACGTGCCCATCATCGCCGCCTGGCGCAATCCCACATCAGCACCAGTAGATGGGATTTCCGGTTTCCACCGACGCAACGAGAAGAGACCGTATCCTCTCCGCGGTGTAGTAACGACCCTCATACATGAACGGAGCCTCCCGTGGTTCAACCCAGAATTCCCTAGACACCTTGGGCGCATCATACGGGCCGACGGAATTCGTGATACGGAAGCTCTCACCGGTTTCGGAAAGGAACACCGTCATCGGTTGGTCTCCGTTTTCATAGACGGGGCCCACCGGCTCCTGTCTGAATCTACGGCTCACATACTCGCTACCGCCCACAATGAAATGGATGCTGTCTCCAACCATCCATATTTGGTAGCAGGGCGACATCGTCATTGGGTATGAACCGCAATCCGCAGACGTCCAGAGAGGCTCTTCTGAGTCATCACACATCAAGGCATGGAAAACGAGGGTCTTGGCCCTTTCCACTAAGTCATCGATTTCTTTGATTGCGCTGGACGCCAAGGCGACAGGATAGCTACCCCCGTTTCCATTCGGGATTAATTGGGAAAGGGCTGGATAGCGTTCTCCTCCGCCAAGTTCCTCGACAATGGATTGGAACTTGCGCACCCCAGGCCAATTAGATACCCACTCAGATAGATACTCACCGTCTTCGTGCTCGCAGGCGTGGAGGGTCCAGGAGTGAAAAGCGTCATCTAGCTTTCCATACAGCTCAATGTACCTAGAATAGCCAAGCTCCTCGCAATACCTATCAAGCCTGCGAGAACAGATATAGCCCTCCTCGTCTCGATAGAGGTCATCCATGCGGAATGGCTCAGGCGGACGAGAAATGCGCCCCTCTTCGAAGCAATTGCAAGGCACAAAGGCATCAAGTCCCATTCTTCTCCCTTTTTCGCGGGCTATCAAAGAGAGAGTAAAACCACTTGTGGACACTAATTGGCCCAGAGCGACCAGCATTCATTTTGGTGTCCAACGGAACCAAAGACAGGCCCGCGGGAGCTCCGGCGGCGATGCCATGCGTCACTCACGCCACCCTCGCACCATCCCGCACTCCGAGCCTTGTCGTCTCCGCGTCGCCCTCGTTTCGCACCGTCGCGCATCTTGCGAATTCGTGAGGATTACTTCACATGGGCGGGACCCGCTGACAATCCGGGTACGTATTCCCTACAGCAAAAAACGAAGGAACGCAGGAAGCGAACGTGCATGGCTCAGTCTAATGATCGCAACACGAAGGGCGGACTCTTCGACGATTTCTCGCTCTCGACCGTCATTGCAAGCGGTCTAGCAGCAGGAACATCATTTGCTCTCTCCTCGCAGATTGGCCTCGCTGGCTCGCTTATCGGTGTCGTCATAGGCGGTCTCGCATCCGCCGCGGCGTCACAGATCTACAAGTCCATCCTCAAGGCCTCGGCGGAGAAGCTCTCGTCGAATGATGGCGAGACGAGCTCCGTCGCCATCGACGGCCAGGCTCCCCATGACGATAGCGATTCGACGCGCGTCGTAGACAGCACCCGCATCACCGATAGGACGCGCTTCGTAGACAGCGCCCGCTTTGCCGACAAGACGCGCGCCCTTGACAACTCGCACGACGATGCCCTCAAGCGCGGAGCTTCCGGCGCCGACGCGACCATCCCCAGCCAACCGCGCGCGGCGTCGGTCTCAGGCAGCAGCCACATCAAGGAATACGCCGAGACGGGCACGCCCATCGCGCCGGTAGCCATACGTGCCGCCGCCCACCGACGCGAGCGCGACGTCATACGCCGTAGAGCGACCATATTCATGGCCGCGGCATCCATCATCGCGGTGCTCGTCTTCGCGCTCGTCGTCAGCATCGCGACCAAGGGCGAGGGCATCGGCAGCTCCACCACCATCGTGGTCGAAGCGCCACAGACGACGCAGGCCGCCACCGGGACCGCTACGACGCACAAGCACCCCGCCACGACCGAGGGGGCAAACGCCAGCCTGCAAGGTGGATCGAGCAGCAACCGGGACGAGGGTATGAGCTCGTCTTCCCCCTCAACGTCCGGTTCCTCGTCAAACCCCTCGAATGGTGGCTCGAACGACGGCAGCGCCTCGGACTCCAGTTCCAGCAAGCCCGAAAGCGATACCTCCAACTCCGGCTCCGCTTCGGACTCGATTCACTCGAATGGCACGGCTAACGCCAACGGCTCGGGCGACACGGCAAGCGGATCCGGCAGTTCTGCGAAGTAGATTCCGGCAGCGAATCAGCCCCTATGCAGCAGCCACCAGCAGCTAAGGCTCGCTTTGGCGCGCCCAGCGTCGAGACGGCACGCTGAGGCACCGGCTCCGAGGCACTCAGTAAGCGGCTTGCCAATCCAGGGAAACGCGCTCGATAACCGACCTCCAAGCAGGGATGGGCACTCGGTAACCGACTCGTCAATCAAGGACGAGGCACTTAGAAGATCGGCTCGTCGATGATCGCTCTGGCCCTCTCCTGGCCCTCGATGGCCTCCTCGAGGCGCTTGCGGTAGTAGGTCTGGCCGTTATCGATATCGATGCGAAGGCCAATCTCCGCCTGCTGGAAGAGTTGGAGGGCGCGCATGGGGTCGCACTTGACACCCGCAGACTCGCAGTCCTCGGATAGAAGCAGCTGGGCGATCCTGATGGCGGGCTGGGCAATCTCGACGATGTCCTCCGCAAGATCGAGGCTGCGGCTCCAGAGCTGATAGGCCTTGGCCATATCGCGCTCGACGAACTTGCCGCGACTGTACATGTCGCCGAGCTTGTACGCCGCCTCGCTGGAATCAGCAAGCGCGGCAGCAAGGGCGTAGTACTGGTATGCCTTCTGATAATCACGCTCGCCGGTGCGGCCATACTCCCAGATGTAACCGAGATTGATGATGGACTGATAACAGCCGTGGTTCATCGCCATCTCATAGAGCTCCGCCGCCTTGGCATAATCCTGCTCGACAAGCTCGCCCATGTAGTAGAGGGCACCAAGGTCATTCATGCAGGCAGCGTCACCGCGCGAGATGCCCATCTTGTAGCCGATGACGAGAAGCTTCGACACGTCGTCGCTATCCGCTGCGGCCACGCAAATGCGCTGGTGGTTCCGCGCGACGAAGGCCACGAACGCTCCGGGCTCGCCCGAGAATGCCGCCTCCCCCATCTCCTGAAGGAGAGCATCGACATCCACGCAAGGCCCGCCATCAAGCAGGCGCTCAATGGCGCCACGCTCATCAGCCGTTAGCTCGACATTCGCAATCCTTGCAGCGCGCATCTCCTCTTCAAGCGTCGCTGCGTACTTGCTCTCATCCACCATGGCTTCCTCCAACGGGGCCGTGTTCCATCGAAGATGAGTCCATTATAAGAAGGCTTTCGGACATTAATGGGAGTCCAACGCGAACGGCAAAAGCACTGCTACAAGCGGCCACGCGGACGTGCCGAGTTTCGCGCACACGCGAGCTAGCTGGTACGATAAGCCAAGCGTGACTGATAAGTGACAGCCGCGGGCACGCGAGAGACCCCGGTGCCGCGCGGCGCGACCACGACCGAGGAGCACCATGGCACCCCTCAGCGAGAACGAGAAGAAGCAGATCCGACGCTACTGCATCTACCCCAAGGTCGCCCTCGTGGCGCTCGTCATGGCATTCGTGACGTGCCTCATGCTGGTCCCCCTCGAAATGATCGATGACCTAGTCTTCCATCACAAGGGCTTCCAGGACACGGGGCTCAACGTCATCCTCGCGCTTGTCGCCGTCAACCTCGTGGCCTTCTGCTTCTGGACCCTCCGCCCGAAGTTTGGCATGCGCGGCAAGCAGTGGCGCGCGCTACAGGAGAGGCTCGCCGCCTCGCGGCAGGAGACTGACCGCTCGGCACAGGTCGCTGCCGCCATAGGCGCGCAGGCAGCAGGGCGGCTGCTTAGCGACAGCGATTCCGACCTGGCAAAAGGCCTGGGCGGAGTCGCGCAGGTTGCCGGTGCCGTGGGCACCGTGCTGACCGTGGCGGACATCCTGTCGGAGACCTCGGCCAACGCCGAGGCGATGGCCGGCGCCTACGGCGTGCCCGTCCCGAACGTCAGGAGATGGAGGGTCGCGCTCGTGGTGCTGCCCATCGTCATCGCCATCGGGGCGTACGTCCCGCAGTACGCGCAGGCGAGTCGCGAGCTCGACGCGCGCGTTGCCAGCGCCGCCGAGCGGATTGGCATCGCACGAGATGCGCTGACGGGCACCTGCGCCCGCGTCACGGCGGACGATCCCCGCGAGCGCTACAAGGACTACGGCTACCACGTGATTGGCTACCTGCGCGAGTCCGAGGACGGCGTCCAGGAATCCTACGTCTACCTCGACTTTGACGACGAGGGCACGCTCACCGACGTCAGTTATTGCACGGAGGTCGACGTGAGCACCACGCTCGAGGAGAGCCTCGACCAGGCCATGCGCGACATCGCGGAGCTCGGCGCGGCGCTCGATGGGCTTGACGTGCCCGCCTCGAACGCAGGCCTGCTCGCGGAGCCGCGGGTACCGGACGATTTCCGCGAGGCGTTCCTCGCCGGCTCGCCCTACGAGAGCATTCGCACCTACTCGGACGACGGTCCCGTCAAGGCGTCATGCTCCTTCGACACAGAGCCTGAGGAGGAGTTTGACCAGTACACGCACCCGAGCATTCGGGTCTCGCTTCGGACCTGAAAAAGGGACTGTCCCTTTTTCAGGTTTTGCTGCCTATACGTGGGCGGCGCGCATGTCTCCCTGGGCCCAGGCGTAGTTCATCTGCGTCCTCGCCGTACGGCCGATCACACCCGCGCCCTTGGCGGGGACGACGATGACGCCGCCGTTGCCTCCCCTGCCGTCCACGGCGGAGAGCATCGCCTCGGCAGCCTCACTCGGGGTCTCGCCCGCAAGCGCGACGCGCGCGTGAATCTGGTACGCCGAGGACTCCTGGATGAACTTCTCCCCCGTTCCGGTGCAGCTCACGGCCACGCTGCCTTGGTTCGCATAGGTTCCGGCGCCGATGACGGGCGAGTCTCCCACGCGACCAGGCATCTGGCCCGTGATGCCGCCAGTTGACGTGCCCGCGGCGATGCGCCCGTTGACGTCACGCGCCACGGCACCCACCGTGCCATGGCGCGTCGCGGAGTCGTCGCAGCCCGCCGACGCACGGGCACGGAATTCCTCGAGCTCGGCGAGGCGACGCTCGGTCACGAAGTAGGAGTTGTCAACCTGTTCGATTCCCCACTCCTCGAGCTGGGAAGCCGTGGGCTGGGAGAAGAGCACGTGCGGCGTGCGCTCCATAACCGCGCGAGCGACGTCGATGGGGTGCTTCGCCGTCGTGAGGCCGCAGGCGGCGCCGCAGGAGCCATCGCCAAGCATGAGGCTGCTATCGAGGGCGGCCGTGCCGTCTAGCGTGAGCGCGGCGCCGTGGGCACAGTTGAAGCAGGGGGCATCTTCCATGACGTGGATGGCCGCGATGACGGCCTCCTCGGCAGGCGCACCAGCCGCGAGCTGGGCATATCCCGCCTCAACCGCGCGAGCGAGGGCAGCTTCGGTCTCTGCTGCCCGCTCGGGCGTCATCTCGTGGAGGCGCCTGCCCGCGCCGCCGTGAATGACAAGCAGCGGGCCATCTCCGCCAACCTCAATGACATCCGGCATCTCGACCGATTCGACTACCTGCGCCTTCATGGCTCCCCTTCCGTCTGTCGTCACGTGAATGATAGCCGTCCCGCCGCTGCGGGAGAGCCACGCGCCGGCCGTTTGCCTACGAGACCGTCGCGGTTCCCTTGTCCCTCAGGAGGTCCTGGACGCGCGCCATGAGCATGACGTTCTTCGCGTCGACGCGGCACGGCACCTCCATGCGAAGGCGGTCACCCGACTCGCTCACGACGAACAGCTCGACGCGGTCAAAGCCCTGGTGCAGGCTGAGAACCTTCTGCAGCTGCTCGAGCATGCTACGCGACAACGCGCTCGGCTCGAGCATGATCTCGAGGACCTTGGGCTTGTTGGTCTTCTCGGATAGCTCGAGCGGTTCGACGGCCGTCGCGAGGAACTGGTCACCGCGGTCGCTGCGGTCGATGCGGCCGAGGACGCGCACGAACACGTCGCCCGTCTGCTCGCCCGTCTGCTCATCGGTCTGGCCGGCGAGGACCGCGGCGCTCTTCTTGTACGCCTTCGGGAAGACGACGACGTCAAGCTCGTTCTCCATGTCCTCGAGCTGGACGATGGCCATCGGGTCGCCGTTCTTCGTCGTGCGCTTCTGCATGCCCGACACCATGCCAGCAACCCAGAAGGGCTTCTCGCCACCGACGTCCACATGGCGCACCTCGCCCGTGACGCTGGTCTTTTCGTAGCCGTTCAGCACCTCGCCCAGCGTGTAGTCGCGCGCCTTGGAAAGCGCGTACTCATACGGGCGCAGCGGGTGGTCAGAAATGTAGAGGCCGAGAACCTCGCGCTCCTGCGCGAGCTTGAGCGTACGATCCCACTCGACGGGGCTCGGCTCGGGCGCCTCGTCCTCGAAACCAGCTCCCTCGACGTCGCCAAACAGGTCGAACATCGAGCTCTGACCAGCGGCGCGATCCTTCTGGCGCTTCGTCGCGGCATCGATGATGTTGGCCGGGTTGTTCTTGTCGACGAACTCCATGAGCTGGCGGCGCGGGTATCCCGTCGAGTCGAAGGCGCCGCCCTTGATGAGGGCTTCGATGACGCGGCGGTTGCACGTGCCGGTATCCACGCGGTCCACCAGGTCATGCAGGTTCTTGAAGTTGCCTCCGCGCTCGCGCTCCTCGATGATGAGGTCCGCGACGCCCTCGCCCACGCCACGAATGCCGGCGAGGCCGAAGCGCACGCCCTCCTTCGTGGCCGTGAACTCCTTACCAGACTCGTTGATGTCAGGCGGCAGCACCTGGATGCCGTCGTGGCGACACGCGGAGACGTAGTGGACGATCTTATCCGTCTTGCCCGTATAGCTCGTGAGAACCGCGGCCATGTACTCGTTGGGATAGTGCGCCTTGAGCCAGGCCGTCTGCATGACGAGGATGGCATAGCCCGCGGAGTGCGACTTGTTGAACGCGTAGGACGCGAACTCGAGAACGTCGTCCCAGATGCGCTGGGCGACCTCGCGCTTGTAGCCGTTCTTGACCGCACCGTTCATCCAGTGGTCATACGTCGTCTCATCCGAGCCGTCCTCCCAGTGAAGGATGGTCGAGGTCAGGAGCTTGATCTTCTTCTTGGCCACGGGCTTACGGATGCGGGAGTCAGACTCGCCCTTGGAGAATCCGCACATCTCGACGGAGATGAGCATGACCTGCTCCTGGTAGACCATGGTGCCGTAGGTCTCGCCGAGGATGTCATCGAGGCGCGGGTCATAGGAGACCGCGGGCTCCTTGCCGTTCATGCGGTTGATGTAGGACGAGACCATGCCTGCGCCAAGGGGGCCCGGGCGGTACAGGGCGATAAGTGCCACCACGTGCTTGTACTCGGTGGGCTTCATGTTCTTGATGGTGGCCGTCATGCCCGAGGACTCGACCTGGAAGACGCCGGCCGTGTGGCCCGACCCCATGAGCTCGAAGATCTTCGGGTCATCGAAGGGAATCTCCGCCTCGTTGATGTCGATGCCGTAGTTGGCCTTGATGTTCGCCTTGGCCTTCGAGATGACCGTGAGCGTGCGCAGACCCAGGAAGTCCATCTTGAGCAGGCCCATGTCCGCGACGGTGTGGCCCTCGTACTGGGTGATCTCGACGCCACCCTTGGTGTCGAGCTTCGTAGGGCAGTGCTCGTTGACGGGGTCACGGCAGATGAGGACCGCGCACGCGTGCACGCCCTCGCCGCGGATCATACCCTCGAGCGACAGCGCCGCATCGATGATGCGGTGGGCGTCCGGATCAGAGTTGTAGGCGTCGACGAAGTCCTGCGAATACTGGTCCTCACGGCCCTCGACCTTGTTCATCGTTGCCTTGAGCGTGGCGTTGGGCGCGGCGCTGATCATCTTGGAGAGGCGCTGGCCCATGTAGACCGGGAAGTCGAGGACGCGTGCGGCGTCGTTGACTGCCTGCTTGGCCTTGATGGTGGAGTAGGTGATGACGTGCGTGACCTTCTCGGGGCCGTAGAGCTGACGCACGTGCTCGACGACCTCGAGGCGACGCTCATCGTCGAAGTCCATATCGATATCGGGCATCTCGGTACGCTGCGGGGAGAGGAACCTCTCGAACATCAGGCCGTTCTCGAGCGGGTCGAACGCCGTGATGTTCATGGCATAGGCGACGATAGCGCCCGCCGCCGAGCCACGGCCCGGGCCGACGCCGATGCCGTTGTCCTTGGCCCACTGCACGTACTCCGCCACGATCAGGAAGTACGCGGCGAAGCCCTTGTCGCAGATGACCTTGTACTCGTACTCGAAGCGCTCCTTGATGTTCACGCCATTGATCTCGCGCGTGGCCCAGTCGTCGCCGTAGTGCTGGCGCAGGCCCTTCTCGCACTCGCGACGGAACTGGCTCTCGTGAGTCTCGCCGGGGTCGAGCAGCGGGAAGCGCGGGAGGATGATCTGGTCCCAGTCGAGCTCGACGTTGCACTTGTCCGCCAGCTCGAGGGTGTTCTCACAGGCCTCCGGGCACCAGGAGAAGAGGTCGCGCATCTCCTCCTCGCTCTTCATGTAGAACTCGCTGCCCTCCATGCGCATGCGGTTCTCGTCGTCGATCTTCGAGTTCATGCCGATGCACATCATGAGGTCCTGCGTGGGGGCGTCCTCACGCGTGAGGTAGTGGAAGTCATTCGTAGCGATGACCTTGAGGTCGAGCGAATGGGCAAGCTCCACCAGCTGTTCGTCGAGCAGGCGGTCCGTCATGCCGTTCTCGAAGGTCAGGCCATGGTCCTGAATCTCGATGTAGAAGTCGCCGGGAGCAAAGATCTCCTTGAAGGTGCGAGCCCACTTGAGTGCCTCGTCCGGCTGGCCGCGCAGGATGGAGCGTGGGATGATGCCCGAGACGCACGCCGCCGTGGCGATGATGCCCTCGGAGTGCGCGCGCAGCATCTCAAGCGTCGTGCGCGGCTTGTAGTAGAAGCCGCGCACGGCCGCGTCGCTCATCATCTGCATGAGGTTGACGTAGCCCGTCTGGTTCTTGGCGATGAGGATCATGTGGTAGAGCTCGGGCTTGTGGTCGCGCGAGAGGGAGTCATCCGGCGTGAAGTAGGCCTCGCAGCCAAAGATGGGCTTCACGAGCGGGCGCGGCTTCACCTCGTCGAGATCGCGGCCGGCCTCGTGCGCGGCGACGTCGATCTGCCACTGTGCGTATGCCTCAGGCTCCTTCTCCGCGTCAGGCTCCACGATCTCGCGGCCCTTTGCGTAGTTCTCCTTGTCATGGAACCACTGCTGCCAATCCGCCTGCTGGTGGTTGTACTTGGCGCACTCGAGGTCGAGGTCAGGCACGCCATACATATAGCCGTGATCCGTGATGGCGACGGCAGGCATCTTGAGGTCGACCGCACGCTTCACCATCGCGGAGACGCGCGTGGCACCGTCGAGCATCGAGTAGTCGGTGTGGTTATGGAGATGTACGAACGCCATTTCGCTCCCTCTGCGACGGCCCGCGGAGGCACCGTCGCCGCATAGTCTCTCGCCAAGATTTCACGACTCTGAGGATAGCGCACGTTCCGGACACCCTTTCGGCCGTCGGCACGCTTCATCCCTCTCCCACGCCATGTTCGGGGATTGACAACGCCCGCCCCGCGGGGGCTGACAAAGGGAGTTGACAAAGGGACAGTCCCTTTGTCAACTTTTGCCGGCCGCCCCACCGCACGCGAGCCGCCCACGTCGAGCCGCGAGACGAGAGAGGCCGCCGCATCCCTGGGGATACGGCGACCTCTCGACTCTCGCGCACTAAAAGCGAGCGCTACCCTTACGCGGCGGCAACCTTACGCGGCTGCACCGGCATCGGCGGCCTTCTCGGCCTTCTCGGCGTTGAAGTGCTTGTAGCACCAGCTGGTGACGATCGGCGTCAGGATGGCGGTCACGATGGCGCACGCGGCGACCTGGGCGGTGGCAACGGCAAGGACGTCTCCGCCATAGAGGGCCTCGTCGGTCGCGGCCATGGCGGCAGGCGTGGCGACGTTGGCACCAGCGCAGCTCGAGATCGCGGCACCGGCGACACCGGTACCACCCGTCAGACGGTCGATGAAGACGGCGGGGATGGCGAAGACGACGGAGCACAGGACGCCAAGCAGGATGCCAGGCAGGCCACCAGCGACGAGCTGGCCAAACGTCATGGTGCTGCCCATGGCGAAGAACGTCAGGACGATGACGCCGGTCAGTGCGGGAGCCATCATCTTCTTGAAGCTCGGGAAGACGTTGCCGAGGATGATGCCCACGACGATAGGCAGGATAGCGCCCACGAGGGACCAGCCGATGGAAGCCTGGCCGGCGGCGCCCAGAACGATCATCGTGACGGGCGGGCCCACGACGAGCGTCGTGATGGCGACGGCGCCACGCTCCGCCTCGTTACCCATCGAACCCATCAGGCCGGCGTACATGGCGTTGTTGGCGCCGGTGCAGGCCGCAAGGATGACCATCGCGGACAGGCCGAGGAAGTTGTTGCCCGTGAACAGGACGATCAGCGCCACGGCGATGACGACTACCTGCTTGGCGATGATGATGATCGCACCGCGAGCGGCGGCGGCAGGAGCGCTCTTGAACGAGATCGTGGTGCCCACGATGAGGAGGAACGCGCCAACGAGCGGGCTGACGCCATTCTGCGTCATGCCCAGCGTGAAGCTGCCGAGCGTCTTGAACATCTCGGGGAACAGCGTGTTGAGCAGACAGCCCAACAGAAGCGGCACCAGGATCGTGGCGCCGGGGATGGAGGACATCTTGAAGAAGGGCTTCTTCTCCTCCACCACAGCAGTGGAATCACTCATTGGAAAAACTCGCTTTCGAGACTCGAGAAAAAACGGAGCGCGCGGGCCGGGAGCTATCCGGCACCGCGCGCTTTACGAACGCAATCGCGCGCGTTGCGGGAATTACCCGTCGAGGACGATGCCGCCGTCGCAGTCGCCGATCTCGCCGTTGACGAAGCTCGCGGCGTCAGAGGCGAAGAACAGGACCATCTGCGCGGGCTCGCTGGCCTGGGCGGCGCGGCCCAGAGGAATGCCGGCGATGATGCGCTGGGAGTTCTCGTCGGAGAGGATCGAGGTCATGTCGGTGAGGGTGAGCGACGGGCAGACGGCGTTGCAGCGGATGCCGAACTTGCCGCCCTCCTTGGCGACCGCCTTGGTGAGGCCGTTGACGCCGGCCTTGGAGCTGGCATAGGCCGCGGTGCCGAGAAGGCCACCACCAATCTTGCCGGCGACGGAGGAGACGTTGACGATGGTGCCGGCGTGAGCGGCCTTGAAGTGCGGGTAGACCGCGGACATCATCGTGAAGACACCGTTGAGGTTGATGTTGATCGTACGGGTCCACTCAGCATCGTCGATCTCGTCGAACTTCTTGGTGGAGATGACGCCGGCGCAGTTGATGAGCGTGTTGACGCCCGGCACCTCGGCGAAGATCTTCTCAACGGTCTCGCGAGCCTTGGGCGTGTCGGAGACGTCGAGCTGATAGAAGTAGTTGCCCTCGCCGAGCTTGGCGACGGCAGCCTCTCCCTTGTCCTTGCTGCGGGCGATCAGGATGACGTGGCCGCCGCCCTCTACGATGCCCTTCGCGATCTCGTAGCCGATGCCCTGGGTGCCACCGGTCACAATCGCGGTCTTGCCAGTGAAGTCGAAGACCATGGTTTCTCCCTCTTTGGATTCTTGCGCGTCGTGGGCGGCGGAAGCCCCCTCCCGGGGCTCGCGGCGTGCCTTGTCGAGTGCACAATAGGCGCGAATTGTTGCAAGCGAATCTCGATAGTCGAGAACTTTGCGAGCGGTACTTATTTTTACGCGAACGGCAAACGGTAGCCACTCATCCGTGAACGGTATGACTTGACCACGTATTTCGATACATTTTGTGCTCGCATTATGGAGAGACAGCCTCTAACCTGCTACGAAAAACCTGCAAAAGGGACAGTCCCTTTTGCAGGTTTCAGGTTGAAAAGTTGACAAAGGGACTGTCCCTTTGTCAACTTTTGAGGAGCTTGCGCTCCATGAGGGAGCCGTAGATGCCGGCGAGGGCCTGCTGGAAGAGGGTGCCCATCATGACCGGGAAGACGACCTCGCCCGGGAAGAACTGCGCCGCGATTACGGCGCCGGCGGAGATGTTGCGGATGCCCACGCAAAAGCACGAGGTCACAAGCCTCGAAGTGGGCCTCTTGCGCACCAGCGCCAGCCCGATACCCAGCGCGAAGCCGCACGCAGCGAAGACGAGGATGAAGGCCGCGACCTCCACGAGTTCCGGCGTGAGGTGACGCACCTGGTCGCTCATCTGTGAGGAGTTGCTCGCGATGATGATCATGAGCAGCACCTTCACGGCGGGAGACAGGGCGGGTGACAGCTTCTTGTGGCCCCAGCCATAGGTCACGTTGTTCACGAGCATGCCGGCGATGGCAGGCAATGCGATCATGAACGCCATGTTGCTCATCATCTGCGGCACGTCAACCTGGACGTCCGCCCCCAGCAGCAGCTTGAGCGTGAAGGGAATGCTCACGGGCGAGAGCACGGTGGAGACGAGGATCGACGCGAGCGCCAGCGAGAGGTCGCCTTCATACATGCCGCACCACATGAAGCACACCACACCAACGGGCACGCAATACTCGAGCGTGACGCCAGTCACGAGGTTGGGGTTTCCGCTGAACAGCAAACTCGCGATGAGATGCGCCACGACGGGCATCGCGATCATGCTCACGCCGAGGATGCACAGCACGTCCTTGGGGTGGCGGAACTGCACGGCCACGCTCTTGAAGTCGTTGTTCAGAGACCCCTGGAACGTCAGGAGCGCGAACATCGCGGGGACCGCAGGCTTGGCCAGGCCAAACACCCCGGGAAACAGCACGCCAAGAATCACGCACGTAGGCGCGATGAACGACATGTGCGAGCCGATCGCCTTGCCAAACTTGGTCCATCTATCCATGCAATAGTCCCATCTCGGAAATGTGGCGGCACCACGCACGTGACGGCACCACGCACGGTGACCCCGTCCGGAAGCGCGGCTGCTCCACGCGCGGCGACCCCGTCCGGAAGTGCGGCAATCGCACTGCGAAGAAGCAGGGTCCCCTCTACGAAGATGCCGCAGCCTCGTTTTCAAAGATAACCCTCCACATCGCCGGTATTTTCAGGCGAATAGGTGCTAATCCCACTTTCTATGGGGTATTATCTCTGAGGCTGTTTTGACAGGCAAGGTTAGGAAATCAAATGGAACACCTCCTTAACATCCGTGGCGTGAGCGCGAGCGCGGACGACAAGCCCATCCTCCACGGCGTTAACCTCGCGGTTAACGCCGGCGAGTGCCACGTCCTCATGGGACCGAACGGCGCCGGCAAGTCGACCCTCGGCCACGTCATCATGGGCGACCCCACCTACCGCACCACCTCCGGCACGATCGAGTTCGCCGGCGAGAACATCACGGACCTCTCGCCCGACAAGCGCTCGCTCGCAGGCCTCTTCCTCTCCTACCAGGCACCGGTCGAGATTCCGGGCGTGCCCCTGTACAGTTTCCTTCGCACCATCTGCCAGAAGCGCCCCGAGCTCAAGATGACGGCCAAGCAGTTCCGCCGCCGCGTCGGCGAGCTCTGCGACGAGCTCGACATGGACTCCTCCTACCTCACCCGCGAGCTCAACGTGGGCTTCTCCGGTGGCGAGAAGAAGAAGGTCGAGATGCTCCAGCTGCTGCTCCTGCAGCCCAAGCTCGCCATCCTCGACGAGACGGACTCCGGTCTCGACGTCGACGCCCTCTCCGTCGTCTCGCGCGGCATCACCGCCTACCGCGAGCAGTGCGACGGCGCCCTCCTCATCATCACGCACAACACGCGCATCCTCGAGCGCGTCGAAGTCGACCGCACCCACGTCATGGTGAAGGGCCACCTCGTCGCCGAGGGCGGCCCGGACCTCATCGCCCAGATCGACGCCAACGGCTTCGAGAGCTACGAGGCCAAAGAGGCCGCCGTCGAGCAGGCGGAGGCGTAGCGCATGTTGACCGAGGACAAGGCCCCCGTGGCCCCCGTCGACGTCACCGAGACCGGCTCCGTTCCCGGGGCCGCCCCCGAGCGCAAGCGCGCCGAGGTCGCCGACGTCGACCGCAGCATGTATGACTTCGTGAAGCCCGAGACCGGCTACGAGCGCTTCGCCGACGGCCTCTCCGGCGACATCGTCGAGGAGATCAGCCGCAAGAAGGACGAGCCCGAGTGGATGCTCCAGATGCGCCTCAAGGCCCTCGAGACCTACGAGCGCATGGAGATGCCCAAGAACTGGGGCCCGGCCATCGGCGGCCTCGACATGAGCACCATCTCTACCTACGTCGCGAGCGGCTCCAAGCAGGCCGACTCCTGGGACGAAGTCCCGGACGACATCAAGGACACCTTCGAGCGCCTCGGCATTCCCGAGGCGGAGCGCACGAGCCTCGCCGGCGTGGGCGCCCAGTATGACTCGGAGATCGTCTATCACAACATGAAGGACGAGGTGGCAAAGTCCGGCGTGGTCTACACCACGGTGGAGGACGCCATGCACTCCGGCTATGAGGACATGATCCGCGAGCACTTCGGTACCCTCATCCCCATGACGGACCACAAGTTCGCGGCGCTCCACTATGCCGTCTGGAGCGGCGGCTCGTTCGTCTACGTGCCCGCCGGCGTGAAGCTCGACTTCCCGCTCCAGAGCTACTTCCGCCTGAACGCCGCGGGAGCCGGCCAGTTCGAGCACACCCTCATCATCGTTGAGCCCGGCGCTGACCTGCACTTTATTGAGGGCTGCTCCGCGCCTAAGTACAACGTGGCCAACCTCCACGCAGGTGCCGTGGAGCTCTTCGTGGGCAAGGGCGCGCGCCTGCGCTACTCCACGATCGAGAACTGGTCCAAGAACATGTACAACCTCAACACGAAGCGCGTGCGCGTGGAGGAGGACGGCAAGGTCGAGTGGGTCTCCGGCTCGTTCGGCAGCCACGTCTCCTACCTCTACCCCAGCTCGCTGCTCGTGGGGCCGCGCGCGAGCTGCGAGTTCACCGGCATCACCTTCGCCGGTGCCACGCAGAACCTCGACACGGGCTGCAAGGTGACCCTCGCCGCGCCCGACACGCGTGCCTCGGTCGACACCAAGTCGCTCTCCAAGGGCGGCGGCATCTCGACCTTCCGCAGCTCCGTCGTGGTGACGAAGAAGGCCGAGCGCGCCCGCGCCTCCGTGAGCTGCAGCTCGCTCATGCTCGATGACATCAGCCGCTCTGACACCATCCCCGCGATGGACGTCCGCTGCGCCTCCGCGAACGTCGGCCACGAGGCCACGATCGGCCGCATCTCTGACGACACGATCATGTACCTCATGAGCCGCGGCTGCTCCGAGCAGGAGGCTCGCACGATGGTCGTCAACGGCTTTGCCGACCCAGTCTCGAAGGAGCTGCCGCTCGAGTACGCCGTCGAGATGAACAACCTTATCAAGCTCGAGATGGAAGGGGCGATTGGTTAGATGGCGCACACCCTCACCGGCGTTGGCCTCACGCCCGCCCAGACCTGGAACTGGCTCAAGACGAACGACACCACCCTCGTCGTTCCCGAGCCGCCCGCCGCAGACCCCATGGCGGAGGTCCCCGCCGCCGCCCGCCGCATCACCTGCGGCGCCGGCGCCGAGGCGACCCAGTGGCTCGACGCCTCCGCAACCGACCGCCGCACCATCGTCGTGCCCGCCGACACCACCGGCGAGCGCATCTCTGTCAAGGTCGACACCTCGCTCGGCAGCGTCGCGCAGACGAGCGTCTTCGTGCGCCCCGGCGCCGAGGCGTTCGTAGACGTCGTAGCCGCAGACGGCCTCGGTGCCGCGCCCAAGGCCCGCGACGAGCGCGCCCACGCCGAGGACAACGAAGCTGCCGCACGCGAGGGCGACACCCCCGTCGAGCGCGGCGACGCCCCCGTCACGAGTGGCCACGCCCTGCGCATCCACGCGGAGCAGGGCAGCCACGTCCACGTGACGCTCCTCGTCGCCGCCACCACAGGCGAGCAGTATATCGACAGCCTTGGCATCGTCGCCGATGACCGCGCGGAGGTCGCCGTCCGCCAGTACGTGATCGGCGCCGCGACCACCGCCCTCGGTTCCACGATCGACCTTGCCGGAGACCGCTCCCGCCTCGACCTCTCGCTTCGCTACCTCGCGGGCGCGGGAGAGAAGCTCGACCTCGCCTACACCGTTCCCGTGAGGGGCGTCAAGGCACGCGCGAACCTCGACATGACGGGCGTCCTCTCGGATGACGCCAAGAAGGCCCTGCGTGCCACGATCGACCTCGTCAACGGCTGCAAGGGAGCCAAGGCCTCCGAGCAGGAGACCGTCCTCGTCTGCGGCGACGACGTCGTGAACAAGACGCTCCCCACCATCCTGTGCGACGAGGACGACGTCGAGGGCTCCCACGGCGCCGCCATCGGCACCGTGAGCCCCGAGCAGCTCGCCTACCTGAGCGACCGTGGCCTTACCGAGGACGAGGCGGAGGGTCTCTTCCGCCGCGCCATCGTCGACGACGCCGCGATCGCCCTTCCTGGCGACGCTCCCGCAGCCGTCATCTCCTGGGCCGAGCGTGCGCTCGGTGCCCAGACGGCAGCAGAGATTCGTGACATGATCGAGGAGGCCTAACCATGGCAAACGTGACCGACATCCAGGCGAGCCCCTTCAAGGCGGACTTCCCCCTGCTTGCCAACAACCCCGAGCTCGTGTTCCTCGACTCCGCCGCCACCGCACAGCGCCCGGCTGCCGTGCTCGACGCGGAGCGCAGCTTCTACGAGACGATGAACGCCAACCCACTCCGCGGCCTCTACAAGCTCTCCGTCGACGCGACGGCGGCCATCGACCAGGCCCGCGCCAAGGTCGCGGCCTTCGTGGGCGCCGATGACCCAGCGGAGGTCATCTTCACTCGCAACGCCAGCGAGTCGCTCAACCTCATCGCCAAGACCCTCGGCCCCACCGTCCTGCACGAGGGCGACGAGGTCTGCATCTCCATCATGGAGCACCACTCCAACCTCATCCCCTGGCAGCAGGTCTGCCGCGCCTCCGGCGCCAAGCTCGTCTTCCTGCGCCCGGACGACCAGGGCGTCATCGGCCCCGAGGAGATCGCCTCCAAGATTGGCCCGAAGACCAAGATCGTCTCCGTCACGCACGTCTCCAACGTGCTGGGCGTCGAGAACCCCATCCGCGCCATCGCCGACGCCGGCCACGCCCAGGGAGCCATCGTCATCGCCGACGGCGCCCAGTCGCTGCCGCACGTCCTCGTCGACGTGAAGGAGCTCGGCGTCGACGCCTTCGCCTTCTCCGCCCACAAGCTCGGCGGCCCGATGGGCATCGGCGGCCTCTGGGCCCACCGCGAGCTGCTCGAGTCCCTCCCACCGTTCCTCACCGGCGGCGAGATGATCGACTCCGTGACCGAGGACGGTGCCGTCTGGGCGCCCATCCCGGAGAAGTTCGAGGCCGGCACCCAGGACGCCGCGGGCATCTACGCCACCGGTGTCGCCATCGACTACATCCTCGAGCACGGTCGCACCGAGCTCGAGGAGCGCGAGCGCGAGCTTGCCGCCTACCTGTGCGAGAAGCTCCAGGCTCTCCCCTACATCAAGATCGTCGGCCCGGATGACCCGCGCGCCCACATCGGCGCGGTCTCCTTCATGGTCGACGGCATCCACCCGCACGACGTCTCGAGCCTGCTCGACACCAAGAACATCGCCATCCGCGCCGGCCACCACTGCGCCCAGCCCCTCCTCACCTGGATGGGCATCGAGAGCTGCTGCCGCGCCTCCGTGGGCTTCTACAACGACAAGACAGACGTCGACCGCCTCGTCGAGGGCCTCGACTTCGTCTGGGGGGTCTTCAATGGCTAACGTCTACAGCCGCGCGCTCATGGACCACGTGAGCAATCCTGACTACAAGTACAAGATGGAGGACGCCACCTACAGCCACGAGGGCATCAACCCCAGCTGCGGTGACGACCTCGTCCTCGACGTCCGCCTCGGCGACGACGGCAAGATCGCCGAGGTCTCCTGGACGGGCAGCGGCTGCGCCGTCTCCCAGGGCTCCGCCGACATGATGAGCGATCTTATGGTTGGCGAGACGCCTGAGCACGCACGCGAGCTCTGCCACCTCTTCGGCCGCATGATCCGCGGCGAGGAGACGGACGCCTCCGTCCTCGAAGAGCTTGACGAGGCCGCCGAGCTCGAGAGCATCTCCCACATGCCCGCGCGCGTGAAGTGCGCCGAGCTCGCCTGGCGTACGCTCGACGAGATGCTCGGCCACCCCGATAAGCTCGGCGAGGCAGCCTCCACCGAGGACGGCACGGACGAGCACGGCAACCCCCTCTCCGCCGATGCGCGCGGAGACGAGGAGTAGCCATGGCTTCCGGAATCTCCACCAAGGGTCGCTACGCCCTCCGCGTCATGGCAGACCTCGCCGCCGCTCAGGGCGAGGCCGGATGGGTCTCCCTCGGCGACATATCGCGACGCCAGGGCATCTCTCGCAAGTACCTCGAGCAGGTCATGGCGTCGCTGCATAAGGCGAAGTTCGTTGTAAGCCAGCGTGGCAAGGGCGGCGGCTACCGTCTCGCCCGTAAGCCCGAGGATTACACGCTGGGAGAGATCATCCGCGTGGCGGAGGGCAGTTCTCTGGCGCCCGTCTCCTGCCTCGACTGCTCGAACGGCACGATCTGCCCTCGCACCAAGACCTGCCCCACGCTCCCCGTGTGGCAGGAGCTTGGAGCCCTCATCAGCGGATTCCTCGACAGCAAGCACCTGTCTGACATCGTTGACGACACGGACGGCGCCCTCGATGCACTCGAGGCGCTTGGCGCGGGCCTCTGCAAATAGGACTCGGGCGGACGCGGCGTTCGCCCGTGGCGACCTGCACACCCGAACGCCGCCGAGACGACCCAATCCCACAAGAACGGCCAACGGGACCCCACGGGGTCCCGTTTCTTTTACCTGATCGGCTTTTCCCGGTGGCACCCATGATTAGCCTCGTTCAAACATGTATAGGATTCAGCTCACAGCGCATAGGTTCTCGGTCGCAGATTAAGAAGGCCCAAAACCAGACGTCTCTGAGACGCAATTGGCGGGCGTAGGTCTCAAAGGTTGGTCAAAAACACCATCTTGGCGTACGCCTTTCGAATTCCCTGCGATACTCCTGAACGCCCCTTGTTTTTGCCAAGATGCGAAACCGCAGGTAGATTAGTTGCAGCATTTGGCAAATGAGAGCGATTTGTTCAACGAGAATCCAAAGGGCTCCAGAAGCACCCTTCAGAGCACCTTATACACGCGATTCATGACCCCAAACGCCTCCCAGAACCAAAGAGGCGTACGCCAAGATGGGTATTTTGACCACCTCTCCATCAATTGCCTTCGGGCCGGCTTTTGACGCCAAAGACAAGACAAAGGGGCATCGACTTGCGTCGACGCCCCTTGCGGAACACATTTTGCCCCGAGCCCTCGGGTCCAGCTCGCTACAGCGTCTGGTACCAGGGACTACCGTAGACCGAGCGATAGCTCACGCCGACACTGGGGTTGCCGGCGTCGATCATCATGCCACCGCCGATGTAGATGCCCACGTGGCCACCCCAGCAGACGATGTCGCCGGCCTGGGGGTTGGACGTGGTGGTGCCACAAGCACCCTGGGCGTACGAGGTACGCGGCAGCGAGATGCCGGCCTGGGCGTAGCAGTACTGCACGAAGCCAGAACAGTCATAGGCGTTCGGACCAGTGGCACCGTAGACATAGCTGCAGCCGACCTTGCTCCACGCGGCGGAGACGATGGCGTTGCGCTGCGAGGCGGAGAGGCTGCCGCTCGCGGAGCCGGATCCGGAGTTGGAGCCACCGTTGTTGGTGTTGTTATTGCTGTTGTTGTTGCTGTTCTGGTTGCCGGTGTTGGGCACGTAGTTGCCGCCGTTGTTCTCGGCATTGCGCTCGGCATCCCTCTGGGCGGCCTCGGTCGCTGCTGCGGCGGCGGCGCGCTCGGCCTCGAGGGCGTCCTGGACCTGCTGGTCGAGGGAGCTCACATAGTTCTGGGCCTCGGTGACCTTGGCATCGAGCTCGGCCTGCTGGGCCTTGAGGTCATCAAGGAGCTGCTGCTGATCGGTACGCTTCTGGTCGAGATCGGACTGGATGTCCTTGACCTGCTGGATGATCTGGGCGTCGGAGTCGCTCACCTTGCTCGCGTAGGTGATGCGATTGACCATGTCCTCGAAGCTCGTGGAGTCGAACAGGATGGAAACGAGCGAGACGCCGCCGGTCTTGTAGTTGGAGGCGACGCGGCGGGAGAGGGTGTCCTGGGCCTGCGCGAGCTCGGCGGTCTTCTGCTCGATCTCCGCGTTAGTGGCGTCGAGATCCTCCTGGGTCTTGTTGACCTCCTCGCTCACGCGGGAAGCCTCATCATAGAGGCCGCTGAGGTGGGAGTTGGCCTGGTCGAGCTTCGCCTGGAGCTCTGCCGGAGTGTCGGCGAGGGCGATGGTGGGAAGGCCGGTGAGAACGGTCGCGCCGAGGACGAGGCCTGCGGTCGCGCGAGCGATGGTCCGACGGAAATTCAAGGGTGTGTCCCTTCGTAGGCTACATGTCAGGAGGGTTGTCCCGCGGCGCGCGGCGCGTAGAGGCAGGTTGCCCACCTTTCTGCATACCTATGATAGGGTTTCTTATCCCCCATGGCCAAGGCAATGTGGACGGGGGATGGAGCCGCCAGGTCACAGCGCCGCATGCGGCGAACGCCGGGCTACTCCCCCTCGCGGGCGAGAACGGCCCGATAGCCGCCAGCAGGACCATTCAGGCACTTCGAGACGCGGCTGACCGTCGTCGATGAGGCGCCCGTGCGCTGCTGGACGGAGAGGTAGGACTCACCGGAGTCGAGCAACCTCGCGACCTCGAGGCGCTGGGATAGGTCGGCGATTTCCTTCAGGGTGCACAGGTCGAGCAGGAAGGCCTCGACCTCCTCGGGCGTGGAAAGCTCGGCTAAGACCGAGAGGAGCTCCTGGGCGGGCTCCGTCGCCATGATCTCGGTGGCATCCATGTGACATTCCTCCCAACCAAGCCGAAGGGCGCCTTGCGCGGGCCCTCCGTGAACTCCCCAACAGCGCTTCGCACGCTGCGGCTCATCGACTGCCGTCAACTTTATCGCATTAAAGCGTTTAAGGCACTCATGGAGAGACCTTGATATCAAACGTTTTTCAGAACCCGGTCCCAAGGCGGCGCGCGGCGGCCGGGTACACTACCCCCGTCATCCAAGGAGGTACGTATGGACTTCATCGCAACCTGGCTCGTCAGCGCCATTGCCGTGGGCGCGGCCATCTGGCTCACCCCCGGCATCACTGTCGTGGGCGGTGCCTATGCGGGCCCCCTCTTCACAGCGCTGTTCCTCGCCATCGTGAACGCCAGCATCAAGCCGGTGCTCAAGATCATCGGCCTGCCGTTCACCATCCTCAGCCTTGGCCTGTTCGCGCTCGTCATCAACGCGCTCATGCTTGAGCTCGCGAGCTTCCTCTCGCGCAACATCACGCACGCAGGCATCGTCATCGACGGCTTCGGCGCAGCGTTCTTCGGCGCCATCGTCGTTTCCCTCGTCACGATGATCGTCGGCGGCATCGTCAGATAACAACTCCGGCGGGGCGCCAGGCGAGACTCTGACTCGGCCAAGCCCGGCACCCCGGCACCAAGACGAGAAGGGCGTCCCGCATCGAGCGGGGCGCCCTTTCGCTTTTGGACGGTAGATGCCGAGGGACGGGCCCGGGGCGACTGTCAATGCGCGGCGGGCCCGGGGCGGCTATCAATGCGCGGCGGGCCCGGGGCGGCTATCAATGCGCAATGGGCCCGAGGCGCACGCCGGCGCGGCGGGTCCGGGGCGGCTGTCGATGCATGGCGGGCCCGCGGCGGGCGCCGGCGCGGCGGGCACGGAGTGGCAGCGGCCACGACGCTCAGGCTTCCCCGACGGCCGACGCCCCTACCTCGACAGCTTGTCGATGATGTCCTCGACCTCGAGGAGCTTCTCGTCGCGCTCGGCATCGGTGCCACAGTGGCAGGCGCTCCTCACGCATCCTGCGATGTGCGCCTTGAGCACGGTGGCGTTGGTCTTGGCGACCAGGCTCTCGATGGCCATGAGCTGGTTTGAGATGTCGATACAGTAGCGGTCTTCCTCCACCATGCGGATCACCGCGTCGAGCTGGCCTCGCGCGGTCTTGAGGAGGTTCAGGACCGTCTTCTCGTCTGCCACCATGGCAGGCTCCTTTCGTGTGGGGCATGTCAGCGGCGCGGCGGAGGGCAACCTGCGGCCTCACCCGCGCAGCGCCACCGGAGCGGGACGCTTGGCGCACGCATCACGCGGCGGACGCATGCGAGCGGCTAGTCCTCGCTGATCTCGAGCACCTCGTAGGTGTCGCTCGCACCCTCGATCGCGGCCCTCACAGCATCGGCGGTGACGTCATCGGAGCACTCGACCTTGACCACGTTGGTCTCGTGGTCCGCCTCGGCGTCGGTCACGCCAGCGACCTTGAGCAGGGCGCTCTCGACTTTGGCCTCGCAGTGGCCGCACATGATTCCCTTAGTCTTCACGGTGTAGCTCATGTTCGTTCCTCTCTCTCGCTTTAGGAAGTTGACAAAGTTGACAAAGGGACAGTCCCTTTGTCAACTTGAAACCTGAAAAAGGGACTGTCCCTTTTTCAGGTTTTAGTCCCTCGCCTTGAAGCGCGTGAGGCGGAGGGCGTTGGTGACCACGCAGACGCTCGAGAGGCTCATCGCGGCGGCACCGAACATCGGCGAGAGCTGCCAGCCCAGGAGCGGATAGAAGACGCCCGCCGCCAGCGGGATGCCACAAGCGTTATAACAGAGCGCCCAGAAGAGGTCCTGCTTGATGTTGCGGATGACCGCACGCGACAGCTCGATGGCGCGCGCCACGTCGAGCAGGTCCGAGTGCATGAGGACGACGTCTGCGCCCTCCTTGGCGATATCCGCACCAGCACCGATGGCCAGCCCCACGTCGGCGCGAGCGAGCGCCGGGGAGTCGTTGATGCCGTCGCCCACCATGGCGACGATGTGGCCCGCCCCCTGCAGCTCGCGAACGTGACGCTCCTTGTCCGCGGGCAGAACCTCGGCAATGACCTCGTCCTCGCCTAGGCCCACGCCGCGGGCGATGGCGCGCGCCGTCGTGAGGTTGTCACCCGTCAGCATGACGGCACGCACGCCTAGCCCACGCAGCGCCGCGATGGCGTTCGCACTCGAGGGCTTCACCTGGTCCGCCACGGCGATCGTGCCCACGAGCCTGCCGTTCTTGGCGAACATGAGCGGCGTCTTACCCTCGCGGGCGAAGGCCTCGAGACGCGCCTCGTCCACCTCGACGCCGAGCTCGGCCATGAGGCGCGCGTTGCCCGCGGCGACGGCATTCGCGCCCTCGCGGGCCGTCACGCCCTTGCCGGGGACCGCGGCGAAGTCGCTCGCCTCGCGAGGCACGATCCCACGCTCCCCCGCGAGCACCATGACGGCCTCTGCGAGCGGGTGCTCCGACCCCACCTCAAGTGTCGCCGCAAGCTTGAGCAGAGCCTTCTCGGAGACGCCCTCCTCGGGCATGACGTCGGTCACGGCGGGCTTGCCCTGGGTGATCGTACCGGTCTTGTCGAGCACCACCACGTTGACCCCACGCAGAGCCTCGAGGGCCTCGGCGCTCTTAAACAGGATGCCCATCTCCGCGCCGCGGCCGGTACCCACCATGATGGCGACGGGCGTGGCCAGGCCCAGCGCGCACGGACAGCTGATGACAAGCACGGCAACGGCGGAAGTTATGGCCTCGGTCACGCTACCGCTCAGCGCAAGCCAGACGACGAACGTCACGACGGCGATGCCGATAACCGCGGGCACGAACACGCCCGCGACCTTGTCCGCGAGGCGGGCGATGGGCGGCTTGGTGGCGTTCGCGTCCTCCACGAGCTGCACGATCTTGGCGAGGCTCGTGTCCGCGCCCACGCGCGTGGCACGGAACGTGAACGTGCCCGTGCGGTTGATGGTCGCCGCGCTCACTGCGTCGCCCGCACGCTTCTCGACGGGAATCGACTCGCCGGTGAGGGCGCTCTCGTCAACCGCGCTCGCGCCGTCAACCACAACGCCGTCGACGGGGAGCGACTCGCCGGGACGCACGCGGATAACGTCGCCGGGCTGCAGCGCCTCAGCGGCGACCTCGCGCTCCGTGCCATCCGCATCGACCACGTGCGCCGTCTTGGGGGCGAGGTCGATGAGCTTCTCGAGGGCGCCGCCGGTCTTGGCCTTGCTGCGCGTCTCGAGGTACTTGCCCACGGTCACGAGGGTGAGGATCGTGCCGGCGCTCTCGAGGTAGAGGTTGTCCATCGCCGTCATCATCGCAGCGTGGACGTCCGCTGCGGCGAGTTGGTCCGCCATGACGAACATCGCGTAAAGGCTCCAGCAGATGCTAGCCGTGGCGCCAATGGCGATGAGGGCGTCCATCGTGGGGGCGCGGTGCCAGAGGCTCTTGAAGCCGTTGGTGAAGTAGGCGCGATTCTCGAAGACGATGGGGATGAGCAGGAGGAGCTCCGTCAGGGCGAGCGTCATGGAGTGCGTGTGGTCTGCGAAGATTGCCGGCACGGGCCAGCCGAGCATGTGTCCCATCCCCAGGTAGAAGAGCGGGACGAGGAACACGATCGAGACGACGAGTCGACACTTCATGGCGTCCGCCGTGGCCTCGAGCTTCGCCGTGGGGCTCTTGAGGGCAGCACGCGACGCGGGCGTGGCTGCACCAGCTCCGGACGGTGCGCTCGCCCCCGCATCCTCCGACGCAGCGCTATATCCCGCGCGGTCGACGGCGCGGCAGATGTCCTCCGCCGAGACCGAGCCCTCGTCATAGTCGACGATCATCGAACCGGAGAGCAGGTTCACCGTGACCTCGCTCACGCCGGTGACTCCGCGGACAGCCTTATCCACATGGACCTGGCATGCCGCGCAGGTCATGCCTCCCACCTCGAACTTCTCGTGTTTCATACGTACCCCTTACGTATGTGGCGGCGACCGGATCGCCGCTCCCGCACCGTGGTTGACAAAGGGACTGTCCCTTTGTCAACTTTTCCGCCGTAGGTGACAAAGGGACTGTCCCTTTGTCACCTTTGTCACCTGTGTGCCACGGTTAACTTGGCGCTAGTATACCCCTCCCCCAGGGGGGGTAGGGCATACATTTCGTTTATTCTTCGTCCTTCCCTCGATTCTCAGGCCCTTTCGTCGGTCCCAACAGACAGAAATACCTGCTCATAACTCAAAATTAACCAAAGCCAACTATTCGCGCATGTTATTGTTAGCTCGACATAACTTCACCATGGCTAACTCTGCCCTCGCAACTGACCGCTCCGTTAGCCTCGCGCGCAACGATTGGAGCGTCCCATGAAGGGCAACACCCCCTACCTCGTCGTCAATGGGCTCAAGAAGCACTACGGCGACGGCGAGGCCCGCGTCCAAGTCCTTGATGGCATCACCACGACCGTCAATAAGGGCGAGATTTGCGTCATGCTCGGCCCCTCCGGCTCGGGCAAGTCGACCTTCCTGAACCTTATCGGCGGCCTCGAAGACGCAGACGGCGGCAGCATCGCCGTCGATGGATGCGACCTCACAACCCTCTCGAGCAAGGACCTCGGCGAGTACCGCCGTCGCGAGCTGGGCTTCGTCTTCCAGTTCTATAACCTCGTGCCTGACCTCACGATCAGGGAGAACATTGAGGTCACCGCGCACCTCTCCAAGAACCCGCTGCCCATGGAGGACCTTCTGCGCTCGCTCGGCCTCTGGGAACATCGCAACAAGTTCCCGCGCCAGGTTTCCGGTGGCCAGCAGCAGCGCTGCGCCATCGGTCGCGCCCTCGTCAAGAATCCGGGCCTCATCCTTTGCGACGAGCCCACGGGCGCGCTCGATTACAAGACCTCCAAGGAGGTCCTCGAGCTCATGGAGCGCGTGAACCGCGAGTACGGCTGCACCCTCGTGATCGTGACGCACAACGCCGCCATCGCCAAGATGGCAGACCGCGTGCTGCGCCTTCGCGACGGCCGCCTGGCCTCAGACGAGGTCAACGCCTCCCCCGTGTCCGCCTCCGAGCTCGATTGGTAGGCGCGCGATGACTCCCCTGGCAAGGCGGCTCCCCCGCGAGCTTCGCAACAACCTCGGCAAGTACCTCGGCATCTTCCTCCTCATGACGGGCTCGATCGCCCTCACGTCGGGCTTTTTGCTCGCGGCTCACTCCATCGGGTGCATCATCGACGGCATGCGCGACGAATACGCCATCGAGGACGGCCGCGTGACGACCTCATTCGAGGCGACGAGCGCGCAGCTCGAGGCGGCAGACGCCGCCGCCGAAGACGTCGGCGGCGTCACGTTCTACAAGGATTTCTCCATCGACGCGACTTTCCGCAAGACCTCGGACGACGACGGCACCAAGCGAACGCTCCGCACCTACGTGCACCGCACCGAGGTCAACCTCGCATCCTATTGCGAGGGCACGGAACCCCAGGCAGACGACGAGGTCGCCATCGACCGCGTCTTCGCCGCGAACAACGAACTCGCCGTGGGCGATACGGTCGACCTCTGCGGCCGCACCTACACCATCTCGGGCATCATGACCCAGCCCGATAGCCAGGCGCTCTTCCTCAACAACTCGGACTTCACGATCAACACCATCACCTATGGCGTTGCCGAGGTCACTGACGCCGGCTTCGCCGCACTCGAGGACTCAGGCGGGGCGCCAACCCACACGTACTCCTTCACCTTCAACGATCGCGACCTCTCCGTCGCAGACCGCACCGATGCCGAGGAGGACATGGTCGACGCCCTCACGGACGCCGACGCGCGCGTGGATGACCTCATCGACGCGGATTCCAACCAGGGTATCGGCTATGCGCGCGACGACGTGGACGGCGACTCCATGATGTGGACGACGCTCCTCGACATCATCATCGTGATCATGGCCTTCGTCTTCGTGGTCCTCACCGACGCCACCATCGAGGAGGAGAACGCCATCATCGGGACGCTCCTCGTCAGCGGTTATCGCAAGCGCGAGATCGTGCTGCACTACCTGGCACTCCCCGCCGTGGTAGGCATCCTCGCCTCGCTTCTGGGCTGCGCGCTCGGCGTGACCGTCTTCACCGAGCCCATGCGCAACCTCTACTACGGCTCCTACAGCCTGCCGCCCTTCCACGTCTACTGGAGCTGGGAGATCTTCGTCAAGTGCGCCGTGGTCCCCGCCGCCGCGCTCATCCTCATCACCCTCGTGGGCCTCCTCCGAAAGATAGGGAAGACGCCCTTGCAGTTCCTCCGCCACGAGGCAAGCGGCAAGACCGGCACCAAGCGCGGCCTGCAACTGCCGGAGCGCATGGGCTTTGTCTCGCGCTTCCGCCTGCGCGTGTTCCTGCGCAACCTCGGCAACTTCGCCACGCTCTTCGTGGGCGTCGCATTCGCGTCGCTGCTTCTGCTCTTTGGCCTGGCGATCCTCCCCACGATGACGCACTACGCGGACAACCTCGAGACGAGTCTCGTGGCCGCGCACCAGTACACGCTCAAGGCCCCGCTCGAGCTCGAAGGCACCGACGAGGAGCGCGAGCAGTGGGCGGCACTCGACCGCCTGCAGTCCGTCGACGGCGCGCTCCTCACCGCCGCCGAGGATGCGGAGGACGAGCTCGACGATGCGGCGGACGCGGCCCAGGAGGCAGCCAACGCCGCCATGGCGTCGCCCAGTGCCGCGAGCGTGCAGGCAGCCAGCGACGCGCTCGAGGAGGCGCAGAACAAGAAGGATGCCCTCTACGCGCGCCTCGACGACATCGCGGACTCCCTCGGCTGCGACCGCGACGAGGTGATCGACCTCATCGACGACGCCTCCGGCATCGACACCGACAACATCCACCCCGTCAACACCACGGACAATGGCGCCGAGAAGATCGCCCAGGCCGAGAAGTACGCCGTCTACCAGCTGCAATATGACCGCGGCGAGGGCAATGGCATAGAGACCGTAACCGTCTATGGCGTCTCCCCGGACTCTCGCTACTGGAAGGACCTGGGCGTTGGCAACGAACGCGTCGTGTTCGGCGGGGGCCTCGTCGACAAGTTTGGCTGGAAGGATGGCCAGCAGGTCAGCCTCACCGACAAGTTCGAGGGAAAGGACTACGCATTCGACTACGACGGCAACTCGTGGGGCTCCAAGTCTGACATGAACGCCTACATGAGCATCGGCGACTTCAACAGCCTCTTTGGCAATGATCCCTCGTACTTCAACGGCTATGCAAGCGACGAGGAGCTCGACATCGACTCGCGCTACTTCGCCGGCGACACCACGCCCGACGATATGCGCGCCGTGGGAGACCAGTTCATCGGCATGATGAGCGACCTGATCGGCATGATGGTCGGCCTCTCCGTCTTCATCTTCCTCCTCTTCATGTACCTGCTGACCAAGGCCGTGATCGACCGGAGCGCGCGCCCCATCAGCTACATGAAGGTCTTCGGCTATCGAGACGGCGAAATCTCTCACCTCTACATCCGCTCGATCACGCTGTGCGTCATTGCGGCGCTGCTGCTGTCTCAGCCCGTGATCATCGGCTCGCTCACCGCGATCTTCCGCTCGATGCTCCTCGCCTACAACGGCAACATCGAGATCTACGTGCCATGGTGGTCCATCGCGGCGTGCGTGGGAATCGGGTTCGCGACCTACCTCGTCGTGGCACTCCTGCACACACGCTCCATCAAGCGCGTGAGCCTCTCCGAGGCGCTGAAGGTCCAGGAATAGGGACCCGACCGCACGCGGGGGCACGAACCGAAGGAAGGGTGCCCCGCATTTAGTCGCGCGAAGCGCATAGCGAGCTAAACCAGAACGCGCCGCCACAAACGTGACGGCGCGTCTTTCTTACCAGATGCCGATAACGTGCTGCATACCCAAGCTCACACAGGCGATGGCGACCCAGCAGCAGGCCCCCAGCGCGATGGGCTTGCCGCCCGTTCGCACGAGCTTGACGATGTCGGTGTTGAGGCCGATTGCGCTCATGGCCATCACGATGAGGAACTTCGAGAGCGTCTTCAGCGGCGCGGTGACGGCCGCGGGCAGGGCAAACACGGTGGTTGCGAGGCTCGCGAGCACGAAGAGCCCCACGAACGTCGGGAAGGCGCGGCGCAGGCTGAAGGTGCTCTTGCCCTCCCCTCCCGCGCGACGGTCGACGCGCATCTGCCACACGGCGAGTGCGAGCGTGATCGGGATGATGGCGAGGGTCCTCGTGAGCTTGACGATGGTGGCGGCGTCAAGCGTGTTGGCGCCCGGGTGCATGCCGTCCCACGCGGCCGCGGCAGCCGTCACCGAGGAGGTGTCGTTGACGGCGGTACCCGCAAAGAGACCAAAGCCCTCGTTGGTGAGACCCAGCATGCCGCCGAGGGTGGGGAAGACGAGCGCGGCAATCACGTTGAAGAGGAAGATCACGGAGATGGCCTGGGCAACGTCCTCGTCGTCCGCGCGAATCACAGGCGCGGTCGCCGCGATGGCGGAGCCGCCGCAAATGGAGGAGCCCACACCGATGAGCGTGGCGATCTTTCCGGGCACGTGCATGGCGCGGCACATCACGAAGGAGACAACGAGGGACGTGGAGATGGTGGAGACGATCACCGGCAGGCTCGTGGCCCCCACCTTCGCAACCTGCGCGAGGTTAAGCCCGAACCCCAGGAAGACGACCGCAACCTGAAGGACGTACTTTGACGTGAACTTGATGCCCGGTTGCAACGCCGAGACATCGCGACCACGCAGCACCTGCGCCAGGAGCATGCCAAACAGAATGCCAAAGACCGGCCCTCCGACCACATCTGCATGCTGGCCGCAAATCCAGGCGACCACGGCGATTGCCAGACAAAGCAGGAGGCCCCGGACCTTCTCGGCGAGGTTGGGAGATTCAGTCATTCATTGCCTTTCGTACGATGGCCCGTCAAACAAAGAAGCCCATTTTATCCCCGCGAGCGCTTATCGAAGGTCGCGAGAACAGGATGGGCGGCATGGACGCAAGGCCACTGGCGAGCGGCCAGACGAGGAGAAAAAACGCCCGCGCTTGCGCGTCGGCACAAGCGCGGGCGGCATGCGACTACGAAGCCGATGGCAGGTAGGCTTTCGCGTTGCCGAGGCTATACGTCGACGGCAGGTAGGCCTTCGCGTTGCCGAGGCTGTATGCGATCGTCGAGCCGTTGTGTAGCAGCGACGACGTCTGGGGCGTGATGAAGCCCGCGATACCAAGCGCCAGAAGCGCCGAGTTGGTGAGCATCACCTTCGAGTAGGAGCTCGTCAGGCGGTCAATGAGGCCCTGGCTCATCCTGCGCAGGCGCACGATCGCGGCGAGGTCCGTGTCCGCCAGGATGATGTCAGCGACCTCCTTGGCGATGTCGCTCCCACCGCCCATCGCAAGGCCCACGTCTGCCAGGCCAAGCGCCGGAGAGTCGTTGACACCATCGCCCACCATGGCGACGTGACGGCCCTCGCGCTTGACACGCTCAACGTAGGCGTACTTGTCCTCGGGCAGAAGCTCCGCAGCGTACTCGTCGACACCGGCCTCGCGAGCGATGCGCCTGGCCGTGCGCTCGGAGTCTCCCGTGAGCATCACGACGTGCTTGACGCCAAGCGCGTGCAGCTCGGCAATGGCCTCCTTGACGCCGGCCTTGAGCGGGTCCTCGATGCCAAGCACTCCCACGACCTCGCCGTCTACGGCAAGGTACAGAGGAGAGAAGCCCTGCATCTCAGACTCGACCCTCTCCCGCTCCTCAGAATCCATGAGGACGTGCTCGTCCTCGAACACGAAGTGCGCCGAGCCGATCACCGCTCGCCTTCCCTCGATCGAGGAGGCGATGCCGTGCGCGACGATGTACTCGACCGCCGCATGGCGCTCGCGATGCTCGAGGCCGCGCGCCTTGGCGGCGTTGACGACGGCGCGCGCCACCGGGTGCGGGAAGTGCTCCTCCAGGCAGGCGGAGAAGCGCAAGACGTCGTCCTCGCTCCAGCCGTCGGTCGCGAACACGCGAGCGAGCCTAGGCTGTGCCTCGGTGAGCGTGCCGGTCTTGTCGAACACGATGGTGTCCGCCTTGGCGAACGACTCGAAGTACTTGGCGCCCTTGACCATGACGCCCATCTTGGCCGCGTCGCTCATGGCCGTCATGACGGCAACGGAACCCGTGAGCTTGAGAGCGCATGAATAGTCGACCATGAGCGCGGCAGAGGTCTTGACGATGCTGCGCGTCGTGAGGGCGACAAGGCCCGCAAGCAGGAAGTTCCAGGGAACGATCTTGTTCGCCAGCTCCTCCATGTGCGACTGCCCCTCGGACTTGAGGGAGTCCGCCGTCTGGACGAGCGAGACGATCGAGCGAAGCTTGGTCTGGGCCGTGTTGGCGCGCACGCGCACGAGGATACTGCCATCCTCCACGACGGTGCCGGCAAACACGTCATCGCCCACGGAGCGCTCGACGGCAAGCGGCTCGCCGGTGAGCGTCGCCTGGTTGACCATGGCGCTCCCCCGCTCGACCACGCCATCGATGGAGATGGACATGCCGGTACGAACGGCCACGAGGTCACCGGGCTCAAGCTCCGTCGCGGGAACGCTCACCTCGGTGTCGTCCACGACCTTCTGCGCCTTGTCAGGCACGTCAAGCAGGGAGTTGATGAGCTCGTTTTCGCTCATGGCGCGCGTGTAGTCCTCGAGCAGCTCACCGACGTTCAGCAGGAACATCGTCTGTCCCGCCGTGTTGACGTCGCGCTTCACGAACGAGATGCCAATGGCGGAGGCGTCGAGCACGGGCACCGTCAGGCGAGGCTTCGCTAGCTCGTGAAGGGCGGCGCGCAGGAAGGCCATATAGCCCGCAACGACGAACACGGCTCGCAGCGGAGTCGGCAGGAACCACCGGCGCGCATAATGGGCGCCAACGAGCGTCGCCAGGTCCATGACGAGCTTGTGCTTGCGCGGCTCGAGCTGAATCGCGTAACCGGACTTCGCCTCGGCGACCGACTGCGCGTCGATCGCGCGAAGGCCGCCGAGCACGTCCGCGCGGCGAGGGGCGTCATACTCGATCGCCATCTGCCCGATACGGCCATATACCCGGACTTTCGTGACGCCCTTGATATCCGTGCTCAGCTTTATGAGAGCATCGAGGTCCCCCTCTGGCACAGGACCCGCCAACTGTAGGCGGGTCCTGCCGGGGATCTCGCTAATAACCGAGAATCTCATAGTTGTGTCAGCGCGCTACTCGGCGGCCTCGTCCGTAGCGGCGACGGGCTCGCTCGCGGTGATGTACGACGCCTTGGCGACCATGTCGTCGACCTCAGCCTTCGCCTGCTCGACCATATCCTGGTAGTCGCTCTTGATGCGCATGCCACACGCGATGCCCTGCACGCACGCGTTCTTGACCGGCTCGCTCTTGAGCAGCTTGATGCCGGCCGTGCCAAGCAGGAAGCCGCCGCCGACGAGCAGGGTGTTATACGTGGACTTCTTCATGTTGCCTCTCCTTTTTCGCACATCTTTGAGATGAGACGCCCCGAGCCCAGGTAGATAAGTAAGCCTAGGCACACTTGCAACTAGCAAGTTTAGTTCGCCTAACTTTAAGAGACAACCCTGGGTAACTATTTGGAAATCTATAGGAGGGCCGGCACGTTCTCGCATTCGTCGGGTCCCGCGTTCCGGTGCGACTCACACCACACGACCCGCGCCTCCACGGCCAACGGCCCACAGCCCACGGCCCGCGCCCCGCGGTCGCACACCCGCAAGGCCATGCCGCCAGCGCGTCTCGCCATGCAGCCGGCGCGCGCAAAGCGCCTGCGACAACCATCTCGCAGGTGCATCGTCGGCGCGTCTCGCCATGCCCGGCGCGCGACCGCCACGCGCTTTTGCTACCATGTCCTGCGGCGGATTCGCCGCCCGCGCTGTTCTACTCCGATATCCAGCGCGTTAGAAACTAAAACCAAAGGAAAGAGAGACAATCGCATGATCAAGAACGTCCTGGAGGACTACAAGCTCCTCCTGCGCAGCATCCCTGCGTCCACCGTCACCTGCTTCGTCGTGAGCGTCATCCTGATGAACCTCCTCGCAAACAAGGAGCTCATCAGCCTTCCGTTCCTCGCGCTCGACTGTGGCTTCACCCTCTCGTGGGTGTCCTTCCTCTGCATGGACATGATCTGCAAGCGCTTCGGGCCCAAGGCCTCCGTCAAGGTGTCGCTTCTCGCCTTGGGCATCAACCTCGCCGTGAGCGCCCTGTTCTGGCTCATCAGCCTCGCGCCCGGTATGTGGGGCGCCTACTATGACACCGGCTCTCTCGAGGTCAACGCCGCGCTCAACGCCACCATCGGCGGCTCGTGGTACGTCGTCCTCGGCAGCTCCCTCGCGATGCTGTGCTCGTCGTTCGTGAACTCGCACCTCAACCAGTTCATCGGCCACCTCACCGACAACGGCAGCTTCGCCACGTTCGCCCTTCGCAGCTACGTGAGCACGGGTGTCGGCCAGCTCGTTGACAACCTCGTGTTCGCCATCGTGGTCTCGCACGTCTTCTTTGGCTGGACGTGGCTGCAGGTCATCACCTGCTCCATCACCGGCGCCCTCGCCGAGCTCGCCTGCGAGATCCTCCTCTCCCCCGTTGGCTTCAAGGTCGCCGCGGGCTGGGAGCGCGAGGGCGTGGGCGCCGAGTACGTTCAGACCCACGCCGCAGAGCGAGAGGCAAGGGCCTAATGGACACCCTCATCACTGGCACCGCATCCGGCATCGGCCGCGCCACGGCAGCGCTCTTCCTCGAGCGCGGCCACCGCGTCTGGGGTCTCGACGTAGCCGAGCCCACGCTCGAGCACGAGAACTACCAGCACTTCATTTGCGACGTCAGTGATACGGCGAGTCTTCCTGATGGCCTCGAGCCGGAGGTTGTGATCAGCAACGCCGGCGTCCAGGGCACAGAGGACGACATCGCCGTGAACCTCCACGGCACCATCAACGTGGTCGAGAAGTACGCCTTTGCAGGTGACGCCACGGGCGGCCGCCGCGAGCTGGGCCTCGCGCCCGCGCCGCGCATCCGCTCCGTCGTCTGCGTGGGCTCGGCCAGCGGCCACACCGGCTCGGAGTTTCCCAGGTACGCGGCCTCTAAGGGCGGCGTCATCGCCTACACGAAGAACGTCGCTGGGCGCCTGGCGCCCCAGGCCATCTGCAACAGCGTTGACCCGGGCGGCGTCCTCACCGAGCTCAACCTCCCCGTCATGGAGGACGAGCGCCTCTGGGGCCGCATCATGGACCTCACGCCGCTCCGTCGCTGGGCCACGCCCGAGGAGATCGCCGAGTGGATCTACTTCGTCGCGGTCACGAACCGCTTCATGACGGGGCAGAACCTGCTCATCGACGGCGGCGAGGCCGGACGCACCGAGTTCGTCTGGCCTGACTAGCGACGGCGCGGCCCTACTCCCCGCGCTCGTCTCCCATGAAGAAGAGCGCGACGGTGCCGGGACCCGTGTGCGAGCCGATGACCGTGCCGATGTTGTTGATCACGACCTTACCCGCGAGCGCCGGGAACTTGGCCTCGACCATGTCGCGGACGGCCTCGGCGTCCTCGCGGCACGCGCTCATCGAGAGCGAGCACTTGCCGGCGTAGTCATGCCCATACTGGGCATGCTCCTCCATGCGGGCGACCATGTCCTTCTCGGCCTTGGCCTTGGTGCGGATCTTGTCGCGCGGGATGAGCTTGCCCTCATTGTTCATGTTCAGAACGGGGCAGATCTTGAGTGCGGTGCCCACGAAGCCGCTCACGCGGGAGACGCGGCCGCCGCGGACGTAGCTAGAAAGATCAGTCGAGAAGAACCAGTGGTGGACGTGCAGGCGGTTCTCCATCGCCCACTCGAAGGCCTCGTCGAGCGTGACGCCCTCGTCGCGCTTATCGGCGAGATAGTCCACGAGCATGCCATAGCCCGAGCTCGCACCCAGGGAGTCAACCACGAGGACGCGACGGCCGGGGTGCGCCTCCATGACCTGCGTCGCAGCAAGGCAAGCACTACCGTAAGCGCCGGAAAGGCCACTCGAGAGGGATACGTGCAGGACGTCCGAACCCGCCGCCACGATGGGCTCCCACAGCTCGACGAACTCGCCCACGCTCACCTGCGAGGTGGTAGGGGTGGCGCCGGCCTTGATGGCAGCGTAGAAGTCTTCCGGGGAGACGGACTGGTAGAGGTCGTCGAGGTGGTCGACGCCGTTCTCGTCCCAATGGAAGCAGGCGTAGGGAATCTCGCGGGAATCGAAGAAACTCTTATCCCTATCCGCGGTGGAGCAGCAGGTAAGCGTGAAGTTTGCCATGGTGGTACCTCGATATCGGCTCGGCATGTCGACGGAGCGGCGAGCGTCAAAGCCTCGCCGTTCTGTCGAGCGTTTTACCCGCATTGTACCGCGGGGCCGAATCCGGCGAGCATGGAGCGGGGCTCGCGGCCCGACGCCGCAAGCCCGCGCAAGAAAAGTACGTGCCCATGCGACAAAAGCATGACGTCCGTGCAACAAAATAACGGCACCCGTGCAACAAAATTGAGATTCTGCGGCTCGATTTCGCCTCATGGCCTTGTTCGAGCAAATCCCAACAGGGGTTTTATCTGCCACCGTTCGAATGCCATTTCACGGAAATGGACTCGGACGGCATTTTTCAGCCGCAGAATCTCAAATTCGTTGCACGCGAGGCTCGGCTAGCTTCAGACGATGCTAGCAACACACGCATTTCGCGGCCTTCGCAACACGCGAAAGCGCGTTTCAATTAGCAGCTGGCTACTACTCGCCGTCGACGTCGCGCGCGACGGCTTCCTCGAGTGCCTCGACACCCGCGGCGGAGAGGTCCTCCCCGCCCTGGCAGAACTTATTGTCGACCCAACCGGTGAGGATCGGCGCGAGGATTGCCGTGATGATGACAGCCGTCGCGATCTGGGCGTAGGCCGTCGGCGCGAGCTCGGCGTAACGCGACGCGACCTCGGCGAGGGCGACCGGCGTCGTCATCGCGGTACCGGCGACCGTGGAGCACGCGATGGCAGCCTTGCCGTTGCCGCCGCAGAGGCGCTCGAACGCGAACGTCGCCGGGCCAACGATGAACAGCGTGATGAGGCCGAGAAGGACGCCCGAGATGCCGCCGGAGATAAAGCTGGACAGACTCATGGATACGCCAAGCTGGAAGCCCAGGAACGCGATGGCGGGATTCGTGCCCGGTACCAGCAGGTTTTTGACGAATGGGAACAGGTTGCCGAGGACCATGCCGATTACGAGCGGCAGAACGGAGCCCACGATGGTGCCCACGGGGATGTTCGCCAGGCCGGAGACGCCGAGGATGATCATCGTAATCGCGGGGCCGGCGGTAAAGAACAGGATGCCCACGGCGCCGCGCTCGGACTCGTCGCCGAACTCGCCCATGATGCCGGTGTACAGCGCCATGTTGCAGAACGAGATGCCGCCGATGACGGAGACCGAGGACAGGCCAAGGAAGTTATCGTTGAAGAAGTAGGCGACGCCCAGGCCGAGGGCGGCGGCGAGCACGAGCTTCGGGATGAGAATCACGATGCCAGTCTTGATGGCGCCCGGAGTCGACCTGAACGAGATGCCGGCGCCGACGAACAACAGAATCGCGGCGACGACGGCGTTCGATCCGCCGCGCGTAGCGGCCGTGAAGAAGCCGCCAATCTCGAAGACCTGCGGGCAGAACGTGTTAAGGAGGAGGCCGACGATCATCGGATAGATCATGATGTCGCCCGGAAGGCGCGGCACCTTGAACTTGGGCCCGGACGCCTCGGCGGTGGCCGCTGCGGTCATCTCCTTGTCATCACCTGGCTGTGCCATTAGGTCCCCCTATCTGCCGTTTTTAGGTTTGGAAATACTAACAAACGCAGATAAGGGTTCCCGAGATGTTCTCATGCTTGTAACGAATGGGGTGCGGGGCAGCGCCCCCCACCCCATTCGCGGGCCCGCGGCCCGCGATGCTTCCCTTCCCGCAAAATCATTTCAGGCGCAAGACGGATCGACCAACACCCTCGTTTTACTTAGATTCATTGCGGGGTTTGCAAAAGCCTGCGCAAGTCTCGCGACTCGGTCAGCCGTCCGTGGCGCCAAATAGGCTCGCAGCAGCCCGCCCGCAGTGCCAAATAGGCTCGCAGCCCCCTTCGAGCGCGCCACCATCCTACATTTGCTTGCGATAAGGCAATCCGGAGTATCCGTTAATAGTAATTTCGCGAGTGGTGGTCAAAAACACCTGCGCGGCGGACAGTTTAGGGGCCCGAATAGCCCAAAATGACTCCTTTCGCGGGTTTCGATGGTGTTGTCGCGAACACAGCCGAGTAGCGCTAAAACACAACAACGAAGCTACCTGCGTGTTTGCAAATTGACAATTGCTCCAGCTTCCAAGCCAGAGCTCCAAACCCCTCGAAAGTGTCCGCCGCGATGAGCTTTTTGACCACTCACGGCAGAATTAGGTTTCGAGACGCGCTCGCGCCGCCGTCACGAGGCCCGTTTCGTCTGTGCTCCGGACGAAACGGGCCCTCCAACAAGTCAACCTCATCTCATGAGCAAGAAGCACCCCTGAACTTTAGATCTCCAGGTCACGCCCAGGAACGTCTCCCCCTTTCCGGTGGTCAAAAACACCATCTTGGCGTACGCCTCACCATCCAAAACGGCCGATTTGAGGAATGTCTGCACCATCTTGAAGGATCCGAAGGATCGACTCCTTTGGCTCTCAAAACCGCCCAATTAATTTACCTGCATATTTGCAAATGGCTTGTTGTGCGCGCTTTACGAACGAGCCTCAATACCCACCCCGCGCGTACGCCAGGATGGGTATTTTGACCACCTGCCGTCAAAAACGCCGACTGCAGGCCACTCAAGCCACAAACTAGCCGCGCTTCACCCTCAAACCGCACGATGCAACGACTGCCTGCACGAGAAACTCCATCGCACCCTCGCCGCAAGGCCCGTCGTAGTAGGCAACGAACCTCGGATCCGCGAGATATCCTTGGCAAAGGCCCAGATACGCGGCATCCTCAGGCTCGGCGCCCCAATGCAGGCCAACCCAGCGACGATGCATCGCCACAAGCTTCTCCGCCTCGGGCCCACGAACGTCGCCGTCAGCCATGGCAATCGAAAGCTGCCCCAGGACCGCGCGCTCGAGCTCCTTCAGGTCATTCCACGCAGCCGCGTCCATGTCGAGAATCCGCTCGTTAGCAGCGTCAACCGCCTCGTCCCCGTAGCGCTCGCGAGTCTCAGCGCCATAGCGCTCCTCGTTCTCGCGAACCACGCGCCAGCGCTCGAGCTGCGGCAGCACCGCGCCCATGAGCGACACCGCCTCGTCGAGCGTCATGCCCTCGTTCTCCGCCAGTCGCGGAGCACAGTCCTCAATCATGGCCTCCATAGTGGTCTCATAGGTGTAGTGGCCGCCGTCATAGCACCACTTGCAGTAGTGGTCGTTCTTCTCGCCATCGGCGTCCGTACCGAGGTCGGCCGGCGTGAGATACATGCCGCAGCTCTCGCAATAGTGCTCCGGCATCTCGAGCAGGTGCGAGAGGGGCTCACCCGTGACGGCAGCCACGAGCTTCATCATGTCGATGCCCGGCGTCACCTCGCCGCGCTCCCAACGACTCACGGCCTGGCGCGTGACATAGAGCTTAGATGCAAGTTCCTCCTGCGTGAGACCATGAGAACGGCGAACTGCCACGAGCCTGTCTGCGAATGCCATGGTGGGTCCTTCCTGCGGTTTCGATTGCTGACTCAAGTATGAGCGCCGCCGGATGGGCTGCCAAGCAATCGTTGGTTGCGCAGGCGACCGATAAGACCGCCGAGAAGGCCCCACCCGCCACGGGCGACGACGTCGTACTGACGATCGCCGCCCTAGGCGTTGCCGTAGCGACCGTAGCCGCGGCAGGCATCGCCGTCGGCAAGCGCCGCGAGGAGTAGCGGCAAACATAATCGCTAGCCGGCAGTAGCAGCTCAGCAACGGACTCGGCGAGTCAGCAGCCGCCCGAAGCAATTTACGCAGTGCGGTTCACCCAAGACATCATTCGATCCTCTTCGGTTTCGAAACTCGAATATTATTGAAGTTTCGAAACTGATAAGGCAATTTGCGCGGCAAAGACGTATCGAGGGTCGAATCCTGGTCGAACCGCGTCGGTAGCAAAGACGTCAGACGGCCGGCTGTAAGTCAGGCAGCCGACCGTAAGCACCAAGGCGCAGCAAGCGCTCGCGAATTAGTGGGAGACCATGGAACAGGACTCGGCTCGCGCAAGAAGCCATTGCCGTGCGGAAAAGGCGGAGGCACACTTCGAACAGCGGAATCTGAAGCGCATGAAAAAGCATCGCGAGCGTTGACCGGTGTCGACCCGGACCCCTATCTGAACGGTGCTACGTCCCCTGTTCACTCGTCCACTGTTCACTGCTCACGTCTGGCGCGAATCGATTCCGCCTCCCTCATGCCCATCACCCCTGGACTCGAAGACCGCATCGGGAACTATCTCGGCTGGCTCTCCCTCAGCGACTTCCCTAAGGGAGACGGAACAGCGCTGCGCATCGCGGGCTACGAGCTCCCCTTCCGCTACATTCACGTACGCCCGTCGACTCCGGGCGACATACGCCCCCACGTCGTTGTCGACATCTCGAGCCTCGACGTTCCGATCGAGCTGCTCGAGGGAGAGACCGTCGAGCACGGCTGACGGCGCCACTTGCGGGGCCGCGCGGATAACCTGTTGCGATTCTCTTGACCGATCGCCCGCCAGGACCAGATTGCGCCAAGATTGACGGTGCCGGGCGCCAGGCCTCCCGTGGAACTGGATGGTACAGAATGCTGCTAGAGTGGCAGTCCCCACTACGCCTGGTGGCTTTGACTGCCGCTCTGCTTGATTGTCGGTAAGATCGCCATTGCACCAAAACCGAGAAGCGTGATACACATAAGCAAAAGAGGTGACTGCCGCTCGGGATCGAGAGGTCGGTCGCCTCCCTGTTTGATTACCAGTCAGATCGACACTGCGCCAAAACGACAGGTCCACGTTCGCGGCGAGCCCCAACGGGCGCCGCAGAAACCTTGATACGGCACCTAGGCGGTCCAAGAAATAGTCCGTATACCCTCCGCATCGAATGGCATTACCACGCAGCGCCCTCGGGATGCTGAAGCCTAATCATCACTTCTGGGGTTACCTTGCGCGCGCCTGGAATGTCTTCAGGGTTAACTCCTTCAGGAATTACGGTCCCCGGAGGAAAGACATACGCCGAGCCAGCGATAATCTGCTCTTGCTCGTATTTCTCTGCTTCAGCATAAGACACTGGTTCGCTCCAGGAGGAATCCGGTACTTTAAGCAGACCCCTTTCCGAAAGCGAGCGGACGAGGCTTAGCAAGTTTACGATTACGATGGCGAATTCGCACCAGTACGAGGAAGCTGCCCTATAGCGGTTAGAATAGCTGAGCTTTTGCGCCTCTGCCTTCTCTCCCTCGGGGTCGGCATGGACGGTATCCGTGTAAATCCATGCTTCGGCAAGTAGAGCGTCGGAAAGTAGACCAGTTAGAGACTCGCCGTCTTTCCCAACAAGTTGAATGCCGTAGCGCTCACTATTCTTCTCTTCGTAGCGCTGCGAGAACCAGCTCTTCGTGGCTTTCAGAATCTCGGCTTCGTTTTCAGAGAGTGATTCGCTAGACGTTTGAGCGGAAATGGCATCGAGTACTTTTGGCAGGTATATTGGCTCGCTCTTAACAATGAAGGGGCGAAGCCTCGTCGCAAGCGATTCTATAGACTCTTCGTCGGCACATACATGATACCGGATGCTCGCACCGCTGGCTTCGTTTACGCTTAACGTCATCTTGGGAGTGGCATAGCACTTAATAGCCCCGCTTTTAACTAGAGAATTGCTCTCAACTCTCCGCGCACGCACAACGAAACGCCCCATAATTTCATCGTCTGAGAGAGCTCTCGTCTTTTTCGTGGTCCTAGACAAAGCGATCCTTTCTTCCATTCGCCCCATCAAGTTTTATCTTATTGGCAGGTTGAAGAACGAGTTCTTCCACCACCGTGGCCGAGGCGCGGTCACCCTGGACGAGTTCGAGGAAAGCCTCGGCGTGCGCCTCAATCACTGCTGCAAGGGGCACCTCAAGGAGTCGTCGGGATGGATGAGTCCCGACAAGTACCACAGGAGCCTTAGGTACGCCGCACGGGCGGTCAAAAAGGTCCGCAGGCACGGCCGGCAGCCCGCAGGCGCCCGAAGCAATTCGGACGGCTGTTTTTGTGACGGAGGTGACTGGAACCAAACATCGCACAGCTCAAGGACAGTGGCTAATTAGCCTTCGGAAGGTTGGCATCATTGACAGGCTGAGCGGTATCAGCCACGGAAGCCGGAGCCTCAGCCGCAGGAGCAGCGTCATCCATAGCGACGCCATCCGCAGCTGCGGCATCCTGGGGCGCTCCGTCCTTCGGCACGTCGCCGGCACCGCCGGCAACCTTTGCCTCCGCAGGCGTGGCGGCCTCGTCCTCGAGATCCACGCCCGCGAGGTCCTTACCAAAGGCGGCGAGCATGTTGCTGCCAACCCAGCCCAAAACCGCGATGTCACCGACAGCCGCACACACGGCGGCAGCATACGTGCAGGTGCTGGAGAGGGCCATCTTGGAGGAGTACTCCCTCAGGGCGCTCGAAGAGGAGTAGCCACTATAGACCGAATAGCTCGACGAATACCTGTCATAGGCGCTCGACGCGTCCGCCGAGGCCATCATGCCGAAGAGTATAAACGCGATGCCGCATAGAAGCATCGCCCACGTAATGCGCTTACATCTATCCTTGAATGCGGCCAGATTCTTTCCCATTTGCATCCCTTTCAGTCGTGTAACTCCACGAGGCTTCGCGGAGCCGCAAATGGCCCAAACCAACTACCTCGCCATTTGCTTATTTAAGGGAACCATATCAAGGATACCGGACATTAATTAGAGACTCGGAAGAGCCCGCGCCGCGTCCCAAGGAGGCGCCGCCGCGCCGCTCAACGCCCCGGAAACCGCCTCACATAAACGACTGAAATCCAAACCGCGCAAGGCAAAGCTACACCCAATGCAAGCTACTTCCAAACTATTGATTCGAAGAAGTTCGAACGACACTGGCTACTTTGTTTGAGACACTAAAGAGGTTAACTCGGGTGCCCACAGCTGAAATTTATAGGGATCCAAGCAGTACGCCACTGCGTCATTCATATGAACCAAATCGTTCAGCATCTTTGCGTATATCCCGGCTTGCTCAGACTGATTTTTATCAAGGGTTTCCCTGAGCTCAATCAGCCGTTCAAAATCGGTAATCTCTGCCATGTCAATTTGCGATTGGTAGTCATCGGGAATCGCCGGCATATCAATTCCGCATTCAGTTTTAATCAGGGCAAGAACTCGCTGTTCATCCGTACCTTCTCCTGCAAGTTCTTCCATAATCTCTTGTTTGCTACGTCCGTGCAATATCATGGACGAGTAGCCCCACGCAGCTCCAAGGGTCGATTTCTTCAAATCGCAAAGCAACCTCAAATTAATTGCCTTCACCCGGTATGAACTAACCTCAGAAATGCGGTTTCTAATCCTGTCGGGAAGATATACAACGTCATCTTTACAGATGTTGACGGGAACAATAGAGCCATTTTTCCTGGTTAGCGCTTGAACTTTCCCGAGATTGCCTCCCTTCCCACCTTTTCCTTCCGCCAAAACTGCTCTTTTAACGAAAGCTTGATCATGAGACACAACTAGGACGGTTTTCCCTCGCACCTTTTGTATCAGGTCAAATATTTGGGTGCGCCGATAATCGTCAAAGGAAGAGGCGGGGTCATCTATTAACAGGACCTTTCCGTCTGGATTTTCCAAAAACAGCAGCAGCGCAACAAGGTTCTTCTCCCCAGTGGATAAGGAGTTCCTCATGTCCTCATCATCCGTCGCATTGACATGAACGAGAGAATAACGAGCCGTATTGTTACCTCGAGTCGCGGAGTTTACTTTAAATCTATACGGTACCGACAATCGTTTTAACTCGAGATTCAGCTTTCGACAATTGTCCTTAATGATGCTGTTGAAAGCACTTTTCATGTCCCCGAGAAGGTGTTTGATTTCACCCGATTTATTTTGAATCGCTTTTATAGGTTCTTCCAACTGCGGGAATTCAGCATAGACGCAATCGTCAACCTCCAAACAGGGGATGCCGTCATCAAGAAGAGAGGTTTTAGGCACATTGCAAAATCTCGTAACCTTCTGCAGCTCATCGGCGATCTTGTAGAGTAAGAGAAGACGCTCTTTTATGCGAGCTTCTCCTTCGTCGGTTTCAAGTGATTTTTGGCTGATACCAAATTCTTCAAGTAGTGTTGTTGAAGAAAAAACCGGCTTAAGGTCAGATACTTTTAGTTCTGAAAGCACCTTGAATGGATTTGCTTCATCGTTGCTCAGCAACTTGTTGCAGAACGGGCAACGCCCCTCATCAAAATCATCAGTAATGCCCATCCCAACAGACAACCAACCAGCATACTCCAGCCCACCTTTTTCAATGACTTCCCTTAGGAAGGGCGTTGTGCTCTTGGCCACTTTTGAGGCTTTTGATACCTTCGCGGCTTTTGTGAATTGTCCCCTGTTCGGTTTACCTAAAGCAGACTGAAGTTCCCTAATCTTGCCCTGATACACAAACATGGCTTCACTATAACCACGCAGACCAGAAACAGCGTCATTGAACTGCTCTTCAAGACTATGCAGCGCTCTTTCACTTCCCACGAACACTTCATAGGAGCCCGCTGTCTCTTCCTCTCGAAATAGAGCAGCCTGTTCCTCGGAATTGTAAACGCGAATCCCCTCCGGCAATTCTTGTTGGTTGTTAACTGTGATTATGGTTTCTTCTGGGGCCTTTCCAACAGTCACATCCGCAGGGGACAGCTCTCTTGAAATTGCGCTGATGATGGAAGATTTTCCGACACCGCACACACCGAAGAGGTAATTGACCTTTCCGTCATCGAGCTCGTAATCAAGTCTGTTGATATTTCTATAATTCTCTATGTGAATAAACAATGAGCCTCGCCTCTTAGCTCTTTAAGCCGTCGCAAAGTTTTTATCCAGGTATCATCCTCTTAGACCCCTTGAGAGTATTATCCGCTCCTTTTACCAACCCTTTCCAATCGTTGGCTTCTCTTTCGCCATATTCCAGCCATTGGATATCGTCAGCCCATTACTTAAGAATCTCAGGAAGACTCTCTCGAACGGTTTCTGAAACGATAGACGGGCGGGTCTGAGCACACGCCTACTCGTTTCTTTTAAAGTTTTCTGCCTGCTCCATGACCTTCTCGAAAACCTCCTCATCCCACTCGGGCGGATAGCCGTTCTTGTAGAGCAGCACGGTGAGGTCCATGTTCAGCTGGCTCTTGATGTCGTCGCGCGTCGACCAGTCGGCGTACTGCGCCTTGTCGTTTACGAGCTTCGAGATCTCTTTTGCAAGCGCAATGCACTTCTCGTCGCTGAAGACAAAACCGTGGTCGTCACGTACCTTAACCAGGATGTCGTAGAACGCCTTCTCCTCGTAGGTGACGCCCATCCTCTCAAATGAGTTCTTGTCTTCCTTGAGATTGCGAAGAATATCAATGAGCTGGTCGCTCAGGTTGTCGACGAAATCGGATACGACCTCACTCGTAAAGGTAAGGTTGTCGCGCGAGTTGTAGGCGTCGACCACCTTGCGGAGGCGCTCGTCAAACTGCTGCGCCTTCACCTTGTTGGTGCGTCCGTAGTCCTTGATCGCGCGCTTCACGAGCTTCATCAAAGCATTGAATTTGGTGATGGGCATCTTCATTGCTTTAAGCTCGGCAACCGCCTCTTCACCGAAGAGGTCCTCGGGGCCGTCGGCATCGATAACGCTCTCAACGCCCGTGCAGCTGATCGCCTGCCGCACCATGTCCTCAACGACCTCGTTCATCATTTCGGCATCGCGTGCGTCGCCCTTGGTCTGCTTGTAGACGATGGAACGGATCGCCAGGTAGAACTGGGACATCGTGGTCTCGTGGTCAGAAAGCTCTCCCGAGGGGAAGCAAATCTGGTACGCGGATTTCAGGATGCGCGTGAGCCCCATGAATCGCGTCTGGAACTCCTTCGAGAGCTGAACGTACTCGGCAGCCCTGTTAAGGCACCCGAGGCGCTCGAGGGGCCTGCCCGTATGGAAGGCGCTCGAGTCGAAGTTGACCATGAGATCGTCTATCATGGCCAGGTGGTTGCGGAAGATGCCCAGGGCGACGGTCAGATCGTCGATGGCGCCGGAATCATCGCCGCCGTAGGTCTTGAGCGCTTTCATCATGTTCCCTTTGATGCCAAAGTAGTCGACCACAAGCCCTTGGTCTTTGCCCTCGAACACGCGGTTCACGCGACTGATGGTCTGCACCAGCGTATGGCGCTGCAGCGGCTTGTCGATATACATGACGGCGAGCGAGGGAACGTCGAAGCCGGTGATCCACATGTCGCACACGACGGCCACCTTGAAGTTCGAGTCGTTGTTCTTGAACTGCTTGTCCAGCTTCTTGCGCCATTCCTTGTTGCCGCAGGCGTCGAAGAGGTCCCTCGGGTCGTCCTTGCCGCGCGTGGCCACGATGTTGATCTTGGGCAGCGCCTCGAGCTCCTCCAATTGCTCGGGCGAAAGCTTGCGCTCGTCCTCGGCCTTCTTCGACACACCCCATTCGGGCCGTATGGCCAGGATGGCGTTAAGCAGATCGAAGGCATGGGTGCGGTTAGAGCAGACGACCATTGCCTTCTGCACCACTCCCGGCTTCTCCCCGCAGAGGCGCTCGTAGTGCTCGACCATGTCGGCCGCGAGTTTCTTCAGGCGGTCGGGGTCGCGCAGCAGCACCTCCATCGAGCTCATGGCGCGCTGGCTCTCCTCGATGGCGTCCTCGGTCGACCCCTCCTCGGCGCAGCGGTCGTAGTATTCCTGGATCTTCCTCGCTTCGTCTTCGGAGAGGAGCACGCGCGCCAATCTGGGCTCGTAGGCGATGCGCACAGTGATTCCGTCGTCGCTCGACTCCTTCATGGTGTAACGGTCGACCACGGGACCGAACACGGCGATCGTCTCGTCGATAGGCGTGCCGGTAAAGCCCACGTAGGTCGCGTTAGGGAAGCCATCACGCAGGAATTTGGCGAAGCCGTAGCGAGTGAAGGCGCCTTTCCCGGTGACCATGAGCTTGGAGCCCACGCCCGTCTGGGTGCGGTGCGCCTCGTCGGAAATGCAGATGATGTTGCTGCGGTCGGAAAGGAGGCCCATCTGCTCGCTGAACTTCTGGATGGTGGTGATATAGACGCCGCCCGATTCGCGCCCGCTCAGCGTCTCCGCCAAGTCGTCGCGCGTCTCGATGCTGCGAACGTTCTCGTCGTGCAGGAACCGCTTCGCGGTCACGAACAGCTCGCTTGTCTGGTTGTCCAGATCCTCGCGGTCAACGATGACCACGATGGTGGGATTGCCCAGCTCCTCGCTGCGTCGAAGCATCATCAGGCGCGAGAGGAAGAGCATTGTGTACGTCTTGCCGCATCCGGTGGCACCGAAGTACGTACCGCCCTTGCCGTCGCCTTCGGGGCGCAGGTGCTCGCAGATATTATCGAGTATCCTCGTCGCGGCGAAGTACTGCGGGTAGCGGCAGACTATCTCGGTGGAACTCTTGCTGTCGTCGGGGAAGAAGACGAAGTCGCGAACGATTGCCAGGAAGCGGTCGGGTGCGAACGCGCCCTCGACCATGGTGTAAAGCGAGCTGATGCCGTTCGACACCTTGTCGACGTCGTTGGCCTTGTTCCAAGCGTAGAAGTACGAGTACGGAGTGAACACGGTGCCGATTTTGCTGTTGGCGCCGTCGCTGACCGCGGCGATACAGCAGTACTTGAGCAGACTCGGGATGTCGCGCGCATAGCGAATGGCAATTTGCTTCCACGCGTCGTGGATGGTCTTATCCTCCTCTATGGCGGTCTTGAACTCGAGGATGGCGAGCGGTATGCCGTTCACGAGGCACAGGAGGTCGGGGCGGCGGGTGCGCACGTCCTCGACCGTGTATTGGTTCACGATGAGGAAGTCGTTGCTCGAGATGTTTTCGAAGTCGATGTACTCGATGTGGACGGCGGGCTTGTTTGCGTCCTCGCGAAGAAGGGTGTACCCCTCGTTGATGAGCCAGAACGCTCGCCGACACCCGTCGTAGAGCGGGATCGAGGGAATGCGCTTGAGCTCGCCCACGAGCGTCTGGAGCTCGCCCTCGGTCAGGTCGATATCGGCATAGCGGCGTCGAAGGCTCGACTTCAAACGGTCTTCCATGAGCGGCTCGTCGAAGCGGCGGTGGAGCTGCTCGCCGTTGGCATAGCTCCAGCGCACGCCGTTGGCGTCCTGCTGCTGGAACAGCTCGATGATCGCCTGTTCAAGCTCGTCCTCGGTGAACTTGCCGTTTTCGAATTTAAGGTCTGCCGCTTCCACACTTGCCTACTCTTTGTCGGTCGTTTCCTGGATGAGGTATGTGTCGAGGGCGCACGCCAGATTGACGGCGAGGTTGGCCATCGAGCCGCTCACCTCGCGCCCCGTTGCTCCGGAGCCATGTGCTGCCGCCTTGTTGCGAATGACGGGAAGCGACATGAGAACGCTGCTCTGGAAGGCCTCGGGCTTAAGGCCTTCCGGGAGGGGCAGCTTGCCGGCCTCGAGCAAACGCTTCGTAAGGCCGTTGGCAGCCACCGTCTCGGATTCCGAACCCAGGATGACCTTGAGAACGCTCTCGTAGCTCTTCTCGGCATTGATCACGGCTTCGGCGTAGTCGCCGCGTCCCAGGAAATCGATGGCCTTCCTCAGTTCGTCGTAAGCCCCCTGGTAGAGGGGGTCCGCATCCTTGAGGTCCCTCATCTCGTTGAGGGCCTTGAGCTTCAGGTCCTGCTCGAATTGTCTGGGATCGATCTTGACTAGATGCCCGTCAACGAGAAGCCAAGGGATATCGTGCTCGCGGAACACCTTGTTGATCTCGTTGCGGAAGCCGTCCTTGCCGTTTTCGGCGTCGTCGGAAAGCTCCTTGTATTGGAGCTCTACGAGGTCGAAGAGGTGCGGTGTGTAGACGTTTGCAAGGGCATGGATCTCGTCAAGGCCCGAACCCAAGCGCATCATATCCAAGCCGACGAGCCGATAATCGACATGCTCGTTGAGCTCCTCGATTGCAAGATAAAGGGCGTCGGCATCAACGGTGTAGCTATCGTAGCGATTCGGCTGAAAACTAATCGGCTCACGGAAGTCCTCCATGATACGGGCGATTAGGACTTTTACGTTATAGGGAATGTCGCCGTCTTCATCTCCACCAAGCCAATTAGGCTCGTCCTGAAGCAGCTCCTCATAACGCTCGGAGAACAGGCGTTCCATGATTACTTCGACGCCTCCTCGATAGAACCCCGGATAAGGATGGGACATATGTTCTTGAGCTGGGCTTTAAGTTGTTCGTTAATTGCATGGCGCGTGCGCCATGCCTGGTACAACTCGACTGCATACCGTTGCACAGCGATATCGGGCAGGGGGATGCGCACATCGCACATCTCGACCCAGTCGAATGTTTCTCGCGCGCTGCCCCAGGAGTTGAAGCGGGCGTAGCGATCGAACTCGGAACGGCCAAAAAAGAGCATCAGATAACCGGGTAACAGCTTCCGCTCTGCGGACTTCTTAACGCGGAAAACGGTATTGATTGCCGAGGTGATATTCGTCTCATTGGACTCGTTGAGCGCTATGGATATTTTCCCACCATTTCGAGAGGTCACGGGAACATAGGCTACTGCACCGGGGGCAATAACTTTGTAGTTACAAAGGTTCACGCCGTCCAAATTTGCTTTTGTCTCGATAAGCTGCTTCGATATGGATAGGCCCCGAACAGCATCTTTATCGAACTCGCCTTTGCTGTTTCTATCGTCGCACTGTTCGATATAAAGACCAATGGCCTCATGGGGCAACTCTCGCATGAGTTTCTCAACAAGTGCGTCGCACGTTAACTTTAGATCATCGAGCCCGCGCTTATAAGCCCGCTGGTTGGCCAGCATCGCCTCATAGATAGCAACATACTTCCGCTGCACCTCAATCGGCGGCAACTCGATTTCGCAAGCGCAAAAGTCGTCCCACGACATACCGTCTCGGACTGACCCATCTGTGTGAAACCAGAAATATCGATCGCGTTCAGTTGAATTGAAAAGCATATAGAGATACTCAGGGTGAGCTATCTCATCTGCCACTAACTGAAATACCGAATACGCTGGGCTAACAATCTTGTTTCTGGCTGTGCGGTTTAAAGCAATGGGCAAAACAACATCTCGCCCAACATGCATAAGGTTGCAGGCGTAATAACCACATGGAACAACTCTATATTTTGAGGTATCCTGGCCGACCTGCTTCGCAGGCTCAAAGAATTCTTTATCAGCGTTAATCCCTGAAACTTGATCTGCCCTCAAGTTAGAGACGCCGCATTCCTCTTTATATTGAAGGACCAGTTCGCCGACCCGATATCTACTTAATCCCATAACCGATGCCCTCGAACGCGGCCTCGAGCGTGGCCTGGGACTTCTTCTCCGAAGCCAAAAGCTCTTTCATCTCTGCCTGGATGCGGCCCATCTCCCTCTCGTAGTCGATGCCCAGATCATGGTCGATGAACTCAATGTACTTGCTCGGCGTAAGCGCATACCCGCGACTCTCGATGGTGATCTGATCGGAATCGTCACTTTTGATGCGTACGGATTTGCACAGCTCGGGCACGTCCTCGTAGCCGCCGTCAACACAACGCCAGCTCTCGAAGATGTCTTTAACGCGAGCGATTTGCTCAGACGTGAGCACGGTCTTCTTCTTGTTCTTGTTCTTGTCGTACGTGTACTTCTCGATATTCTCGTCCCACGTGCGAAGGTCCATGAACAGCACCTCGCCACGGCGGTCGCGTAGCTTGCGGCTGGCCTTTTCGCCGGCTCCCTTGTTCATGTTCAGAATCCAAAGCGTCACCGAGATATCAGTGGTGTAGAACATGTCGCGGGGCAATACGATGATGGCCTCGACCTTATCGTTCTCGAGGATCTTCTGGCGTATAGCGCCTTCGTCTCCGTCGGCGTTGAGGGCGCCGTTGGCGAGCAGAAAGCCGGCAACCCCATGGTTAACGTCGAGCTTCGAGAGCATGTGCAAGATCCACGCGTAGTTCCCGTTGGACGCGGGTGGTATGGGATAGCCTTTCCAACGCGGATCGTTAAGAAGCTCATCGGCGCCACGCCAGTTCTTCAGATTGAACGGCGGGTTCGCCATGATGTAGTCGACCTTCTTGTCCTTATGCTGGTCTTTCTCGAAGGTCGAGACGGCTTCTTCGCCGAGGTTATTCGATATGCCGCGGATGGCAAGGTTCATCTTGCATAGGCGCCACGTGTCGGGATTCGACTCCTGCCCGACCACCGAGACCGCGCTGCTGTTGCCGTGGTGGCGTTCAACGAATTTGTGAGACTGCACGAACATGCCACCGGAGCCGCAGCACGGGTCGTAGACGACCCCCTCGTACGGTTCGATGAGCTCGGCAATGAGCTGGACGACACAGGCGGGCGTGTAGAACTCGCCGTCTTCCTTGGAGCTGCCCACAGCAAACGTTTGCAAGAAGTACTCGTACGCGCGCCCGATAAGGTCTTCCTCGTGATAGCGCTTCTCGCTGATCTTAGCGATCTCGTCTATGAGCGATTTAATGGAGCTCTTGGTTGCGCCGAGCGTGGCGAACAGGCCCAGCGGCAAAGCGCCCCTGAGCGAGGGGTTCGCCTTCTCCGCCTCGCTCATGGCGTTGTCGATGATGGTGGCGATCGCGTTGTCGCCTGCGTGGTCGACAAGGTAGGTCCACCGTGCGGGTTCGGGCAAATAGAACACGTTGACCGCGTTGTAGAAAGAAGGCTTCTCGAGGAACGCCGGGATGTCGCCGTACTGCTCGACGAGCTCCTTGCGGCGATTATTAAACTTGTCGCCGGCAAACTTCAGGAATACGAGGCTGATGACAGCGTCGCGGTTCTTCTCCATGCTGCCGACGCCGCGAAGCGCAACGCGGCAGTTCCACAACACTTGCTCGAGCGTAAGCTCGGAATCGTTCTTCTTGGTGCTTTTGCGTGCCATAAGGCTCCTAGGGGCTAGAAAAGCGGCAAGAATATCGTTGCAGATAAATAAGTAACCGCTCGTGATGCTCAGTCCGTGACAGTTTAACATTCAATAGGGCATAAAACCCGTGCTAGGCGTGCCTATGCGCGACAGATGAAGCATGCACGGGGGGGATAGCGTGTTCTTTGATTGTTCTGTCATCTGGGTGTAAACAGTCGCCTGCAGTTGCCCGCTTGTCCCGATTTATCAAGGTAGCACTCCCGCAATGTCCAATCCCAGCTGACGGACGTCATTTATCAGGCGTGCCTTGAGTAACGGGGGCATGTCGCTCAAAGTCCACGTGGACAGCAGAAGCAAACTCGACAGAAGTGGCAGCGCGCCTGGCGACTCACCATGCCATCAGCGATTGTCGTAACCATCGTGGCATCGAAAGCCTTGGGTCATTTTCCCTGCCCGTTTTCGAAACTTTTGGAGCGACAAGGTTAACTCGGTGAGATAATGCGAGCGTAAGGCATCAGAAAGGCAGGCACCCATGGGAGCTTGGATGATCCGCGCGGGGCGCGGCGGGGCGCATGCGGCAGACTGACTCGATCGCAACGTCATTGGCATCGACTGGGATTTCGACGGCACGGATATCGTCAACATGAGCCGTGAGCAAATCCGCGGGACCCGGCAGACGCGATTGCCTGCCAGGCCCCGATATTGTCGGCGCGCTGTCAGCAGCAGCTATCCGATGACCGCGTTTCTCTTGCCGATGGCCTCGTACGGAACGGGCATATCGGCCAGCAGCAGCTATCCGATGGCCGCGCTCTGTCTGAGCTCCTCGGAGAGTGCCTCGTTCGTTCGCGCACCGGAGACGATGTCCTGGATCCAGGCGTAGTAGCGGTTCGTCGCGGGGTCGTCCGTATCGTCGAACGCCACGCAGGCGCCGGCGCTTCGCAGAATGGAGAGCGCGGTGACGAGCGCCGTCCTCTTGTTGCCGTCCTGGAACAGGTGGTCTTTGGCCAGGTGCTGCGCAAGGTAGGTCGCCTGATCAAAGAGGTCTGCGAACCTCTCCGCCGGAGACTGGCCAAAGTACGTGCAGAACGTCGCCGCAAGCACAGATTGCAGCTTCTCGTGCGCCGCCGGCACACCCCCGCCTATCGGGTCCGGCGAGTAGAGCGCGAACTCCTCCCCCAGCCCCCGCTGAAAGGCACAGATCTTCGCGGCCAGGTCCTCGATGGCCTCCTCTTCGTCAAGCACGAGGACGGGCACAGCCGAGTACTTCTCGTCCATGGTCTTCATCAGGAGGTCTCCAGCATCTTGAGGGCACGGGGCATGTTCCGGGCAACGGTATCGAGCGTCGCGGAGAAGAGCTCGGGCCTGCTCGCATCCGCGTCCGCCGAGGCCCTGATCGCGTCAGACGTGATCTCAGCTTCGCGGCCTGGCACATAGACCCTGGCCCACGCGCCACCCGGGCGGCGCACGAGGCTGACGAGGTCAAGCGCGGACAGCGGGCCATACTTCTCCGCGACGGAGTCGATCAGGCAGGCGGCGTCCGACTTGACCTCCGCGCGCCCGGTCGGCTCGGTAATCACCGTGTCATCCCGCTCGCCAAACGCATGGATGACGGCGGGCACCACCGGGCCGCACTGCCAGGCCTCGATGCAGTCCTCGAAAAGTGGTTCACCCGTTGTGGCGATGGCCTCGGCCTGCACGAGGTAGACCAGTCTGTTGAGCTTGTGGATGGTGGCGGGATAGCACCTCCTCCATCTCTCGACCAGGTAGTTCGCGACGTCGATGGCCCTCATCCTGCCCCCTCGCTCTCAAACGAAACGTGCCGGCTTACGCGTTTGCATCATTCTAGGGTGGCCACCGCGGACGAGAGCTCAGCTTGTCAGCTGAAATGGACACTGCGACCGGCCGACATTCACCACCTCTTACCAAACGAGGCCCGGCAAGCGTGTCGCTTGCCGGGCCTCGGTCTCATTGGCTATCGCGCAGCTCGCGCGAGCCACGGGCAAGACGCGCTCGCCCGCTCGCCTCTACGCTTGCCGCCCCCCGCCGCTACTTCAGCGTGGCGTACATCACGGCCTTGATGGAGTGCATGCGGTTCTCGGCCTCGTCGAAGACCACAGACTTCTCGGACTCGAAGACCTCGTCCGTGACCTCCATCTCGGCGATGCCAAACTGCTCGTTGACCTCGACGGCCGTGGTGGTGTTGAGGTCGTGGAAGCTGGGCAGGCAGTGCATGAAGATGGCGTTCGGCGCGGCCTTGGCCATGGCCTCGGCGTTGACCTGGTAGGGCGAGAGGAGCTTGATGCGCTCGCCCCAGATGTCCGCCGGCTCGCCCATGGAGACCCAGATGTCCGTGTAGACGACGGTGGCGTCGGCAAGGCCCTCGTCGAGGTCCTCGGTCAGGGTGATGGTGCAGCCGTTCTCCGCGGCGATCTTACGGCACTCCTCCACGAGCTCCGCATCCGGCATCTGGGCGGTGGGGCCGCAAGCGCAGAAGTCGAGGCCGAGCTTGGCGCACACGACCATCAGGGAGTTGCCCACGTTGTTGCCGGCGTCACCCATGAAGGTGAGCTTGTTGCCAGCGAGCTTGCCGGTGTGCTCGCGGACGGTGAGCATGTCGGCGACCATCTGCGTGGGGTGGAACTCGGTGGTGAGGCCGTTCCAAACGGGGACGCCGGCGTTGTTGGCGAGGTCCTCGACGATGCTCTGGGCGAAGCCACGGTACTCGATGCCGTCATACATGCGGCCGAGCACGCGGGCGGTGTCCTCGATGGACTCCTTCTTGCCCATCTGCGAGCTCTTGGGATCGAGGTAGGTGACGCCCATGCCGAGGTCCATCGCGCCAACCTCGAAGCTGCAGCGCGTACGCGTGGAGGTCTTCTCGAACAGCAGCACGACGTTCTTGCCGTGGAGCCAGTCGTGCGCCTCGCCGGCCTTCTTCATGGCCTTGAGCTCGGCCGCGAGGTCGATGAGATAGAGGATCTCGTCCGGGGTGTAGTCGAGGAGCTTGAGGAAGTTGCGACCAGAGAGGTCGACGCCCTTCGCCGCGTAGGTCTCGTCCGCCTTGGTGTGGTTCATGATGATCCTCTCGTCTGGCCGCTGCGCGTTATGCGTAAATACGGGTGTAATATTCATAATCTTGCATAAATAGTGCCATTTAGAACATTTCGTGATTATAACGAGCTATTCAAGCACCTTCAAGCGCCATCCCTGCCACGATACCAAAAGTTGACAAAGCGACCCGTGCAGGTGCGCCGGTTGACAAAGGGACAGTCCCCTTGTCAACCCCGCGAAAACCTGAAAAAGGGACTGTCCCTTTTTCAGGTTTAGAGGGCGTCGCGGACGAAGGGCATGCTCATGCAGCGGGGGCCGCCGCGGCCGCGGGAGAGCTCGCTCGACGGCAGGACCACGAGCTCCAGGCCCGCCTTGGCGAGCGCCTCGTTCGTGGCGGTGTTGCGCTGGTAGACGCAGACGCGGCCCGGCGCAATGGCGAGGGTGTTCGACCCGTCGTTCCACTGTTCGCGCGCGGCAGCGATGGAGTCTCCCCCGCCACAGCGGATGAGCTGGACGGCGGGCACGTGCAGGATGCGCGCGAGCACGCGGTCGAGCGAGTCCGAGACCTCCTCGACGGCAAGCTCCCCCTCGTGGGCGCCGCGCGTGATGCGGAAAACCTGCATCGTTCCGAGGATGCCGGGATAGACCGTGAAGCGGTCATAGTCCACCTGTGTGAGAACCGTGTCGAGGTGCATGAACGCGCGGTTCTCCGGAATACGCAAGGCGTAGACCTCCTCGATGGGGCAGGCCTCGTCCCAGATCATGCGGCATGCGAGCGTGTCGATTGCCGCCGCCTCCGTGCGCTGGGAGATGCCCACGCAGACCGTGCGCTCGCCCAGGACGAGGATGTCGCCGCCCTCGACGTGGTAGGCGAGATCGCGGTCATACCACAGCGGCACGTCGCGATACGCGGGGTGGCAGGCGAACAAGAAGCGCCCGTAGATGGTCTCGCGACGACGCGTCACCTTGTACATGCGGTTGAGGCACACGCCAGGGCCCACCACGCTGAACGGGTCCCTCGTGAAGTAGAGGTTGGGCATCGGGTCGACGATGAGCTCTGTCTCCGCCTCCGCCGCGTCACCGAGGATGCCCGCAAGCGTGGAGCCGGTGCCGCCACGCGAGGATGAGCCGGGAACGAGGCCCGTACCCGGGACGTAGCGAACGTCGAGTGGAAGGCAGAGCTCGCGCTTCGTGATGCCCGCCATCGTCTTGAGGACGAGCTCGTACGGATCGGCGATCGAGTCGAGCAGGCCACGGATGGCGGCAAGGGCGACGTTGTCATGCACGCCGCACTCCGCCAGGAACTGGTTGGTGAACTCCTGACGCGCTCCCGGCACGGCGGCGATGGCCTCCGCGACGAGACGCTCGAGATAGACGACCTCGACACCCTCGTTACGGAGGAGGTTGGCGAAGTTGTCGTGCTCCTCCTGGGCGAGCTCGAGGAACGGCGTGTCATCGAAGAGCAGCCTGTCGAGGTCGACCGGGATGAGGTTCAGGAGCTCGTCGCCGGGGCGGTGGAGACACACGCGACGGAGCTGGCCAATCTCGCTCAAGACGGAGAGCGGCGCGGTGGACGCGCTCACCGCCGCGGTCGCACCCGTCATGACAGCGTTGTCCGCGGCCATGCTAGGCCCTCTCCTTCTCGGCGGCAATCTCGGCGTCTAGCTCGCGATACTCCTCGGGGACATGGCCGTACTTGACCATGAAGGACTTGCAGATGGCCTCCGCCTGCTGGCGACGGGCAATCGCGATGCCCATACTGCCGCGGGCCTCGTAGGCGTCCGCAATGCGCAGGAGCGCGTAGGTGACGTACTCCGCCAGGGAATCCGCGATACCGGAGAGTTCCATCATCGTGACGAGGGAGTCCGGGTCGAGCGAGAGCGCCGTCGCGCCGTCGAGGTCGAGCAGGTTGCCCACGGCGTCCTCGAGGTCATGGATGGCATCGGGGTCCGCGTCGAGCATGGCGGCACGCAGGCGCTTCGAGAGCACCTCTCCAAAACGCCTGGTCAACTCAACAATGTAGTCGCGCTGCAACATACGAGCTTCCTCCTCTGAACAGTCATTCTTTAGATTCTATTCGTTTGGGCAGCGATAATATGCGCGGATGGGCAACTACCACCTAGGCAACGCAAGCGTGAGACGCAAGACGGCCGCGCGCCGGCCCGAGAGCTAGCGCGCGGCAGAGAGCGGTTCTATAGCATGGCCCACACGGAGCACCTACACCCCGGGTGGCGGGGTGAGGCCGAGGTGCTCAAACGCGGCGAGCGTGGCCTGGCGGCCCTGCGGGGTACGCACGATGAGGCCACGCTGGAGCAGGTAGGGCTCGTAGACGTCCTCTATCGTCGAGGGGTCCTCGCCCACGGAGCTCGCGATGGTGGAAAGGCCCACCGGTCTGCCGCGGAAGGTTCCCGCGAGCGCTTGGAGGATCTTCGTGTCCATCCAGTCGAGGCCGAGCTCGTCAATCTCGAAGAAGCTCATGGCCTCTGCCGCGACCTCCGCCGTGATGGCACCGGCGGCGCGCACCTGGGCGTAGTCCCTCACGCGCTTGAGCAGGCGGTTCGCCAGGCGTGGCGTGCCGCGGCTGCGGCTCGCGACCTCGAGCGCGGAGTCATGGTCGATGCTGACGCCAAGGATGCCGGCAGAGCGCTCCACGATCTGGGCGAGTTCCTCCACCGAGTAGTAGTCAAGCCTGAAGGAGATGCCGAAGCGGTCACGCAGAGGGCCCGTGAGCAGACCCGTGCGCGTGGTTGCCCCCACGAGGGTGAAACGCGGCACGTCGAGCCTGATCGACCGCGCGGCCGGGCCCTTGCCGATCACGATGTCGAGGAAGAAGTCCTCCATCGCGGGATACAGGACCTCCTCCACATTGTGGTTGAGGCGATGGATCTCGTCGATGAACAGGACGTCGCCTGCCTCGAGGTTGGTAAGGATGGCCGCGAGGTCACCCGTACGCTCGATAGCGGGGCCGCTCGTGGTGTGGATCTTAGAGCCCATCTCGTTCGCGACGACCGAGGCGAGCGTCGTCTTGCCGAGACCCGGGGGGCCGGAGAAGATCACGTGATCAAGCGGCTCATGGCGGCTCTTCGCCGCCTCGATGAGCACGCGGAGGTTCTGGCGTACGCGCTGCTGGCCGCAGTACTCGTCAAGCGTCTGCGGACGGAGCGTGCGGTCAATCTCCAGGTCATCCGCCGTAAGGGACGACGTGACGGGCCTGGGGGCACCAGGCGCGGGCATGGAATCCGCGAACAGGTCACGCGAGGTATCCGCCTCCCACATTAGGCCCTCCTCCCCAGGCGCTTGAGCGCGTACTGAATCGCGGCCTTGGTGGACGTGGCACCGGCCTCCTCATGACCCTCGAGGGCAAGCGTCGCCTCCTCGCCGGTGAAGCCCATGGCGAGCAGCGCCGCCGTGACGTCCGCGTCAACGCCGGAGCCCGCGGCAGGAGCCGCCGCGACGACGCCGCCGTGAGCGGGAAGCGAGGCCGCGCTCGCCAGCGAGACGAGCGTGGGATCCTTGGAGAAGACGCTCTCGAGCTCGAGCAGAAGGCGGCTCGCGAGCTTCTTGCCCACGCCCGGGACCGTCGCCATCATGCCCGCGTCCTCCGCCACGACGACGCCCGCGAGCTGCGAGGGCGTGAACGTGGAGAGGACCGAGAGCGCGAGCTTGGGACCCACGCCGGAGATGGCGCAGAGGCGATCGAACAGCGAGCGCTCCTCGCGGGAGGAGAAGCCGAAGAGCGTCATCGAATCCTCGCGCACGAGCATGCGCGTGAGCAAGGTCACGCCGGGCGTGCCGGCCTCGGGCAGGCTCGACGCGGTGACGGCCGAGACGCCGAGCTCATAGCCCACGCCGTGGACGTCGAGCACGACGGAGCTCGCCGTGAACTCAACCAAGGTACCGGTTAGCTGGACGATCATGCGCCCACCCTTCTATCGTGTTCCGAAGACGCCGTGAGGCCGGCGCGCGTGGCGGCGAGCCTGCGCGCGGCCTCCCCGCTCTGCGCGGCAGATGCCGCGAACGTGCGGGAAAGGTTGGCGTGGCACACCGCGGCGGCCAGGGCGTCCGCGCAATGGTCTGGCTTTGGATCATGGTCGAGCGCGAGGACGTTGCGCACCATGTACGTGACCTGGCGCTTATCCGCAGCACCCGTGCCCACGACGGACTGCTTGATCTGCATGGGCGTGTACGACGCGACCTCGACGCCAGCCTGCGAGCACGCCACGAGGGCCGCGCCGCGTGCGTGGGCCGTGAGGATGGCGGAGCGCGTGTTCTGCCCGAAGAAGATGTCCTCGATGGCGACGGACGAGGGCTGGTAACGCTCGATGACTGCCGCCAGCTGCGAGCATATTGCGCCAAGGCGCTCATGTAGCGGCTCCGACGCCTCCGAGTGGATGCAGCCGTAGGCGCGGGCACGCGCGACGGAACCGCGCGTCTCGATGACGCCCCAGCCGGTGTTTGCCAGGCCCGGATCAATGCCGAGCACGATCATGCGCGCCTCCCCTCGCCGCTATTAGCGTCTCCCGATATCGAACATGGGTTCTATAGTAGCACGACGGCGCCGCGGCGCGAGGGGCGTGAACAAGAAGTCTCCGCGGCCATCTCGCGGCGCGGAGACTTCGACAAAGACGCGCAGCTAGAGCGACTGGTGCGCGTCACGCAAACGAAAGCGCACGCACCCCTAGTTATCAGAGAAGAAGCCGTCGGGCCAGATACCGCCACCCTGGCCGCCCTTGTCGCCGCCCAGCCCCTCGCGCATGCGCTTGCCGTCAGAGAGCTCCTGCAGGTAGCCCAGCGCCTCGTTCACGCGCGAGCGCATGGACGCCTTGGGCACCCCCGGATCGTCGGCCATGAAGGCGACCGCAGACGCCGAGGCCGGGGCATTCGGAGTCGCAAGCGAAGGTGAAGCCGCGGGCGCAGGCGGAGTCGCAGGCGCGTCCATCTTGGCTGCGGCGTCATAGACGCCCAGGTCATGCGCCGCGCCAACAACCGCCCGGGTGAGCTCTCCCTCGTCGGGCATGTGGAGCGGCTCGGGACGCATGCGGTCACGCCAGACGTCCATCAGCGGCACTTGGGCCTCGGATAGCGAGCGAGAGGAGAACAACGGATACAGCGGCCCGTGACGACGCGCGAGCTCGCAGGCGCGCACGCGCTCGAGCAGACGTGCCGCGCCCTCCTCGCCCAGGCGGCCCTGGGCAAGCTCGGTAAGGCCGTAGTTGTGCTCGAAGTGCGCGAGCAGGCTGGCGTCAAGCTCGGAAAGGCACTGCTCGTCAGTCTCCGCGACACCCTCGAGCCCCAGGTCAGCGGGGACGCAGAGGCGCTGTGCCGCGCGGGGGCAGATCACGGGAGAGACCGTGTTGCGGTAACGCGCGAGGCGCATGACGTCGGAACGGTAGATGTCCCCCAACGGGGCGAAGGCGGCCGCGCGGGCGGCAGGGGCGGGGTCAAACGAGGAGGAGCCCACGGCAAGCTCGGTCTTATCCGCGCTCGAGAGGGCAAGGAGCTCGCCCGCGCGGGCCCAGGCCCCCAGGCGCGCCTCGACGAGGCCACGCGCGAGGTCCTCGGTCTCGTTGCCGCCAAGGGCCACCGCGGCGCGCTCGACGTCGCGCGCCGCGAGCTCGTCCACATCGCGAATCTTGAGCGCGCGCACGACGCCACGCGCGTCCTCGAGCTCCTCGCCCGCGCCGCACACGAGCGCGTGAACGCGCATCGGACCCGCGGCGTCGACTGCGATGGCACACGTCACGCTCGAGGAGAGGCTGCCGTCGCACACGACGGCGACGCCAGAAAGACCCTGCTTATCGCAGCGGTCTCGCGTCGCGAGCACGCAGGCGTCCCACAGGATCCGCTCGCGGTCGAACGCGGGCGGCGCCACCGGATTCGCCAGCGGACCCTCGCCCTTGACGTCGATGTCGCACACGAAGACGTCCTCGGCAAAGCAGCGAGAGGCAGCGGCGAGCTCGCCCCATGGCGCCATGACGAAGGAGCCTCCCACGAAGGCGAGGTCGCCAAAGGCGCCGACGGCATTCGCGGCGACGATCCAGGCATCCGCGCCCTTGGCCTCCTCGACAAAGCACCCGTCCGAGACGGACGGGGCGAAGCAGGTCGCCCGCTCGTCAACGTCGTACCCCTCGAACGGCACGAAGCAAATGACATCCGCTGGTAGGCTTCCCGAGGCGAAGAGCTCGAGCTCGTCAAAGGTGTAGGCCACGCCCACGTTGACGCCCGCGATCGAGACAACTGCCGGAGAGCCCGCGAGCGTGGAGGCGGCCATACCGGGCTTTGCCCGGCCCGCGTTCGAGACGGCTCCCGCGATGGAGAGGGGAAGCACCGCGCCGTTGCGGATAAGCGCGGCCTCCGGCATGGACTCGCCAAGGCCGCCCGCCACGAAGGGCACGATGGCGGGCGTCCTCAGGCGCTCCGAGAGCGCGCCCATGGCGGAGGAGAAATCGAGAATATAGCCAGGGCACTGCGCCAGCGACAGAGGGTCGCAGCCCATCATGACGGTCGAGGGGAAGACGATGAGATCCGCCCCATAGGCGTGGGCGACCGTGTCATAGGAGCACATCTTGTCCACGATGGCGTCGAAATCGCCGGGGGTGGTGTTCATCTGGGCAATGGCGACCTTCATTTGCATTCCTTCTCTCTGGGCGAGGCGTGCCCCTTATCCTACCCGCTCGCAGAGCAACTCGACGCCCCGTTCCGTGTCTCGGCAATGCGTGCAGGCACGCTCGCGCAGGATCGCGCCCGCGGCGAGGATGTCTCCGGAACAGCCAGACAGGTGCAGAACCGCAGCCCAGAGGGTCATGAAGGGATATCCGAGCACAAGCCCCAGCCCCAAGAGGGCAGCCGTGACCAAAACCGTTGGCGCGAGAAGGACCGCGACGAAACGGGGCTTGGAGAGCACGAGGCCGGGGCATCCCGCATAGAGCATGCCTGCCTGGTAGCCAAAGCTCACCCGCGTGCCAGGACCGCCGAGGACGCGCATGAACAGCGCGTGCACGAGCTCGTGCACGGGGAGCGCCGCGACGGAGAGGGCAGCCATGGCAAGAGGCCACAGCGCGGCACCCCAATCGCCCGGGAGCGCCCGCATCTCCTCGATGACGCCGGTGCCCGTCACGACGGAAAGCGCCACGGCGAGTGCCGCCCCGCCGATGAGGAGCCGCGCGCTTGCGCGCACGAGGCGTTGGCGCAGGGCGTCGTCGCCAAAGAAGTCGATGTCGCCGAGGGTGCGCGCGGACGACCCCTCGGTGGCTGCGGCGGGCTCGCGGGGCGCGGCGGGATCGCAGGCCGCGGCAAATCCGCAGGATGCGACGGGCTCGTCAGCCGCGACGGCCATGCTGGGCGCAGCAGGCTCGCCTCCCTCCGCGGGACCGTCGAGGCGCAGCTCGTAGACGTTCGTCCAGCCGGTGATGGGAAGGCCCTCGTAAGGGAACCACTGCGGCGCGTGGAGCGTGAAGCCAAGCTCGCGGTAGAGGCGGTTCGAGAGGCTCTCCGGGCTGGTGTTGATGCGCAGGGCCTTGCAGCCTCGCGCGATGGCCTCGCGCGCGTACTCCGCAAGAAGCGCCGTCGCGACACCGCGGCCGCGAGCGACGGGATCGGTCGCCAGCAGGTGGCAGGTCAAGAACTCGCCCGGCCCGAGCGGCTCCCAGTCAGGCTCGGCCCCGGGAAGGCCAAAGTCCCCATCGAGCGACATGGCGCCGAGGACCGCGGGGCCAGCGTCCGAGGCATCGCTTTCCCTGCGAGGATCCGCCTCGCCCTCCCCCACGTCGACGGCCACCCACGTGACCCCCTCGTGCAAGCGGCGGCTCACGTCATCCGGGAGCGGCCAGAAGCCGCGCAGCCAGCCGCAGGTCTCCCGGCCAGGGACGTCGCAGGAATCAAGGAGATGGTCATACATGGCGAGAATCGCCGGCTCATCGGCAAGCGTCGCTGGCCTCACGAGGACGCCCTCGACCCGAGGGGCGACATGCGCCGTGCCATCCTCGAACACCACAAGCGGCCGATGCCTACGCGAGGGCTCCGCCTCGTCCATGGCGCGAGCGGCGCGGCGCACGAAGGCGGAGGCGTCCTCCCCCTCCTCACGGCACGCGACGGAAAGCGCGCGATGCGGGCTCTTCTCGGCAAGGGAACGCGCGGCACGGGCGCCGGCACCTCCCGCCAGCAGATGCGCCTGGGTCACGCCGAGCGCGCTCATGGCCTCGGCCACGTCCGGTCCCTCGAGCTCGCGAGCCTCGCAGGACACGCTCGCGACGCTTCTTCCAAGGGAGGCGAGGTCGCGAGCAATATCCTCGGCAAGCCCGTCATCGACAAGAGCAACCACGGGCGCGGGCTCGTACGTCATGCCAAAGGGCGTCCCGGGAGCATCAGCCACGCCCTCCGGGGCCTCGACGCGCACGCGCGCCACCGCACCATCCGCAAGCGTCACCTTGATGTCTGCCGTCCTCGCCATGCCCATCCCCTCGATAGTCGTCGCCTAGAAGGATACCCGCTCGCGCGCGGCAGCGCGAAAGGCATGGCCAGCCGTAACGGAGCGGTAGCGAACGGATGCGGCGCGGGCAAGACAAGCAAACGCCCCAAAACGAAAGGGGCGGCCCCGAAGGACCGCCCCAGACGTCACGCTATGTTGCGAGCGAGCATTCGCGCGGGCGAGCCAGCGCATTCCGCGAGTCTCGCCTCAGCGGGCGCCCCACCCCCGTAGGGCGCCCGCGTCCGCGCGCCCCTACTTCTCCAGACCGGACTCGCTGGCGTCCAGCGGCTTCTTCCAGAAGGAGAGGATGAGGCAGCCCACCACGGAGCCCACGAGGCAGGCAACGAGCCACATCGCGGGGTTGCCGATGACGGCGGCGACCCAGGCGCCACCGTGCGGGGCGGGGCTGGTGCAGCCAAAGGCCGCGGAGAGGCCGCCGGCGATGGCGGAGCCAATGATGCAGCTGGGCAGGACGTGGCCAGGGTCAGCGGCGGCGAACGGAATGGCGCCCTCGGAGATGAAGGAGAGTCCCATGATGTAGTTCACGAGGCCGGCGTTGCGGTCCTGCTTGGTCCAGCGGTTCTTGAAGAACGTGGTGGAAAGGGCGATGACCAGCGGCGGAACCATGCCGCCCACCATGACGGAGGCCATGATGACCTGGCCGGTGGTGCCAAGGCCGGAGCTGGGATCAAGGGCGGCGGTGCCAAACACGTAGGCAGCCTTGTTGAAGGGGCCGCCCATGTCGACGGACATCATGCCGCCGAGGACGAGGCCGAGAACCACGATGTTGCTCGTGCCGAGACCGGCGAGAAATCCGTTAAGCGCGGTGTTGATCGCGGCGAAGACCGGGTTGAGCGCGAGCATCACGACGCCAATGGCGAGCGTGCCAAGGACGGGGTAGATCAGCATCGGTTTGATGCCCTCGAGCGAGCTCGGGAGCTTGTCGCAGGCGCGCTCGATGCCCAGGGTGAGGTAACCGGCAGCGAAGCCCGCGAAGAGCGCCGCGATGAAGCCGCCGGAGACGAGCGTGGTCGCGTCGAGCGTTCCCAGGTAGGCGAAGTCATAGCCAGCCTTGGCGAAGAGGCCGCCGACGAAGCCAGGAGCGAGGCCCGGACGATCCGCGATGGAACTCGCGATGTAGCCTGCGAGGATCGGGAGCATGAGGCCGAATGCCTCACCACCGATGGTCTTGAACAGGGCCGCAGCCGGGATCGAGGAGCCATAGGCCGAGGTGCCGAGGCCAGGCTGGTCAACGAGGAACGCGATGGCGGTGAGGATGCCGCCGCCGATCACGAACGGCAGCATGTGGGAGACGCCGTTCATGAGGTGCTTGTAGATCTTGTGCCAGGTCGACTCGCCGTCAGAGGTCGCGGCGGGAGCGGCAGCGCCACCGGCGTTGTGGTGGATGGGCGCGCGACCCTCCATGACCTCGTTGATGAGGGCCTCGGGCTCGTTGATGCCACGGGAGACCGGGCAGCTGAAGAGCGGCTTGCCGTCGAAACGGGAAAGCTCAATGTTCTTGTCGGCGGCGATGATGACGCCCTTGGCACCGGCGATGTCCTCGGCCGAGAGGACGTTCTTGGCGCCCGCGGAGCCCTGGGTCTCGACCTTGATGCGCAGGCCCATCTCCTTGGCCTTGTTCTCGAGGGCCTCGGCAGCCATGTAGGTGTGGGCGATGCCGGTCGGGCAGGCGGTGATGGCGACGAGGTCATAGCCCTCGGCGTCAGCGGTGGCGGCAGCAGCGGCCTTCGCATTCTCGGCAGCAAGCTTGGCGTCCTCGGCGGCGTCGATGACGGCGAGGAACTCCTCCGAGGTCTTGGCGGCACGGAGCTTGTTGCAGAACTCCGGGTCCATCAGCAGCATCGAGAGGCGCGAGAGGACCTCGAGGTGGACGTCGGCCTTCGTGTCGGGAGCGGCGATGAGGAACATGAGCGTGGTAGGCAGGCCGTCCGGCGCGTCGTAGTCGACGCCCTCGGGCAGCGTCATCGCGGCGAGGCCCGGTGCAGAGACGGCGGCCGTCTTGGCGTGTGGGATCGCGATGCCCTCGCCAAGCGCCGTGGAACCGAACGACTCGCGCGCATGGACGGCCTCGGTGTAGGCGTCAACGTCGACGACGTTGCCCCGGGTCTCCATCAGCTTGACGAGCTTGGCGATGGCATCGTCCTTGTCAGACGCGACACCCCCGATCTTGACGGCCTCAGGCTTGAGCAGACTGGTGATTCTCATTACTCAACCTTTCTCTCCCGGGCGCATGCCCGGACGATATTCGCAGCACCAACTCGCAGGAACGGTGCGGCAGGACAGAAGGGCCGGAGCGCCGCGCGCGAGCGCAAGGGAGAGGGGCGCTCCGGCAAGGAGGAGGAACTAGTGGGAGCTTGCCATGAGCGCCTCGACCTCAGGACGCGTGGCGAGGTGGTCGGAGAAGGCACTGGCGGAGCCGCTGGCAAGAGCCATGCGGAAGGCCGTCTCGTAGGAGCCCGTCTCCATGAGGCCCGCAAGGAAGCCGGCGACGCTCGAGTCGCCCGCGCCCACGGAATTCACGACGGTACCCTTGGCGGCGGGACTCTGGAAGACCTGGCCGTCGGCCGCGACGAGCACGCCGCCCTCGCCCGCCATGGAGACGAGCACGTTCTGGGCGCCGGCCTCCTGCATGCGCTTGGCATACGGGACGACCTCGTCGCGGGTCTTGAGGGTCACGCCGTAGATGTCGCCCAGCTCGATGTTGTTGGGCTTCACGAGGAAGGGCTTGTAGGGAAGGACGCGCGTGAGCAGGTCGCGCTCGGCGTCGACCACGATGCGGACGCCGCGGCCGTCGAGGCGCGCCATGATACGCTCGTACATGTCGCCGGGAAGCGTGTTGGGCACGGAACCGGAGATGACGAGGGTGTCGCCCTCGCCCAGGACGTCGAGCTTGGCGCAGAGCTCCTCGATGTTCTCCTCGGTGATGAGCGGGCCCTGGCCGTTGAGTTCGGTCTCCTCGTTGCTCTTGATCTTGGCGTTGATGCGGCTCATGCCCTCGGCGACCTCGATGAAGTCGGCGGAGACGCCAGCCTCGCTCACGCGACGGGCAATCTCGGCGCCCGTAAAGCCGGCGAGAAAGCCGAGCGCACGGGAGGCGTGGCCGAGGTTGCCCAGGACGATGGAGACGTTGATGCCCTTGCCACCGGGGAGAACCTGCTCGTAGGTGGTGCGGTTGATCACGCCGAGGCGCATGTCGTCCACGCGGACGATGTAGTCGAGCGAGGGATTGAACGTTACGGTGCAGATCATGCGAATACCTCCACGACGTTGGAGAGGGCAGAAATGGCGGGGTCAACGGCGCCGCAGGTGACGAGCGTCGCGTCCTCGAAGCGGGAGAAGGTGACCGGCGTCACGACGCCGATCTTGCTGGCGTCTGCCAGGACGAAGCGCTCGCGGGCGTGCTTCATCGACTCGAGCTTGACCATGGCCTCGCTCGCGTCCGGCGTGGTGAAGCCCTGCTCGACCGTGACGCCGTTCGCGCCCCAGAATCCCTTGGAGAAGTTGTAGCGAGAGAGCGCGTCGAGCGCGCCGGGGCCCACGATGGCCTCCGTGCCAGCCTTGACGTCGCCGCCGATGACGATCGTGCGGGCGCCGCGGTTGGCGAGCGCGAGCGCCAGGGAGACGGAGTTGGTGACGAAGGTCGCGAGGCAGGCGGTGTCCGAGAGGTGCTCAACGATGGCCTGCGTGGTGGAGCCGGAGTCAAGGTAGACAAAGTCATCCGGCTGGATCTGAGCTGCTGCCCAGGCGGCCAGCACGTGCTTCTCGGGCGTGTGGAGGTCGCGCTTCTCGGCCATGGTGGGCTCGACGGCGACGAAGGGCGCGGGCGTAAGCGCGGTCTCGACGCTGGTGGCGCCGCCATGCACCTTCACGAGAAGACCGGCACCTTCGAGTCGATCGAGGTCACGGCGAATCGTGGACTCTGACGTGTCGAACAGGTTGGCGAACTCCGCGACGGAAACCGTGGCGTTCTCCGCGACCATCTCGACCATACGCTGGCGACGTTCCTCGGCGAGCATGACGCTCCTTCAGCCGGCTCTAGCCGTGGGGCCTGAGTGCCCGTGGGCCTGAGCTTTCGCATCTTACAATGCGTACTATTGCACACTTCTGCGCAGATTTGAGCAATAGTGTGCAAACTCACGCAAAAGCGAGCGTGAGCGGTCGGTTATCGCCGGCGAACGGTAGCAATCAGGCCGACACGCCCGAGTCATCGGACGCATCGGCCTGATTGGCCTTGCTCATATGTCAGCGCGGGAACCGCGATTTACTCACGCGCGTGCGCGGTTTTGCGCACCGCCGCGTGGGCCCTACTTCATGTGCGCGTTGAGCTCACCTGCGAGCTCGTCGAGGGTCTCGCCGATGTTTCAGGACTGGACGTTCGCGGTGTGCACTCCCATGGTTAGTCCTCCTCGGAAACGGTCTTGAAGAAGCAGCTGCGGTTGCCGGTGTGGCATGCCGGGCCCGGCGAGTCCACCTTCGCGAGCGGCGTGTCGTTGTCGCAGTCAGCCGTGTGGTTTCTAGGCTCAGAACACCCACCAAAAACGAATTCGATAGCTAAGTAGGGGCCTGATTGGCAACCCGCAAAGTAGACCGCCGGCATGCGATAAATTTACCTGTATGTTATATACCTCAACTTGGGGTTCTACTTTAGGTAACTCGATTCAGCCCCCTACTTAGCGGGTGAAATGGCAACTGGCCCTCCGCAAAATGGCAATTGGCCCTCCGCAACTGATGCGTGATGAGGCGAATCGAGAACCGGGCGTTGTGGAAACGCGTGGACGCACCCAAGATGCCACTCGGGAAATGCGAGCTCTGCTTGTTCGCCGTGGGCGGCTGCTCCGTGGATGGCTGACCCGCGGGTGGCTGACCCGTGGATGGCTACCCTGTGGGCGGCTGCTCCGTGGGTGGCCGCGCCGTGGGTGGCCGCTCGTGATTCGGCCGCGGCAGGGCGAACAAAAGAAAGGGTCGGCTCCCGAAAGAAGCCAACCCTTTCCTGTAATCTGCATAGCTCTCGCTCATTCGCGACTTCGGGCGCGGCGTTTTCCTGCCGCCGGATCGCAATCATCGCGGCCTCGGCCAAGGCGCGTTTGCCCCAGTACCGCACATCCCAGCTCGTTCGCCCCGCACCGCACGTTCCCGGCGCGGCCGCCGCACCAGCCCGCAGTCGCCGAGAGACAACCACCGCTCGCGAACGCACCCCCCGTCGGTGCATAACGCATCAGCCACCGAGATAGGCCTGCTTCACGCGATCGTCGTTCGCAAGGTCAGCGGCGTCGCCGCTCATCGACACGCGACCGGTCTCAAGCACGTACGCGCGATCCGCGACGGAAAGCGCCATGCGCGCGTTCTGCTCGACCAGCAAAACCGTAGTGCCCGTATCATGCAGGCTCTTGATGATGTTGAAGATCTCCTGCACGAGAATGGGGGCGAGGCCCATCGAGGGCTCATCAAGCATGAGAAGACGCGGCTTGCTCATGAGCGCGCGACCCATGGCGAGCATCTGCTGCTCGCCGCCGGAAAGCGTACCGGCGCTCTGGCCCTCGCGTTCCTTCAGACGAGGGAAACGGTCGAAAACCATCTCGAGCGAATCGGCGATCTCCGCAGAGTCACGGCGCGTGAAGGCGCCCATCTCGAGGTTCTCGCGAACGCTCATCTGCAGGAACACGCGCCTGCCCTCGGGACAGAGGGCCATGCCCTTGCCCACGATGGTGTGAGGCGGCACGCCCAGAAGGCTCTCGCCCTCGAACTCGACCTTGCCCTCGCGCGGCTTCAGGAGACCTGCGACGGTGTTGAGCGTCGTGGACTTTCCGGCGCCGTTCGCGCCGATCAGGGTTACGATCTCGCCCTCCTCCACGTCGAAGGAGATACCCTTCACCGCGTGGATGGAGCCGTAGTAGACGTTGAGGTCCTCAACGTGAAGAATGCTCATGCCTTAGGCCTCCTCGTCAGTCGTGGTCGCAGACGCGGCAGCAGCAGCGGGAGCGTCATCCTGCTTGCCGAGATACGCCTCGATGACCAGCGGATTGCTCTGGATCTGTTCGGGCGTACCCTTTGCGATGATCTTGCCGAAGTTCAGGACGGCGATGCCCTCGCAAATGCCCATGACAAGGTCCATGTCGTGCTCGATGAGCATGATGGCGATCTGGAACTCGTCGCGAATCTTGCGGATGTTATCCATAAGCTCGGCCGTCTCGGACGGGTTCATGCCAGCGGCAGGCTCGTCGAGCAGCAGGAGCTTCGGGTTGGTGGCCAGCGCTCGGACGATCTCGAGCCTGCGCTGGGCGCCATAGGGCAGCGAACCCGCGATGTGGTTCGCATAGACGCCCATGTCGAAGAAGTCGAGCAGCTCGAGGGCACGCTCATGCATCTTCTTCTCGGCGGACCAATACGAGGGGAGGCGCAGCACGGCGCTCACGGCGCTCTCCTTGATCTGGTTGTGCAGGCCGATCTTGACGTTGTCCTCGACGGTCAGCGACGAGAAGAGACGGATGTTCTGGAACGTACGCGCGACGCCAAGGCGGCTCGCAGCGGCAGCATCCATGCCGGCCGTATCGGTGCCGTCAAGCATGACCATGCCACGCGTGGGGTTATAGACCTTGGTCAGCAGGTTGAAGACCGTGGTCTTGCCGGCGCCGTTCGGGCCGATGAGGCCGGCGATCTCGGTCTTGCCAACGGTGAAGTTGAAGTCATCGACCGCACGGAGACCACCGAAATCAATGCCGAGGTGGCGGCACTCGAGGACGGGACGATCGTAGAGATCGCGCTCGGGGATGATCGCGTCGCTCGGCAGCGGCACCATCTTGGTGCGCTCGCGGCGCTCCGCGGCGTGGCGCGAGGATGCGTTGCTAGGCATCGGCCTCGCCTCCCTTCTCGGTCGCGTCGTCCTGCGACTTCACGGGCCTCTTGAACTTGGACTTCAGGCCACCTGCAAGCTGACGCAGCGTCGGGTTGTTGGAAACGATCATCACGAGGATCAGCACGACAGCGTAGATGAGCATGCGCCAATCGGAGATGGCGCGCAGCATCTCAGGCAGGACGGTAAGGAGCGCGGCGGAGATGATCGAGCCGCGAACGTTGCCCATGCCGCCGAGAACCACGAACACCAGCACCAGGATCGAGGTGTTGAAGTCGAACTTCTTCGGCACGATGGAGCTGTAGCCCATCGCATAGAAGCATCCGGCGGCACCTGCGAGCGCGGCGGCGACCACGAAGGCGATCATGCGGTACTTGGTGACGTTGATGCCCACGGACTCAGCGGCGATGCGGTTGTCGCGCACACTCATGATGGCGCGGCCGGTACGGCTGTTCACGAGGTTGAGCACGACAGTCACGGTAACGAGCACGAGCACGATGCCGATGGCGAACGTCGACATCTTGGTGATGCCCGTAGCGCCCTGCGGGCCGTTGATGAGCAGCGTGCCGCCCTGCATGCCAAGGGCCTTGGCGTCGGCAAGCGAGAAGTGCAGGCCTCTGCCATCGAGACCAACATACAGGTTGTTCAGGATGTTCTTAATGATCTCGCCAAACGCGAGGGTCACGATGGCGAGGTAGTCGCCACGCAGGCGCATGACCGGAATGCCGATGACAAAGCCGGCCACGCCCGCGATGACAGCGGCGATGACGAGCGCGAGCGCGTAAGCCAGAAGGGCGTTGTTGACGATACCGTTCACGAGGCTGAACGCGACGAAACCCGAGAACGCGCCCACGCTCATGAAGCCTGCGTGACCAAGCGACAGCTCGCCCGAAATGCCAACGACGAGGTTGAGCGACACGGCCATGCACACATAGGCGCAGATGGGAACCAGCTGGCCCGCGAGCGAGTTGGTCAGAATGCCCGTGGCCTCGAGCACCGTCATGAGGACGAAGAATCCGATAACGACGGCGTACGTGATGAGGTTGGACTGCAGTCGCTTGCTCATGCGGCGGGGAGCGGCTGCGGCGGTGGTGTTCTTGTCTGCCATGGCGCTACACCTTCTCCCTGACGGTCTTGCCGAGAAGGCCGGACGGCTTCACGAGCAGAACGACGATAAGGACGCCGAAGACGATGGCGTCAGCGAGCTGCGTGCCGACGTATGCCTTCGCGAAAATCTCGATGACCCCGAGGACGAGACCACCCACAAAGGCACCGGGAATCGAGCCGATACCACCGATGACCGCGGCAGTGAAGGCCTTGATTCCCGGAAGCGAGCCGGTGGTGGGGATCAGCGTCGGGTAGGCGGAGCACATGAGCACGCCGGCGACGGCAGCGAGGCCAGAGCCAATGGCAAACGTGAGCGAAATGGTCGAGTTCACGTTAATGCCCATGAGCGTGGCAGCGCCTCGGTCCTCGGAACAGGCGCGCATGGCCTTGCCCATACGAGTCTTGCCAGTGAACATCGTCAGACCGATCATGACGACGATGCCGGTGACGACCGTGACGATGGTGATGGCGCTCACCACGAGCTGCCCGTCGAACAGAGAAACGGACGGCAGGTTCACGACGGACGGGAACGACTTGGTGTCGGAGCCCCAGATGAGCAGCGCCGAGTTCTGCAGGAAGTAGCTCACGCCAATGGCGGTGATGAGCACGTCAAGCGACGGCGCGTTGCGAAGGGGCTTGTAGGCAAGGCGCTCGATAACGATACCCAGGACGGTGCAGCCGACGATGGAGAGCAGGACGCCCACTCCAGTGGGAAGTCCCAGGTAGTTCACGGCACAGAAGCAGATGTAGCCACCGACCATAATGATGTCGCCGTGAGCGAAGTTCAGCATCTTGGCGATGCCGTACACCATGGTGTAGCCCAGGGCGATGATCGCGTAGACGCTGCCGAGCGACAGGCCGTTGATGAGGTTCGTCAGAAAGCCCATGTCATGCCGCCTCCTTTCAAATCATGTCACCGAAACCGGTTCGCAACTGGCGCGGAACCTCCCGGCAACCCTTGTCTCCTACCGACGAGCGGGGACCATCAAGCCGATGGCCCCCGCTCGCTATTCACACTATTACGGACGACGCGTCTTAGACGGAACGTGCGAGACGCCCGCCCGATCGCTGCAGGACTAGTCCAGCGGCTGATACACGCCGCCCTTGATGACCATGCCCTTAGGATCCTTGGAGACCTCACCGGTCTCCTTCCAGGTCACGTTCTCGCCGGTGAGGCCAGAATAGGTGTAGCCGTCGACGATGGCCGCCTTGAGCTTGTCGCAGATGTCGGAGGCGCTCATATCGGGCGTGCAGCCGGTCTTCTCGAGGAGGTCCTTGATGACGTAGACGCAGTCATAGGCGTCAGCGGCGAACTGAATCGGCTCGTCACCATAGGCGTCCTTGTAGGCCTTGGTGAAGGCGGAGGTCTTCTCGTCGGTCGCGGTGGCGACGAACGGAGTCAGGAGCATGAGGCCCTCGGCGAGGGAGGTGTCGAAGCCCTCCACGGTGAGGATGCCGTCCATGCCGTCGCAACCGAAGAACTTCGGGGCATAACCCATGTTGGCAGCCTGGGTGAGGATGAGCGCGGCCGGGGTGTAGTAGATCGGGAGGAAGACGAGGTCAGCGCCGGCGTTCTTCGCGTCATTCAGCTGGACGGAGAAGTCCGTGGCGTTGTCGGCCGTGAACGTGGTGGTCGAGACGATGGTGAGGTTCTGCTCGGCAGCCTCGGCCTCGAACTTCTTGAAGATGCCGGTGGAGTAGGCATCGGAGTTGTCGTAGATGACGGCGATCTTGGTGCCGAGCTGCTTCTGCGCGAGGTACTGAGCGGACGCGGTGCCCTGGTTGGGATCCGTGAAGCACATCTGGTAGACGTTGTCCTTGCGCGGAGTGGTCACGTTGCCGTCGGCGTCAGCCTGGCCACCGATGACGTCGTTGGAAGAGGCGGATGGCGTCAGCTCAAAGACGTTGTCAGTGTTGGTCTCTGCGGAAACAGCCACGCACGGAGCGGTGGTAGTGGTGCCGACGAGGACCTGCAGGCCCCAGTCCTTCAGGTTGTTGTAGGCGTTGACGGACTTCTCCGGATCGTGCTCGTCATCCTGGCAGTTGTGCTCGAGCTGAATGCCACCAGCTGCGTTGATCTCGTCGACGGCGAGCTGGGCACCGTTCTTGGTGGCGGAGCCGTAGATGGCGTTGGCACCCGTCAGCGGGCCGATGTTGCCGATCTTGAACGCGCTAGCGGAACCGGAACCAGAGGCCGTGCTCGCGGAAGAGCCGGAGTTGCCGCAACCGGCAAGAGCGGTCGCGCTTAGAATGCTCGCGGCACCAGACAGCTTCACGAAGTTCCTACGAGTCATGTCAAAACGCTTGGACTCCATCTTTCATCCTCCTCGATACGGCCCGATGAGATGTTTTAGCGCACACGGTCAGGCCTCCCCCGAGCGCGTTGGTTAGCTATCCTAGCGTGCATAAAACGGATAGCAAGATGGAAACCCATAAGGTGAAAACGTTTTAACATCGCCGAAATATAAGCCCGGTCATGTAAGCGAATTCAATATAGGAAGTGACGCCGGCGGGGACGCCGACGCCACTTGACTGTGCCCATGTAGGGACGTGTCTATGCGGTTGGTGAAGCGGGGCGCACGGGAGCTGACGGCGGGACGCGGGGGCTGGCGGCGGGCCAGCGGCCGGGCACGAAGCCGGCGGGGCCAGCGGGCCGGCGGCGGGGCGGCGGCCGAGCGCAAAGCCGACGGGGCTAGCGAGCGGCCTCGATGACGAGGCGGGCGACCTCGCGGGCGCGCTCGGGCGAGACGTCCGTCGGGAGCGACACGGCACCCTCGCAGGCACGCGCGGTCTTCGGCCACGCGGCGAGCGTGCCGTCCCAGCCGTAGGCCTCGGGCTTCGTGACGCCCGGGAAGAGCGGCTCGCGATACCATGCGACCGCATAGAGTCCCGCGGCGCGCACGGACTTGATGGCGGCATCGGCACGCTCGGCGTCCTCGAGGAAGACCGGGAAGCGCAAAAGCGGCTGGGCATCCCCCGCGAAGGCAGCAGCGGGAACGCTCACGCCGGCGACGTCCGCGAACTCCTCGCAATAGGCAGCGACGGCCTCGCGGCGCTGGGCCTCATTGGCGTCGAGCCCCGCGAGCGCGGCGCGCGCGGTGTCGCAGACCCAATCGCCCGGGCGCTCGGGCGCGCTCGCGAGCCCTCCCGCAAGCTCGATCTCGCCGATCGCGGGCTCAAAGGCCCCGCTGGCCGTCAGGCGGCGGCGCAGCGCGTGGCTGATGCCGGCCGGCAGGTGATTGAGGACGCGGATCTGGTTGAGGTAGTGGCGCGCGGCCTTGGCGCGGCGAGTGTCGAGGACAGGCAGCGCCTCCAGGTGAGCGACGACGTCCGCGCCGAGGGGCGTGGCGGCGAACCCTGGGTTCACCCAGACGGCGCCGCCAAAGTGCGTCGGCAGCATCTTCTCGACGCCGAAGGAGTGGAAGGACAGGTCCGCGAGCGGCTTGCCCTCCGCATCGGTGGCGAGACGACCCACACAGTGCGCGCAGTCCTCGAGCACAACCGCCCCGCGCGCGTGAGCGGCGGAGGCGAGCGCGGCGTCCGCCTCGGGCGCCATAAGGCCGCAGGTGTGCTGCAGCATGACGGCGGAGGGCTCGCCGGCGAGCGTGGCGGGGATCGCAAGCGTGTCGGGGTCGATATCACAGAAGCGAGGGACGAGCCCCGCGGAGGTAATCGGGTCGACGGCGGTGCAGCAGGTGAAGAGCTGCGTGGCGACCTCGCGGCCGCCCGCCGCCGCGATGGCGTCGCAGGCGACACGCATCGCCTGACGCGCCTTGAACGTGAGGTGCCAGTCCTCGGGCCTCGTGCCGGAGCGCGCCGCCAGCATCTGGCGAACGGCGAGCTCGGAGGGGGTGTCCGCAGCAGGTGCCTCGGCCACGGCCGCGCCCGTGGCTCCCACTGGCTGCTCGGCGCACTTCTCGGCCACGGCCGCGACCTCGGCTCCCACGCGCTGCTCGGCGCACTTCTCGGCGGTGCCCGCGCCCGTGACTCCCACGCGCTGTTCGGCGCGCTTCTCGGCGGCGCCCGCGCCCTTCTCGGCCGCCATTAGGACAGGTCCCTCTTGCCGAAGTACTTGCGGAAGTCCACCACGTAGTGGACCCAGAGCTTGGCCATGTTCCACAGGCGCTTCGGGCTGTTGTCCTTCGCGCCGAAGATGGTCGTGCCGCACTTGCCCTGGCTCATGAGCTCGAGCGCGCGGCGCTTCTCCGGACCCTCCTCCACGTACTTGCGCACGACGCACTTGGGCACGCCGTACCAGAGGACCTCGTTGGTCGCGCGAACGGGCTCGAGCACGCCGCCGTCAAGGAGATCGTCGACGGCATAGCAGGCGAGGTTGTAGCCGGAGAGCGTCGTGAAGAAGCTACTGCGGCCGGCACGCGGGTTCACCTCGAACAGGCGGTAGGAGCCGTCGCGCGGGTCGTACTTCATGTCGATGTTGAAGAAGCCGCGGTAGCCGCTGTGGCCAAGCAGGCTCTCCACCGTGTCGTAGATGGCGTCGTCCGCGTACGACAGGATCGCGGCGTAGTTGCCGATCGCCATGGGCGAGTAGTCCTCGAGCAGCGGGTGACCGAGGCTCATGAGGGTCACGGTGCCGTCGCCGCGGACGTAGCCGTTGACCACGCGCATGTTGCGATCGTCGCCGGGGATGAAGTCCTGGATGATGAGGCGGCCCGGGTAGCCGGCCTCGTAAATGCGGCGGACGGTCTCCTCGAGCTCCTCAGGCGTGCCGAGGACGAAGGCCTTCTTCTGGCCCTCGAACGGGTGGGCGCGGTATGCCGGGGCATCGGAGGGCTTGAGCGCCACGGGGAAGCCGAAGGGCAGCTCGGGGACGGTCGGGCCGTCGGTCACGGCCGTCTTGGGATACGGGACGTGGCGCTCCTCGCAAAGCCGGTAGAAGCTCTCCTTGTCGTTCATGCGGTCGACGATGTCGCCGGAGGCGCACACGACGGCGTAGCGCGCGTCGAGGTCGTCCATCTGGTGCGAGAGCGCGACGGAGTAGTCGTCCCCGCAGGGAACGAGCAGCGGGACCACATCGCCGAAGCCGTCGGCCGCGGCGTTCAGGACCTCGGTGAGACGCGTGCCCTCGAGCAGGTCCGGCACGACGCGGACCTCGATGAACTTCGAGTTGGCCGTCGGCGTGAGGCCAAAGGTGCCGTACACCACGCACGTCGAGCCGAACTCCTCATAGAACGCGCGGGCCATGCCATATCCCGCAATCTCGGTCCCGAGAAGAACCGGGACGAACGGACGCCTATCCGTGCTGCTCATGCGCACTCCCTCCCGCGCCGGCACCGCCGGCATCGGATGTCTGAACGCGCGCCGGGTCGATCTCGACGCGCGGATCGGTCTTGCTTGCAGCCGCCGCGCGCGACGCAGCCGGCGCGGTGGCCCCACTTGCATCCGCCGCGCGCCAGCAGCGCGACGGGGTCTCACACTCACACGAAGGCGGGGCGCCCCGAAAGGCACCCCGCCAAAGTCTAGCTTTCTTCCGCCCCGTTAGACGATGGGGCCGCCGCCAACGAAGCTGCCCGACGAATAGTACACGCTGGCGATTTCGACGCCACCCCAGTTGGAGTGGATCATGAGGCCGCCGCCGATGCACATGCCAACGTGGGTGGTGCTGTTGACACCGCCGCCCCAGAACATGAGGTCACCCGCCTGGAGCTGGCTCTGATCCGTCGTCCAGCCACCGCCGTCGAGGCACCAGCCGATCATCGAGTTACCGCGACCGTTGCTCATGCGCTGACCGCGCGGGATGGAGATGCCGGCCTTCTTGTAGGCCCACCACACGAGGCCGGAGCAGTCGAACTCCTGGCCGGGAATGGCGTTGCCGGCCCACGAGTAGCTGACACCGAGCTGGGACTTGGCGGCGGCGATGGCGCCGGAGATGCCGGAGCCAAAGTCCTGGTTGCCGCTGGAGTGCGAGCCGGAGTTCGAGTTGCCGTTTGAGCCGGAGTTGCCGCCCGAGTTATTGCTCGAGCCGGAGTTGCCGGAGGCGGCGTTGTTCGAGCCGGCGCTGCTCGAGCCAGCGTTGCCGCCGGCGTTCGCGGCGGCCTCCGCCTCGGCCCTACGCTGGGCCTCCTCGGCGGCGAGTGCCTCCTGGACCTCGCTCGACAGTGAGCTCACATAGGACTGCTGCTGCTCGAGGGCACTCTGGATCTCGCCGGCCTTGTCCTGCGCGTCATCGACGAGCCTCTGCTGCTCCTCCTGCTGGGACTCGAGCTCGGCCTGCTTGGCGGCGAGTTCGGCCTGGACGCCCTGGACCTGGCTGATGACCTCGGCGTCAGACTCCGCCACGCGGTTCGCGTAGTAGACGCGGCTGACGAGGTCCTCGAAGCTCGAGGAGTCGAAGAGAATCGAGACGAGTGAGACACCGCCGGTCTTGTAGTTGGAGGAGACGCGGCCGGCGAGGGTGTCCTGCGCGGCGTCAAGCTCGGTCTGCTTCTGCGAGACCTCCTCCTGCGTGGAGGCGATCTGAGCTCGGGTGTCCTCGAGCTCCGCCTGGAGCTGCTCGAGCTCGGCGAAGGCGCTGTTAGCCTGCTCCTGGTACTTGGCGGTCTGGGCCTCGGCCTGCTGGAGCTGGGCCTGGAGGTCCGACGAAGACGCCGCGAGGGCGGCGGTGGGCGACGTGGCAAACAGAAGCCCCGCGGTAACAACGGTGACGACGAGGCGCTTGCCGACGGTGGGGGCTGTGCGTTTAAGGTTCATTGTCCCTCTCCTTTCGGGTGGTATCAGTATAGGCGAGGAATCCGCCGCGCCCAACCCCCGAAGACAGATGGCGTCACTGTATGCTCACACGGCCTGGTCAGGCGGCAATTTGGCCGTTGACGCCGGTGCCCCAGCGGCAGGCGACGTGTCGAGGCCCAGAGCAATCGCAACATGTCAGCGGCGGCCCGGAACTGCAGACGGCACGCCGGAGGCCCCGGACAATCGAGGCATCTCGGCGGTCCCGGCGTCCCGAAGCGGCAGACGGCACGTCGGCGGTCCGAAGTGGTCGCGGCGTGTCAGCGGTATAGGACGGTCACGGCATCCTGCTAGCTTGGCCCGACACCTTCGTCTTTGCGGAAATGGGCGGTCGTTTTTGGATTTCCCCGAAGAGAGTGACGAAATGACGTGGCATTTTTCGCCCGCGCCGAGTAGAGGCCCGATCCTCATTTGGGAAACCGCAGGTAGACTAATTGCTGTAAAAAGGTCTACTTTGCGTTCGTCGTTTTTGCCACGTCATTTCGACTCCGCTAATTGAAAGGGCCCGCGTCAGGCGCTCGACTGAGCGCCTGACGCGGGCCCAAGCGCAGAAAACCCGCGCACTCTCACGTGCGTCGTTCACGAACGCGCCCGAGGAGCGCGCGGGCGCCGCAGCCTGGGCGAGCCCTAGCGGCGGAACTTACGCAGAATACTGCTCACGAAGCTGGCCTCGGGGAGTTTAAGCGCAACGGCGATGCCGTAGGTCACGAGCACGGACGGGATGCCGCCCGCAACGATGACGACAAGCGCGCGCGTAATCGTCAGGGAGCCAAAGCCGCCCATCAGCCATACGACGAGCGCGCCCACGGCGCCGCCCGCAAGCCCCAGCACCAACGCGCGGACGCTACTAATCACAAGGCCGCGGATGCCAATCCGACCCATGGAGTGATGCAGGAACGCAAGTGACACCACACACAGCATAAGCATGAAGATAGCGCTGCCGAGGGAAACCGCGTGGATGCCGAGGACGCCCACCATCCCGACGGTGAACGCGACCTGCACGACGGAGGCCGCGACGTTGGCGAGCGCGAACAGCGTCATGCGCCTCATCGCGGAGAACACCTTCTGGAAGAAGGTCTGGAGTCCGTACCACGGGAGCGCAAGCGCGAGCGTCGCGAGGTAGGCGGCGGTGAGGTTGGCGCTCTCGGCATCGAACTGGCCCACGCGCAGAAGCGACATGAGCGGCTTCGAGAACACCATCAGATAGACCATGAACGGGATGAGGGCGAACATCACGTGTCCCATGCCCGTCGAGACCTGGCGCCTGAACGCATGCTCGTCACCCTTGGCGAAGCTTTCGCTCATCTCGGTGAACATCGCCACGGTGATGGGCACGGCGAGCACGGCGTAGGGCAGGGTGTACCACAGGCGCGCGTAGTACTGGATGGAGCCGCCCTGCTCGGGCACGGCCGCAAGCGCCATCGACGTCATGACCGAGGTCGTCACAAAGGAGCACGCGGTGACGATGAGGGTGGGGGCGCCGATGCCCACGGTCTCGCGCAGCGCCGGATCATGCAGGTCAATACGGAAGGTGAGCTTGATGCCATGGCGGCGCAGGCTCGGAAGCTGCATGAGGACCTGGACGGCGACGCCGAGGGGGTTACCCAGCGCAAGGATGAGGAAGGCCGCCGAGTAGTTCACGTTGACGAGCGCCGCAAAGCCGATGAACGACGCGATGGTGATGAGGTTGTTGAAGATGGGGGCAGCGTTGCTCCAGAAGTAGTCGCGCTCGGCGTTGAGGATGCCCGACGCCAAGCTCGAGAGGCAGTAGAGGACGATCTCGATCGCGAAGAAGCGGAAGAGCGTGATGCCATCGGCCATCTGCGCCTGGTCGGTCTTGGCGGACTGCACCCAGATCAGGGGCGCGGCGAAGACGAGGCACAGGACGAAGCATACGCCGAGCAGGACGAGCAGGATCGAGAGCAGGTTGGAGATGTAGGCGTTGGCGCCCTCCTTACCCTTGTGCTCGCGAACGTCGAGGTAGACGGGGAGGAACGCCGTGATGAGCATGCCGCCGATAACGAGCTCGTAGAGCTGGTTGGGCAGGTTGTTGGCCACGGTGTAGCAACTCGAGAGCAGCGTGGTGCCAAGCGCGAACGCCTGGCCCCAGGTGCGGAAGAAGCCGGTGAGGCGGCTCACGATGACGAGGGCGCTCATCATCGCGGCGCTGCGGCCGACGTTGTTGTCGGTTGCCGCATCGGTGGCTTCGGCGGCCTCGGCCACGGAGACCTCGGTGGCTTCGGCAGGCACGTCGGCCTCGGCACGCACGGCGGTGACACCAGCGACGGCTCCGGCCTCCCCACGCTTCTCGGCCAGGGCGTCGACCTGCTCGGACGCCTTAATGTCGTCGGTCATCGGAGGTCCTCTCGGCAGATGTCGGCGAGGGTGGCGCCCAGGAAGGAGACGAGCTCCTCCGGATTCAGCTTGAGGGTGAGGCCCAGGCGCCCGCCGGAAATGTAGATGTCATCGAAGAGCTGCGCGGTCTCGTCGATCAGGGTGGGGAACTGCTTCTTCATGCCCACGGGCGAGCAGCCGCCACGCACATAGCCCGTCGTGGGTTCGAGGTCGCGGACGTGCATGAGCGACAGGGACTTCTCACCTGCCGCGGCCGCGGCCTTCTTGAGGTCAAGTTCGTCGCCGGAAGGGACGCAGCAGACGACGTGGCCGCCGGCGGGCGTCACGCATACGAGGGTCTTGAATCCCTGCTCGGGGGCATAGCCGAGCATGTTCGCGATGCGCACGCCGAGGTCGCTCACGCCGGTCGAGTCAGGCTCCTCAAAGGTGATAGCCTCGTACGCCACGCCGCCACGCTCGAGCTCGCGCATGGCGTTCGTCTTCTGGACCCTCTCCTTGCGTGCCATTCGGCTCCTCCCGACGGGCACCGCGCGGGCAGCCCCGTTGCTTTCCATGCGAGGTGCGGGGCAAAGCCGCGCCGTCCGCGGCGACCCGCGCGCGGGTCGCCATAAAATCGCTCGCAGGCGGGCCTTCGCAGGACCGCCACAACGCATCCATTCCGAAGGGTATAGTTAACCACTACGTAAGACCGAATATGCGCAGGTCGCATGGAGAAGACGGGCTGGTGTGCATCATGGAAAAGCTTGGCGTCATCGGCGGCATGGGCCCCGAGGCTTCGTCGTACTTCTACAGCGAGGTCATTCGCCATACCAAGGCGGAGCGCGACCAAGACCACCTCGACCTCGTCCTCATCAGCCAGGCCTCGATGCCCGACCGCACGGAGGCGATCAACACCGGTGACGACGCCGAGCTGCTCGAGAGCATGCGCGTCGACCTCCAGGCGCTCGAGGCGTTCGGATGCGCGCACGTCGCCATCACATGCAACACCTCGCACTACTTCTACGACAAGATCCAGTCGTTCACAAAGGTGCCCATCATCCACATGCCACGCGAGGCCGTGCGCGAGGCCGTCGAGGGCCGCGGCGCCAAGCGCGTCGGCATCATGGGCACGGACGGCACCGTCCGCACGGGCATCTACTCGCACGAATGCGAGGCCGCCGGCGTCGAGTGGGTCGTGCCCTCCCCCGAGCGCCAGACCGACGTCATGTCGATCATCTATGACGACGTGAAGGCGGGCAGGCCCGCGGACATGCACAAGTTCGACCGCGTGATGCGCGAGTTCATCCGCCTCGACTGCGACGCCGTGATCCTCGCCTGCACCGAGCTCTCCGTCGTCAAGCGCGACCACGAGGTGCCCGACCTCTGCATCGACGCGATGGACACCCTGATCCGAGAGTCGATCGTCCGCAGCGGCGCTACCTACGTGTAGAACCCGCGCGACGCCCGACGCACGATATCCCCGCAAACGACAGGCGGTGCGGCACCATTCGTGATGCCGCACCGCCTTTGCGTACGCATGCGCGCCCGCGCGCCGGGCGCGTTGGCCTTCGCAGGCCGGACGCGTGCCGCCAGTCGCGTGCCAGCCGGCAGCACCCGCGGGCCTACTCCTCCGCCGGGGCGGCGCCGAACGCGCTCACGCGCGGAACCCACTCGCCCTCTCCCGAGGCGTCGAGGGCATCCTGCAGCTCGCGTGTGCGCTCGAGCACCGGCGCGAGGAACTTGCCGGTATAGCTCTCCGGACAGGCGGCAACCTCCTCGGGTGTGCCGGTGCACACCACGGTGCCGCCGCCTTCACCGCCCTCGGGGCCCATGTCGATGAGGCGATCGGCCACCTTGATGACGTCGAGGTTATGCTCGATGACCAGCACCGTGTTGCCCGCGTCGACCAGGCGCTGGAGGACGTCGAGCAGCTGGCGCACGTCCTCGAAGTGCAGGCCCGTCGTGGGCTCGTCGAGAATGTAGAAGGTCTTGCCCGTCTGCTGGCGGTGGAGCTCCTTGGCGAGCTTCACGCGCTGCGCCTCGCCGCCGGAGAGCGTCGTTGCCGGCTGGCCCAGGCGGATGTAGCCCAGGCCCACGTCATAGAGCGTCTGGAGCTTCTTCTTGATGCGCGGGATGTTCCCAAAGAACGCCAGAGCCTCGGTCACGCTCATGTCGAGCACGTCCGAGATGCTCTTGCCGTGGTACTTCACCTCGAGCGTCTCGCGGTTATAGCGAGCACCGTGGCAGACCTCGCACGGAACGTAGACGTCTGGCAGGAAGTTCATCTCGATCTTGATCTGGCCATCGCCCTTGCAGGCCTCGCAACGGCCGCCCGGCACGTTGAACGAGAAGCGACCGGGGCTATAGCCGCGGGCGCGGCTCTCCGGCGTGGACGAGAAGAGCGCCCGGAGATCATCCCACAAGCCGATGTACGTGGCCGGGTTGGAGCGCGGAGTGCGGCCGATCGGGCTCTGATCCACGTCGATGACCTTGTCGATTTGGTCGACACCCGTGAGCTTCTTGTACTCGCCCACCGGACGCAGCGAGTTCTGGATGGCGTTGGTGAGCGCGGGGGCGAGAGTGTCCGTCACGAGCGAGCTCTTGCCCGAGCCTGAGACTCCCGTGACCACCGTGAGCGTGCCAAACTCAATGCTCACGGTCACGTTCTTGAGGTTGTTGTGGCTCGCACCGACGATCTTGAGCTCGCCGCGACCGGGACGGCGACGCTCCTCCGGCAAGCGGATGAGTCTCCTGCCCGTGAGGTAGGCACCCGTGATCGAGTCCGCGCACTCGCAAATCTGTCCGGGCGTGCCCGCGGCGACCACCTCACCACCCAGCTCGCCCGCGCCGGGGCCCATGTCGATCACGTAGTCCGCCGCGCGGATCGTGTCTTCGTCATGCTCGACCACGATCACGGTGTTGCCCTGGTCGCGGAGGCGCTCGAGCGTCTTGATCAGGCGGTCGTTGTCGCGCTGGTGCAGGCCGATGGAGGGCTCGTCGAGGATATAGAGCACGCCCATGAGGCCCGCGCCGATCTGCGTGGCCAGGCGGATGCGCTGCGCCTCGCCGCCGGAGAGCGTCGCCGAGGCGCGGGAGAGGGTGAGGTAATCCAGGCCAACGTCCACCAGGAAGCGCAGGCGCTCGACGATCTCCTTCACGATACGCCCGCCGATGAACTCCTGACGTTCCGTGAGCTTGAGGTCACGGAAGAACTCGAGCGACTCGCGGCAACTCATGCAGCAGACGTCGTAGATTGACTTGCCGCCCACCGTGACGGCGAGAATCTCCGGCTTGAGGCGCGCACCGTGGCACGTCGGGCAGGGTACCTCATGGATGTACTTCTCCAGGCGTGCGCGCATCTTCTCGTTGGTTGTCTCCGTGTACTTCTCGAACAGGACGGAGCGCACGCCCGAGAAGGTAGTCGACCAGTTGGTATCTCGACCGTCGAGCGTGTGGTAGTCGACGCGGACCTTCGTGGAGCCGAGACCGTCGAGAAGGGCGTCGCGCACCTTCTTGGGCAGCTTGTTGAACGGGGTGTCAGGACTCGCCTTGAAGTGACGGCACACCGCGGCGAGCACCTGCGGGTAGTAGTTCGACCTGCCGAAGAAGCTGCCGAACACTCCCTCGGAAACGGAGAGGTTGGGGTCCTCGATGAGCGACTCCGCGTCCACCACGCGCCTGAAGCCGAGGCCGTCGCAGTCCGGGCAGGCGCCATAGGGGGCGTTGAAGGAGAAATCGCGCGGCTGTGGGTCATCCATCGAGTGGCCGTGGATGGGGCACGCGAGCGCGAGCGAGTACTGGAGCAGCTCGCCGGGAATGCCCTCGGGGTCATCGCGGTCAGGCAGCATGTAGACGCCCACCTTGCCGGCGGCAAGGCGCGTCGCCGTCTCCACTGCCTCCGCGATGCGGCCCAGGCTCGTCTCGCGAATGACGATGCGGTCCACCACGACCTCGATGTCGTGCTTGAGCTTCTTGTCGAGCTTGATCTCCTCGTCAAGCTCGCGGACCTCGCCATCGATGCGAACACGCGAGAAGCCCTCCGCGCGCAAGTCATCGAGAAGCTTCGTGTACTCGCCCTTACGGCCAAGAACCACAGGGGCAAGCACCAGCGCACGACGGCCCTGACCCGCGGCGAGGATCTTATCCGCCACCTGGTCCGTCGTCTGGCGCTCGATCACGCGGCCACACTCCGGGCAGTGGGGCGTGCCCACGCGCGCGAAGAGCAGACGGAGGTAGTCATAGATCTCCGTCACGGTACCCACGGTCGAGCGCGGGTTCTTCGACGTGGTCTTCTGGTCGATGGAGACCGCCGGGGAGAGGCCGTCGATCGAGTCGAGGTCCGGCTTGTCCATCTGGCCGAGGAACTGACGCGCATAGCTGGAGAGGCTCTCCACATAGCGACGCTGACCCTCGGCATAGATGGTGTCGAAGGCGAGGCTCGACTTGCCGGAGCCCGAGAGGCCCGTGATGACGACGAGTTTGTCGCGCGGAATCGATACGTTGATATCGCGCAGGTTATGCTCGCGCGCGCCCCTGATAACGATGGAATCGGAAGCCATGGACCACTCCCCCGTTGTGTCGTTTCTCATAGCTCCTCAGTGTAACGAGACGAGCCGCGAGGCGCCAAACGCCATCGCGGCTCCATAGAACATCCGTTCGTTGTTCGCTTCGGGCCGGCGCCCCGCGGCCGCTAGTGCAACAACGGGTTATCGAGGTGAAGCTCCGGCCTCGGGGCACGCGAAGGCACACGCGCGGCAGGCGCCGAGGCCACGGGGGCCTCCTCAACGACGCGGAGCTCCCACGCACTCGCCACCTCGGCGGATGGTGAACCCTCACGCACGCGAGCCAGAGCGGCGGAGAAGACCGGGCCCACGACGTCACAGCGCCAGACGCGAGCTCGCACATGGCGCCAGGCGATGCCCTCGCGAAGCCACAGCTCGACCGGCTCATCGAACCAGAGCGCCCGGGCAAGCCCCGCACCCAGGTCGCTGCGGTCCTCGCGAAGCGCCACGACAACGCCGCGTTCGCCCGCAAGCTTGGCAACACCCAGCTCGGAGGCGGAGAACGCCTCGCAGAACAGAGCCCCCTCCTCGCCGGGAACGCTCACGCGCGGCGCGCCCTCGCCCGAGGGCGTCTCGCCCGCGGCGGCGACCTCGGGAGAAGTCTCCTCGCGGTTCAGGCCCTTCCAGACGGAGACGTCGGATCGCTCGAGATCCGCGTCTGGGTGATTGCCGCACATCTTGCAGTCGTCCTCGAACGCGACCAGCCCATGGCTCGCGCGCACGTCATGAAAGCCCTTCGCGAGCTCCACGTAATACTCGATAGGAGGCATCGGGCGCCAGCCCAACACGCTACGGCGATGCGGGCGCCAGATGACGGACAGGCAGGTCACACCGCGCTCAGCGAACCATTCGCACGCCTCGAGGTTACGCTCGATCGCTTCCTCGGGCGTGGGCACCGCGCCGTCGCCGGCGAGCTCGGCCCCGCCAACCACCTGCGTGTAAACGTTGCCCGCGCCGAAGACATCAACCGCGTCGACCGTGCGACGAAGCCACTCGTCATACCCCACGTGAGCGTTCTTGCCAGGGCACAGGCGCGCGAACTGCTCCGCACCCCAGACCTCAAGGTTTGGGCTATACGAGGTGACACCCGACTCATCATGCAGGCGCTTGACGAGCTCGCGAGGCCAGGCGGGAGCCATGACCTGGCACGAGAAGCGCCCGGAGAACGCTTTCCCCATGGCACGAACGCAGCGCAGATAGCGCTCGAGCTCGCGCCCGAACGGCGGTTCGCCCGCGTAGTCCGTTCCTCCGGAGATGTAGAGCTCGGAGTAGCGGCCGGGCTCGGCAAGAGCCGCGCGCACGGTCTCGCCAAGCTGGGCGCAAGGGACCTCGGGCTCGATGCCGTGGCGCGTGAACAGCGCGCAGAAGCGGCATTGTTCGCCACGACCCCAGAACTCGCAGCGGCGATAGGACGTGAGGATCAGCTTCTGGGCGCGAACGTCAGCGAGCTCGTCCATGGGAACGCCGCCCGCCGCCTCGTGGTCGAAGAGCTCGGGCCGCGGCACGAAATCCACGACATCCAGGATGCCCTCGCGGGCGTCTCCCGCAGGGTCGCCGTCCGCAGCGATCGGGCCGGCAGCCGGCTCGCGAAGCACGAACTCGCCCGTGCGCTCGTCAAAGTCGATGACGTAGGGGTCATCGTACGTCTCGCCCCAGTTTATATAGACGTAGGTGGCGTCGCGGAGGAGCACGCCACCGGGCATGACCAGGCGCGCGGGCCTCCCGCCAAACGCGATGTCAAAGGGCTCGGCAGAGGCGAAGCGGTAGTCGCCCTCCTGCAGGCGGGCGAGCGCCGCCGCGGAAAGGCGGGCGCCATGCCAAACCATCGAGATCTTGAGCAGCACAAACGGGCTCATGCCCGGGTTCTCCGAGCAGAGCCTGCGCCACTGCTCGGCCTTGGTCTCTCGCATGGAAAGCTCCCTTCGAATCGCAAAGTTGACAAAGGGACTGTCCCTTTGTCAACTCTGCGGACGCGCGTAGCGCGGACGGGCGTGGGGGAGCTCGCGCGACCCAGACGCCCGCCCCACCTACGGCACCAGAACGAGCGCGGCGACGATCGCCGCGTTCAGCCCCACGGCGAAGGCGACATCACGAGCGCGGAGCGGCACCTCGAACGCGCAGCGTCGCTCGCCGGAGTCCTCGAACCCGCGAGACTCCATCGCCATGGCAAGGCTCTCCGAGCGCTCAAGGGCATGCGCCAGCATCGGCACGACGCGCCTGGGAGACAGCGGGTTCACGTGAACGCCGCGAGCCTTGAGCGCTAGGCCGACCTCGGCGTACTCGTCCTTGACCACGGGAAAGAAGTGATAGGCGGCCAGTACGCCATAGGCGAACTTCGGCGGCAGGCGGAACTGCTGCATGAGGCTCATGACCAGCTCGAAGGCATCGCTCGTGAAGGCGAACGACAAGCCCAGGCCACCGTAGGCCATGACGCGGCTCGCGAGCTGCGCGGCGGTGGTCCAGTCGCTGGCGAACAGCGTTCGCTGGCCAAACACGTCCGCCTCGATGGCCGCGGAGGCGTTTCCGCCCGAACCATACATGAGACCGGTCACGAAGAGCGCCGCCGAGGTCAGGGCGAAGGGCACGAGCGCCGCCGCGACGCCGCGACGGTTCGTGCCAGGGCTCGCGAGCGTCGCCACAAGGGCGATGGCGCAAACCGCGAGATTGACGCGCGTGTTAAACGTAACGGAGAGGATGAGCGACGCCACGGTGAGCGCGGCAAGCTTGATCCCGGGATTCAGGCTCCTCATGAGGCGCTCCCCTCTCGAACGGCGGACGCGGCGGTCGTCGCGGGCGCGGCAATCGCGGCGGCGTCGGCGAGCGCGGCGGTCGTCGCGGGCGCGGCAATCGCGGCGGCATCGGAAGGTGCGGCAGTCGTCGCGGGCTCACGGCGAGCCTCGACGTAGGCGTCAAGCTCCTCGCCCTCGAGCGGACGCACGCGCCCGTCACCTACGAGCAGCACCTGGTTGGCGATGGCGCGAGCGAGCACGAGGTCGTGCGTCGCCACGACGACGGTGAGGCCATCGGCAACGCGCTGCTCGAGCACGTCGAGCATCTTGCGCGTCGAGCGCTCGTCCTGCGCATACGTGGGCTCGTCGAGCAGAAGGACGTCGGCACGTCCCGCTAGCATCGCGAGCATGGCGAGACGGCGCTGCTGACCCTGGCTAATCTCATACGGCGAGCGCTCCCCCAGGCCCTTCAGGCCAAACTCGGCGAGAAGGTCGGGCACGCGTGCCGCAAGCTCCTCCTCCGCCACATCTGGATTGGCGGCACGCAGCGTCACCATGACTTCCTCGGCAACAGTGAGTGCGAGGAACTGCAGACGCGGGTTCTGGAAGACCAGACCAACGGAGCCCTCGACCGCGAGCTCGCCGGACGTGCGACACGCGCCCGCGATGGCATGGAGCAGCGTGGACTTGCCGCTGCCGCACTCGCCCACGAGGGCAGTCACGCTACCGTGAGCCACCTCGAACGAAACGCCCGAGAGCACGGTGGACGCCGACCGGCCTCGTCCATAGCCGACGGACAGGTCGCGAACGCGGACGACCTTCTTGGCATCCTCGGAAACGAGCGCGGGGCGCAGGCCCCTCGCCCACTCATCATCCACGAACAGGCCGTCGGCGCGCATTTCCGCCTCGTGTGTGGCAAACTCCGCGACCGGGAAGCTCGCCTCGTCAAGGCTGCCATGCTCGCGCATGAGCACGACACGGTCCGCGAAGGGTAGCCACCAGCCGGCACGATGGTCGACCACCACGAGTGTCACGCCCTCTTGCTCGTTGAGACGGCGAAGCTCGACGGCGACCGAGGCGCACGACGACGGATCGAGATTGGCAAACGGCTCGTCGAGCACGAGTGTACGGGCGCCGCACGCGAGCGCGGTGCACAGCGCGAGCTTCTGCTTGGTGCCGCCGGAGAGCTGGCCGATGCGGTCCTTCTCGCGTCCCTCGAGGCCCACGAGCGCGAGGAGCTCGCGACAGCGCTCGCGCGCGTCGCCAGGCCAGGCGACGTTTTCGAGCGCAAAGAGCACCTCGCGCTCGACCGTATCCATGCAGAACTGATTGTCAGGATTCTGGAACAGTATCGAGACTTCGCGGCTTCGCTCGCGCGGACCCATCTTCCTCACCGGACGACCAGCCGCAAGGACCTCGCCCTCGAGCTCGCCTGCGTAGGCCGGGTAAAGCCCGGCGAGGCAGAAGGCGAGCGTCGACTTGCCCGACCCGGAGGCCCCCATCACGAGGACGACCTCCCCCCGACGCACGGTCAGGGAGAGGTCGGAGAAGACCGGGCCCGAGCCCTCGCCGTAGCGAAAGCCCAGGCCACGAGCCTCGAGCGCGATGTCCGTCTCGGCGCTAGGCACGCGAGCGACCCAGGGCGTAGCCCTTAAGCAGGCCGGTCTTGGCGAGGCCGTCGCCGATGGCCTTGGAGAGCAGGCCGGCGAAGAGCATGGAGCTCACGAGCCTCACGACGAAGAACAGCACGAGCACCGGGACGGCGATGAGGCCGTAGCCAGAGCGGATGAAGCTCCAGACGAAGCTGATGACGGTGCAGAAGGCGCTCGCGAGCAGCATGTCCTTGGTCTCGAAGCTCTTGTAGTGGCCGAGGGCGAAAGCGAGCTCGGCGCCGGCACCCTGGACGAGGCCGGTCACGATGACCATCGGGCCATACATGTTGCCGAGAAGGACCTCGATGAGGGCGGCAACGACCTCAGAGACGAGGGCGACGCCCGGACGCTGGATGATGTAGGCTGCGAGCGTGGACACCATGAACCAGATGCCGAACACAATCTCGTTGCCCATGGGGCCGATGCCCATCGGGGTGAAGGCGGCGACCATTGCCGCGGCAGCGTAGACCGCCACGAGGTAGACGACGCCGAAAACGACGCAGAGCATCGCCACGAAGATGATCTCCTGGAGCTTCCAGCCGCCCTTGGCGGCACCGTTCTCGTTAGCCATTCCTTGTTTCTCCTCTCGTCACCTGAAAAAGGGACAGTCCCTTTTGCAGGTTCTTACGGTTAGTGCGCGGGCGCGGGTCGCCCGTCGCGTCATTCAGCGCGACAGCTAGCGCGCTGGCCAAGCCCTCGTGGTCCTACTCGACCGTGGGGCTGTTGACGTTAATCGTGAAGTGCAGCACGTAATGGTGGACGTTCTCGCTCGCTTCCATGAGCTCGCAGACCTCCTGCAGGTAGGCGAAGACGTCCTTGATGCTGCCCTCGATGCGCGTGGCGTAGTGAATCGTGGTGGGGTTGAGGCCACGCTTCTCGGCGAGGCGCCAGACCTCGGCGATGTCGTCGATGTAGTCGCCCACGCCCATGGGATAGAGGGCGAGCTTGCACAGGCACGGCTGCGTGGCAGCCTCGACGATGGCGTGGTTGGGGGCCTCGCCCGTAGCCTCGAGCACCGAGTCGCCGGAGACGTCGCCCGGGCAGCCCTTGGAGACCTGGCCCTCGATGGCCATGTGGACGCCCTCGGTCCAGGAGCTGGCGAACAGCGCGGAGACCGCGTCCATCACATAGGGAAGCTTGCCGCGGTAGACCGTCGAAAGGGCGTCGGTCTCGCTCCAGACGCAGGAGGTGTCGACACGCCCGAGGGCGCCGAGAATGATGTCGATGAAGTTGTCGCACATGGGGTAGAGCGTGAATCGGCAGCCGGAAATCGGCAGGTCAGTGCCCCTGCCAGCCCAAGGCAGATCGGGGCGGTTGCAGCCCTCGCAGCAGTTTTCAGACATGTCTTCCTCTCGTTCGTGACGCAGGCGGGCTGCGTCGTGGCCGCACGGGCCACATCCGCGGCCGTAGGGACCGCATCTGGATGCAAGCAGGAACGAGAGGCTTGAACGAGCCGGCAAGACAACGTCGCCGCACGAGACGGCGGGTGCGGCAAAGCCGCGCGCCAGAAGAACGACGCCTCGAACGCGAGACGGGTAGCTTCCCTACGCTGGTCCTAACCAGGTCAGGTTCAAGGGGTTGGAAATCCTCTCAGCTCTTGCGAGCACCCCCAGCACGTGTGCCGCGCGTGGCGGCAACGGTTTGGCATTGTACTAACCCCGATGACGCTGTCAAGAGGCGTTGCAATTGCACGCTAGCGCGCCAATAACCCTACGTAGCCAACGTCTTAGCTGCTCAGAGGCTCTGTCACTCGTCGCGACAGCGCTTGACGGGCCTTTGCGCCCTTTCACGCTCTGTCATGAAACTGTTACGTCTGCGTCCGGAACGCGTTCGGCGGGGAATACTTATGTAAGACTGTGCGGGTGAACCAAAAACACGCCCTGCAGGGATCGCGACGCACCCCGCCGTGGCGGATCAGAAGGGAGCTCCCATGCTCAGGATTGGCCTTCTTACCAGCGGCGGCGACTGCCAGGCGCTCAACGCCACCATGCGTGGCATCGTGAAGACCGTGCTCAGGAACTCGAAGGAAAAGGTCGAGATCTACGGCTTCGAAGACGGCTACCAGGGCCTCATCTACGGTCGCTATCGCAAGATGAGCTGGGCTGATTTCTCTGGCATCCTCATCAAGGGCGGCACGATCCTGGGCACCAGCCGCACGCCCTTCAAGCTCCTCGACACGCCCGAGGCGGACGGTGTCGAGAAGGTCCCCGCGATGGTCAAGAACTATCGCAAGCTCGATCTCGACTGCCTGTTCGTGCTGGGCGGCAACGGCTCCACGAAGACTGCCAACCGCCTTCGCGAAGAGGGCCTCAACGTGATTGCCCTGCCGAAGACCATCGACAACGACACCTATGGCACCGACATGACCTTCGGCTTCCCCAGCGCCATCGACATCGCGACGAAGTGCATCGACGATATCCACACCACGGCGGAGAGCCACCGTCGCGTCTTCGTGATCGAAATCATGGGCCACAAGGTTGGCTGGATTCCGCTCTACGCGGGCATTGCCGGCGGTGCCGACGTCATCCTCATTCCCGAGATTCCGTACGAGATGGACAACGTGATTGATGCCATTGAGCAGCGCGAACGCGATGGCGGGCGATTCTCAATCGTCGTCGTGGCCGAGGGCGCCATCACCAAGGAAGAGGCGGCAATGAAGAAGAAGGACTACAAGCGCCTGGTCGCCCAGCGCGTGAAGCCCAGCGTCGCCTACGACATCGCCGAGGAAATCGCCGCTCGTACCGATCGCGAGGTTCGCGTCGCGGTACCTGGCCACACGCAGCGCGGCGGCGAGCCCAGCGCGCAGGACCGCATCTTCGCGACCCAGTGTGGTGTCGAAGCCGCAAAGAGCTGCCTCGCCGGCGAGTACGGCTGCATGATTGCCCTGCGCGATGGCCGCATGACGCGCGTCCCGCTCAAGGAGGTCGCCGGCAAGCTCAAGTACGTCGACCCCAACAGCGAGCTCGTCCGCGAGGCCAAGATGCTTGGCATCTCCTTCGGTGACGAGTAGGACACGAACGGTTTATCCATCGCCCGCCAATAGGCTCAGCTAGACCAATCAGGCGCCGCCCAGCTTCTTCGGCCGGGCGACGCCTTTTCTGTTAGGGGGTGCGGCCGTAGCCACACCCCCCAAACGTTGGATTTCCCTGCGCCACCCGCCCGATGTTTCGGCTTCCTGGCGATGGCCGGGCGTTACCCCAGCGTCACGGCATCGGCGCCATCAATGAGAAGGTCAGCGTTATAGAAAGCCGTGAGAGCCTCGATAGCGAGGGTCACATCGCGCGCTCCGCCCGTCTCGTAGCTCGAGTGCATGGCCAGCTGCGGCAGGCCCACATCAACGGCATGCACGCTGACCTGCGTGTTCGAAAGATTTCCAAGCGTAGAGCCGCCCGCCATGTCGCTGCGGTTGGCAAACGTCTGAAGCGGCACGCCCGCATCGGCACAAACCGCCTGGAGCACGGCGCGGCTGAAGGCGTCGGTGCAGTACTTCTGGTTCGCCGCTTCCTTCACCACGAGGCCGCCGTTGAGGCGGCAGCGGTTGACGGCGTCGCACTTACCCGCCTGGTTCGGGTGAACGGCATGCGCGTTATCGCAGCTCACGAGCATGGACTTGGCAACCGCCTGGCACAGCTCGTCGCTCGTGTGCCCAAGCGCCGCGTTCACACGCGCGAGGGTATCGGCGAGCACGGTGGACATGGCGCCCTGCTTCGTGTTCGAGCCAACCTCCTCGTTGTCGAAGCAGCAGTAGACGCTCACATCGCGCTGGTTGTCGCTCGCAAGGAACGCCTTGAGCGACGTGAACGCGCAAGCAAGGTCATCAAGCTTGGGCGAGGACACGAACTCGCTGGCGGCGCCCCATACGCAGCCACGCTGACGGTTCACGAGGAACAGGTCGCGCGCGACGATGTTCTCGGGCTCGATCCCAAGGTGCTCTGCCACGAGCGCGTCGACGGTGCCCACGGTGCAGTCACCTGCGGACATGATCGGGCACAGGTCGGCCGCGCGGTTGGGCGAGAACTTGTCGTTCACGGCACGATCAAAATGAATGGCAAGGCTCGGGATAATCGCGACGTCACGGTCGAGCGACACGAGACGGCTCTCGATGCGAGAACCCTCGCGCACAAGCACGCGACCAGCAAGCGACAGAGGCTTGTCGAACCAGGTGTAGTCGATCATGCCGCCGTAAGCCTCGGTGTCGAGACGCAGGTAGGCCTCGGGGCCTTCCATCTCGGCAACGTTCTTGAGCTTGAACGCCGGCGAATCCGCGTGAGACGCCGCGAGCTGGAAGTGATAGTTCGAGCCCTCCTCGGCAACGCGCTCGCCTACCTTCCAGGCGATGACGGTCGAGTTGTTGCGGCACGTGTAGTAGCTGCCGCCCGCGCGGACATCCCACGCGCCAGCCTCGGGGAGGTACGTGAAGCCGGCCTCGTCAAGGTAGGAGCGGATGGTCTTAACGGAGTGGAACATGCTCGGGCTCTTCTGAATGAAGCTGACGAGCTCCTCAGCAGCGGCGATTTCCGCCTCGGAAGTCTTAGTGGTGACGCCCATGCGATTCCCTTCTGACGTTTGGTTGCCCGTTCAGTCTATCACCCGCATGCGAACAGGGGATGCAGCCCGCCTGCGCATGCGGGGATGCCGTCACCGCGCGCAAACGAAAGACACAGCACCCCCGCGCCATTCTCCACCGTCCTAATCCAGGCGATTCGCGCCAATCGCGCGGTACTTGGCATAGCGCCTCTCAACGAGCTCCTCGGCATCCAGGACCGCAAGCTCGTCGAACGTCGCCTGCGCCTCGCGCACGATGTCACGGGCGAGCTCGGCCTTGGTAAGACCGGCATCGGCGATGACGCCATCGACAAGCCCAAGCTCCCGCAGCTCTGGCGCCGTGAGGCAAAGCGCCGCGGCCGCGTCCTCGGCACGCTTCGGGTCCTTCCAGAGGATGGAGGCGCAGGCCTCGGGACTCACAACCGAGAAAGCCGAGCTCTCGAGCATAAGCAACCTGTCGGCAACGCCCAGCGCGAGCGCTCCACCGCTACCGCCCTCGCCCGTGATCACGCTCACGACGGGCACCTTAAGCCCGCTCATCTCAACGAGGTTCCGAGCGATGGCCTCGCCCTGGCCACGCTCCTCGGCGCCAATGCCACAGTAGGCGCCCGAGGTATCGACGAGGCACAGCACCGGACGGCCAAACTTCTGGGCCTGCCGCATGAGGCGAAGCGCCTTTCGATACCCCTCCGGATGAGGCATGCCAAAATTGCGGCGCACGCGCTCCTTGGTCGTCGTGCCTCGTTCGATGGCAATGACGGTAATCGCACGGCCATCCTTCCAGCCAATGCCCGCGACCACCGCGGCGTCATCGCCAAAGAGGCGGTCTCCATGGAGCTCGACAAACCCGTCGAGGCCAGACTCGATGATTTCCGTGGCGGTCACCCGGTCCGCCGAGCGAGTGAGCTTGACGACGTCATACGCACTCCTCGACACCACTCCCCTCTTCGCCTTGCCCACGCGCTTGGCCAGGCGGCTTGGCACGCCACCAGTGTGCGAGTGGGGCGAATCCCCCGCGGGAACCTCCCCCTCATGAAGGGCCAGCAGCTTCGCGAGGGTGGCGACCATGTTCCCGCGCTCAACGATGGCATCGCAAAAGCCGTGCTCGAGGAGGAACTCAGACCGTTGGAAACCAGCGGGGAGCTTCTTCCTGGCGGTCTGCTCGATCACGCGCGGGCCAGCGAAAGCCGCGAGCGCGCCCGGCTCGGCGAGCGTGACGTCGCCCTCCATGGCGAAGCTCGCCGTGACGCCACCCGTCGTGGGGTCCGTCAGAACGCACACGTAGAGAAGCCCCGCCGCGGAGTGACGACGCACGGCGGCCGACACCTTCGCCATCTGCATGAGCGACGTAACGCCCTCCTGCATACGAGCCCCACCGGAAACGGTGAAGCCCACGACGGGAAGTCGCAGCTCGCAGGCCTTCTCGAACACACGGCAGATCTTCTCGCCAACGACCGACCCCATCGAGCCCATCATGAAGTCGGCGTTCATGAAGAACAGCGCGCAGGCATGCCCGCTTATGGTGCCACGCCCGCAGATGACAGCATCGTTCTCGTGAGACGACGCGCGCGCCGCCTCGAGCTTCTCGGCATATCCCGGAAACTCCAGGAAGTCCGTCGCGCGAAGGCCGGCGTCCCACTCCTCGAAGCTCCCGGCGTCGACGGTCGCGCGCATGCGAGCCCGGCCAGACAGGCGCAGGTGCTTGCCGCAACGCGGGCACACCTCGAGGTTCTCGCGGAGCGTCCCCTCGTCAATGGCGCGGCGGCAACCAGGGCACTTGACAAGCACGTGGCGCGCGGGGAACTCAGCACAGACCTCGGTCATGGGCCCCTCGAGCGCGTTCAGGGCATGGCCGATCCTATTGCGCAGCATTGATGCCCTCCATCAGGTTCGTGTGGTAGTTGCCGGAGAGGAACTCCTCATTGGCGAGAATCCGCAGCTGGAGCTCGCTATTCTCATCGACGCCCTCGATCACGAGCTCGCCCAGGGCAGAGCGCATCTTGCGAATGGCACCGTCGCGCGTAGACGCGCAGACGATGACCTTCGCGAGCATCGAATCGTAGTAGGGCGGCACGACGGCGCCGGGGAAGAGCGCCGAGTCGAAGCGCACCTTCGGCCCGCCAGGAACGTGCAGCATCGTGACGGTGCCGCACGAGGGCAGGTAATCGGGCGTCTCGGCGTTGATACGGCACTCCATGGCATGGCCGGCCACCGGAAGGTCCTCGCGCTCGAAGGGCAGGGCCTGGCCCGCTGCCACGCGCAGCTGCCATTTGACGAGGTCAACGTCAGTGACGAACTCGGTAACGGGGTGCTCGACCTGCAGGCGCGTATTCATCTCCATGAAGTAGAAGCTGCCATCGTCCGAGTAGAGGAACTCGACGGTACCAGCCCCCTCGTAAGCCACGGCACGCGCGAGGTCACGCGCGGCGCGATGCATGCGCTCGCGTACGTTAGGGCGGCCCTCGAGGCAGGGCGCCGGGCTCTCCTCGACGAGCTTCTGGTTGCGGCGCTGCACGGAGCACTCGCGCTCGCCGAGGGAGAAGACGTTGCCAAACTTGTCGGCCATGATCTGGACCTCAACGTGGTGCGCGGGCGAGACGAACTTCTCCATGTAGCACTCGCCGTCACCGAAGGCGGCCTCGGCCTCTGCGCGGGCCTCGCTGAAGGCTCGCCCGGCGTCCTCGGCACGCTCGACCTTGCGGATACCACGTCCGCCGCCGCCCGAGCGGGCCTTGATGAGCACGGGGCACCCGATGCGGCGCGCCTCGCGCTCCGCCTCCTCGGGAGACTTCAGCAGGTCGCAGCCGGGGACCACGGGAACGCCCGCGGCCTTCGCGGTGCGGCGGGCGGCGTCCTTGTCGCCCATGCGGTCGATGACCTCAGCGGAAGGGCCCACGAACGCAAGGCCGCACTTCTCGCACTCGCGCACGAAGCCCGCGTTCTCCGAGAAGAACCCGTAGCCGGGATGGATCGCCTTGGCGCCAGACTTCACGGCGGTGGTCAGGACCGCATCCTCGTTGAGGTAGCTCTCCGCAAGACGCGAGCCGCCGATGCAGTAGGCCTCATCAGCGAGGCGCACGTGCAGGGCCTCGGCGTCCGCGGGCGAGTAGACGGCGACGGTCCGCACGCCCATGTCGCGGCAGGCGCGAATCACGCGAACGGCGATCTCGCCCCTGTTCGCGACCAGAATCTTGTCGAACATCGATCCATCCCCTACCGGACTTCGTCCACGAGCGCAAACGACATGGATGCCTTGCAGCAGACCTCGCCATCCACGGTCGCGATCCCCTCGCAGAAGCGGAAGGGGCCGCGCGCGCGGGTGAGCCTGCAGCTGAGCTCGATGGTGTCACCCGGGCGGACCGGACGCTTGAAGCGCACCTTGTCGAGGCTCGTGTAGAGCGGCGTGCCACCCTGGGCGAGCTCCTCGGAGAAGAGCACGCAGCAGTTCTGGGCGAGCATCTCGCACTGGATCACGCCCGGCACCACGGGGTTGCCGGGAAAGTGCCCCTGGAGGAAGAACTCCTCGCCGGTGATGGTGATGCGCCCACGGGCCTCGTCACCCACGAGCTCGGCCTCGTCGAGCAAGAGCATCGGTTCGCGATGCGGCAGGACGCGCTCGATCTCTTCCCTGTTCATGTCTGACCCCTAACCGATCCTCATGAGGCAACTGCCGTACTCGACCAAATCGCCGTCGGCGGCCTCGATGGAGAGGATCTCGCCGTCCGCCGTGGCGGCAACCTCGTTCATGACCTTCATCGCCTCGATGATGCAGAGCGTCTCGCCCTTGCGGACCTTCGAGCCCACGCGCACGAAGGGCTCGGCATCCGGCGCCGGGGAAGCGTAGTAGACACCCACCATCGGAGACGTGACCTCCACGCCTGCGGGCTCCGCCTCCGCAGGCTCGGGCGCCGCCGACGCCGCGACATCGGCCTCGACCGTGGCAGCCCCCGCGGCCTGCACGGCCAGCGGCGCGGCGACGGCCGTACCGGCGACGACCTGCGGCATCACGACCGCGGGAGCCGGCTCGCGGACGGCGCGCTCGAGCTCGAAGGCGGAGCCGTCTGGCTCCTCGACGCGCACGCGGGTGAGGCCGCGGCCCTCCATCACGTCCGCTATCTCGGCAATCTTGTTGGAATCCATGCCTATGCCTCCTTGACGGCTCGCAGGGCGACGCACGCGTTGTGACCGCCAAAGCCGAGGTTCGTCGAAAGCGCCCACTCGAGCTCGCAGGCGCGAGCCTCGTTGGGCGTGTAATCCAGGTCGCAGGCGGGGTCAGGCGTCATGTAGTTGATGGTGGGCGGCACGATGCCGTCGCGCAGGGCGAGGGCGCATGCCATGATCTCGACGGCGCCAGTCGCGCCGAGCATGTGGCCGGTCATCGACTTGGTGGAGCTCACGTGAGCGGCACGGGCGGCATCCTCGCCCAGCGCGCGCTTGAAGCCGAGCGTCTCAGACGCGTCGTTGAGCTTCGTCGAGGTGCCGTGGGCGTTGATGTAGAGCCCCTCCCCGGGGTTCACGCCGCCCTCCGTCATAGCCTGGCTAATGGCGCGAGCGATACCCGCGGCCTCAGGGTCCGGACTCGTGATGTGGTGGGCGTCATCGGTGTTGCCGTAGCCAACGACCTCGGCATATATGCGCGCCCCGCGAGCGACGGCGTGCTCCCACTGCTCGAGGGCAAGCACGCACCCGCCCTCGCCCATGACGAAGCCATCGCGCTCGGCATCGAAGGGGCGGCATGCCGTCGCGGGATCCGGGTTGGTGCTGAGCGCACGGCACGCAGTAAACCCCGCGACTACCTCGCGGATAATGGGTGCCTCTGCGCCACCCGCGAGGATGGCGTCCGCATAACCGTGCTTGATCGCGCGGAACGCCTCGCCCACCGCATGGGCCGAGGTGGCGCACGCGGTCACCACAGGCAGGGTCGGCCCCTGGGCGTTGTGGCGGATAGCGACGTTGCCCGCGGCCATGTTCGGGATCATCATCGCAACCAGGTAGGGGGAGGCACGGCGCGGGCCCTTCTCCCCCATGAGGTGCACCTGCTCGGTGTAGGTCTCCACGCCGCCGATGCCCGAACCGATGTAGACGCCCAGGCGCTCATGGTCGACGGCTCCCTCGGCATCGAGTCCGGCGTCCGCCATCGCCTCGTCGGCGGCCGCCATCGCGAACTGCACGCAACGGTCGAGGTGCTTCGCCTCGCGACGTCCAAAGTACGCCTCGCCGTCAAAACCCTTGACCTCCGCCGCAACGCCCACCGAGAGGCCCTCCGTGTCGATGCGGGTTATGGGGCCGATGCCGCAACGCCCCGCGCACATGGCCTCCCAGGTCTCGGGGGTCGTGTTGCCCAGAGGCGTGACCGCGCCAATGCCGGTGATCGCCACCCTATGTTCCATCGTCTTCTCCAAACCAAACCGAGGCACCTCGGCCCCTCTCTACATCGCCATTCCGCCGTCTACGCGAATGACCTCGCCCGTCACGTACGCCGCGGCGTCACTGACCAGGAAACGGACCACGCCCGCGACCTCGTCCGGATCTGCCAGTCTGCCCAGGGGAATCTGGCCCTCATATCGCTCGACGACCTGCTCGGGCAACGCCGCGGTCATGTCCGTGCGCACGAATCCGGGCGCCACCGCGTTGACGGTCACGCCTCGACCGGCGAGCTCTCGCGCCACGGACTTCGTAAGGCCGATGAGACCCGCCTTCGACGCGGCATAGTTCGCCTGTCCCGCGTTTCCCATAAGGCCCACGACCGACGACATGTTCACGATGCGACCACCGCGCTGGCGCATGAAAGCACGCGTGAGGGCACGCGTCATGTTGAAGGCGCCGGTGAGGTTCACGCCGATCACGCTCGCGAAGTCCTCGTCCTTCATGCGCGCGAGTAGCGTGTCGCGCGTGATGCCCGCGTTGTTGACGAGCGCCCAGACGGACCCGAAGTCCGCAAGGACCGCGTCGACCGTCGCCTTGACCTCGTCGGCGTTGGCCACGTCGCAGCGATAGGCGCGCGCCGTGGCACCCGCCGCCTCGCACTCGGCGACGGCCTCCGCCGCGGCTTCGGCGTTTCCCGCATAGACGAGCGCGACGTCAAAGCCATCGGAGGCAAGCCCGCAGGCAATGGCGCGACCGATGCCGCGCGACGCACCCGTCACGAGGGCGACGCGCCTCGACCCCTCGCGCACGAGCGCCCCTTCCCTACCGTTGTCCATCGTTTGAGTCCTTTCCTCCGCGAAGCGCGGCGGCAACCGCCTCGAGCTGCTCGGGCGTCTCGACGCCAAAGACCGAGACACCTTCGAGCGTCCGCTTGACGAGCCCCTGGAGGGTCTTCCCGGGACCAACCTCCACGAAGGCGTCCACGCCGGCGTCCGCCATCCAGCGCAGAGTCTCAACCCAACGCACCGGGCTCTTCACCTGCTCGGACAGAAGCGCCGCGGCCTCGCTCGCGCCAAAGGGATACGGGCGAGCGGAGCGGTTGGCCACAACGGGCACCTGCGTCGCCGCCGGCTCGTGCGTCTCGAGATACGCAGCCAAGCCCTCGGCCGCCTCGGCCATATACGGGCTGTGGAAGGCACCCGAGACGGCCACCCTCACCGCACGGCCGCCAGCCTCGCGCACGAGCTCGTCGAGCCTCTCGCAGGCAGCGGGCGAGCCCGCGACCGCGGTTTGAAGCGGGCTGTTGTAGTTCACGGGCCAGCAGGCGCCGTTCGTGTCCGCCCCGGCCCGGAAGGCGAGTTCCTCCACCGTGGCAGCGTCGAGCTTGAGCACGGCGCGCATGGCACCGGGATGGGCCGCGGCTGCCTCTGCCATGAGCTCGGCACGGCGGCACACGAGGGCAAAGCCCTCCTCGTCGTCAAACGCGCCGGCAAAGGTCAGCGCCGCCACCTCGCCGAGGGAGAATCCCGCCACGACATCAGGGCGAACGCCGCGCTCGAGAAGGGCGCGGGCGCAGGCGAGGTCCACGGAGAAGACGCAGGGCTGCGTGTTCGCGGTCTTCGACAGCTCCTCCGCCGTGCCCTCGAAGCACTGACCGGAAGTCCCGGGACGCACGGCGTCCGCGGCCTCGAACACGGCTCGCGCCGCGGGAGAGACGCTGGCAATGCCCGCGCCCATACCCGGGCGCTGGGAGCCCTGACCCGCGAAGAGGAAGGCTACCTTACCCATCGGCCCGCCCCCGAGAGAACCTCCTGTGCGCCCTCGACCAGGTCATCGACAATCTCTCGGGCGCTCTGGCGCTCGCGCACCATGCCCGCGATCTGGCCGCAGAGGAACGAGCCGTTCTTGACGTCGCCATCCTTGGCGGCACGACGGAGCGCGCCCGTACCGAACTCCGCCAGCTTCTCCGGGCTCGCGCCCTCCGCCTCGAGCCTCGCATACGCGGTGCTGAACTGCGTCTTGAGCGCGCGAACCGGATGGCCCGTCGTGCGGCCCGTGGCACGGGTGGAGATGTCCTTCGCCTTGAGCACGAGTTCCTTGTACTCCTCGGAGACGGTGCATTCGTCCGCCACGAGGAAGCGCGTGCCAACCTGGACGCCCTGGGCGCCCAGCATGAGGGCGGCCGCGACGCCGCGGCCATCGGCGATGCCGCCCGCCGCGACGACGGGAACGTCAACGGCATCGACGACCTGCGGAACGAGGACCATCGTGGTGAGTTCGCCAATGTGGCCGCCGGACTCCGTGCCCTCCGCCACGACGGCGGTCGCGCCGGCACGGGCGACGAGCTTGGCGAGCGCCACCGAGGCGACGACCGGAATGACCTTGATGCCGGCAGCGAGCCAGCCCTTCATGAACTTGCGCGGATCGCCGGCACCGGTGACGACCACCGGGACCTTCTCGTCGATGACGACCTGAGCGACCTCGTCCGCAAAGGGGCTCATGAGCATGACGTTCACGCCAAACGGTCTATCCGTGAGGCGGCGCAGCTCATGAATCTGTTCGCGGAGCCACTCGGCGTCCGCGTTCATGGCAGCGATGATGCCAAGGCCGCCCGCCTCGGAGACGGCTGCAGCGAGGGACGCGTCGGCAATCCAGGCCATGCCGCCCTGGAAGACGGGCTTCTCGATACCCAGGACGTCGCAGAGAGGAGTCTTCAGCATCGTTACTTCTCCAGCTGGGCCTCGACCAGGTCGACGAACTCGCCGACGGTCTCCGGGTTGACGGACTGGTCAAGCTCGATGTCGAACTCGCCCTCGATGGCGACGACGACCTCGACGGTGGCGAGGCTGTCGAGACCGAGCTCGGCCATGGTGGTGTCGCGAGTCAGCTCGACGGTGTCGTCGCCGGCGTTGTCGCGGATGATGTCACAGACGCGCTCGAAGGTGTTGTCAGTAGCCATGTTCTTCTCCTTTGCTTGCCCTTTGGGCGTTCGCGTTTGTCTTGCCGATTGGTTCTTGTTATGCGAGTCACTGCTCCCAGCGAAGCAGACAGGCCCCCGTGTCAAGGCCAGCCCCAAAGCCGACCAGCGCAACGAGCTCTCCGCGCTTGAGCTCGCCTGAGCGGACGAGGTTGTCGAGCGCGAGCGGGATGCAGGCGCTCGAGATGTTCCCCGTGCTCCTGAGGGTGCGGACCACGCGCGCGTCGTCCACGCCCAGGAGCTTGACGGCGGCGGAGAGGATCCTCTCGTTCGCCTGGTGAAATACGAAGTGGTCGATGTCAGAGACCGCGACGCCGGCCTCGCCCGCCAGGGATTTGACGGCGTCGCAGATGGCGCCGACGCCAAAACGGAACACGCGACGGCCATCCATGGAAAGGGTGCTCGCGACATGGTCCGCCGGCCTGAACGGACAGGTTCCGGAGATGCCCGGAACGTTCAGGGAGGCAACGTCGGGCGTCGTCAAAAAGCTCATCGCGAGGGGGTTCTGACCCTCGTCGACCGAGATGACAGCCGCACCGGCACCGTCGCCAAACAGAACGCACGTCGCGCGGTCTTCCCAGTCGAGGACGCGGCTCATCTGCTCCGCGGCGACCACGAGAACGTGCGAGGCGCGGCCGCGGGCCATGAAGCCATCGGCGACGTCGAGGGCGAGGACGAAGCCCGCGCAGGCTCCCGAGACGTCGAACGCCGCGCAGTTGGCACCCAAGCCCTCGGCGATGGCGCACGCCTCAGCGGGAACGAGATGGTCGCCCGTGGTGGTCGAGCAGACGATGAGGTCGAGGTCACCGGCGGCGACGCCCGCCATGTCGAGGGCTCGACGACTCGCCTCCATCGCAAGGTCGTCGAGGGTTTCCTCCGTGCAGATACGGCGCTCCTTGATACCCGTGCGAGTGAAGATCCACTCGTCGGAGGTGTCGAGGAAATCCGACAGGTCGTCGTTGGTGACGACGCGCTCTGGAAGGGCAGATCCCGTACCGAGAATCCGGAAGGACAAGGCTTGGCACCCCTTTCGCGTGACGCTTGTTGACGTGTTAACATCTTATAGGCAGAAGAGCCTACCGGTCTGTTGTTGACTCGTCAACATCTAAGATGCCGTTCCTCACAAGTGCTTCATACGGAAAGCTACGGGTACGAGAATCCATCCCTCACAAATGGTTCGAGTCCGTCCCCCGCATATGACTCGAGAGAACCTTGCAAGGCCGTTAAGCGATACGTGCCGACGCACGGGCCTATCCGTGGCACGCGTAGAATACGGCCGAGAATAGCGCCACGAGAGGAAAACCCATGGCCGGCAGTACCCTTAACGTCCTTGTCCTTCCGCCGTTCAATGAGCAGCAGTGCACTCGACTCGAGGCATCTGCCCCGCACGCGCGCTTCACGTATGTGGCGCCCATGCCGGGCGCCATGCTCGGAAACCCCACCAGCGACCAGGTCGCCGAGGCGAACGTCATCGTGGGCAACCTCTCGCCCGAGCGTCTCCCCGAGGCAACCTCGCTCAAGCTGCTGCAACTCAACTCGGCCGGCTATGACAATTACCTTGCCGCGGGCACCCTTCCGGCAGACCTCGCGCTGTGCTGCGCCGTCGGCGCCTACGGCCAGGCGGTCTCCGAGCATCTCTTCGCGATGACGCTCGCCCTCATGAAGCGCCTCCCGGGCTACCACGATTTGCAGCACGCCCATGACTGGGGCGACCTCGGCCCGGTCACCACCCTCGCCGGTGCACGAGTCCTCGTTCTGGGCACGGGTGACATCGGTAGACACTTCGCCCAGCTCTGCCAGGCGATGGGGGCACGCGTCACCGGCGCGAACCGTCACGGCGGCGAGGCGCCTGCCGGCTTCGAGACAGTCCACCCTATTGACGAGCTGCCGCAGATTCTTGGCGAGGCGGACGTCGTCGCATCGTTCCTGCCGAGCTCACCGGCAACGCAAGGCCTTGTGGACGCCGCGTTCTTCTCGGCGATGCGCCCGGGCGCCTTCTTCGCCAACGGCGGCCGCGGAGACCTCGTCGTCGCGGACGACCTGGTCGCGGCGCTCGTGAACGGGCACCTCGCAGGCGCCGCACTCGACGTCACCTCGCCGGAGCCACTTCCGGAGGACAGCCCGCTTTGGGATGCACCCAACCTCCTGATCACGCCGCATGTCTCCGGTGGGTTCCACCTCTTCACGGTCCTCGACAACATCGCGGACATCGCCGCGGAGAACATCGCCCACCTCGAAGCCGGGGAGCCCCTGCGCAACCTCGTGCGGCACTAGCAACCGCAGCCGTGGCGGCGCCGCCGGCAATCGCGGCCTCGCCGCACCACCTAGCGCTCGAACAGCTCCCTCACGCGCTCGCGGATGCCGGCACGATTGATGACGCTCTCATAGCGCTTCATGCGCATGCGCGGGAACGCATTGAAGAATCGCAGGTCTCGCCTGCCAAGACGCGACACGAGCGACTCGGCGGCGGAGTTGAGCCACTCCGTCGCCTGGGCATTCGAGGCCACACGCCTCAGACGCGCGCCCTCGCCGGCGGCGCGGAGCTCGGCCAGGCGGCCCTCGCCGCCGTGCTCCGCGATGCCATCACGCAGCATCTGCGTAGCCTGGCCAACACCAGCCGCGACGACGCGCGGATCAAGCTTCGAGACAAGGTCCTCGGCAACGTCGCGCGTGCGTTCATAGACCTCGGCGGCACCCTCTACCACGGGTTCCGGCAGCGCTTCGAGCATGCGCTCGGAGGCCTCGCCCATCGATTCGTCAATCCTGACCTGAATCTGCGTGCGCAACGACTCGAGCTGGGTGGACAGGCGACGCCAGCTCGCCATGGCAAACACCAAATCAACGACGAGGGCTATCGCACACACCACCGCCACCACCTCGAGCGCGACAACCGGCACATTCACAAGTACTTCGAGAAGCGCGGGCTCGAACACGCGGCAGATCAAGACCGCGCCGGCGCCAAACATCAGGAAGCCGTAGAGGCAAACCCGTCCGTTGATGTTGGCCGGCTTGTCCTCGTAATCCCAAAAGCGCGCGCCCGTCGTCGCTTCGAGCATGACGCTCACCGCGTATTCGAGCGTGCAGCACAGCAAGCCCGACACGAGGAACTGCGACACGACATCCGGAATCTCGCGGAGGAAGAGCCAGCACGCGAGAGCGCCCACGCCGTAGATCGGGCAGATGGGCCCAAGCAGGAAGCCGCTGTTGGCGAAGCGTCTCTGATTCATCATCGCGCAGGCAGTGGACTCCCAGAGCCACCCGGCAAAGCTATAGACGAGAAACGAGATGAAGAGTCCCGAAAGCGGGGCGGCGGGCACGGATGCCGCCAGAAGTGGGATCATCGCGGCGGTTTCAGGACTCATCGACCGGCCTCCTTGAGCCAGCGGGGAAGCAAACGCTTCGGCACGCGCGAGTCGAGCGTCTCGCGCAGAGCAACCAGCTTGTCAGCGCCACATACGATCCATGCCTCCCGGCACGTGGGTGGCACCGGCACCAGCGGAAACATGTGCCTCGCGATAATGTTGCGCTCGCGCTCGCCCAAGGTGAAATCATCCTCCGCGTTGCGCAGCGCGAAGAACGGGTGGCGAAACCCATGGAGCCGATGGCTCGGATCCGGATCGTGCCAGTCATAGAGGAAGTAATCATGGAGAAGCGCCCCGCGCACGAGCGAGGGCCGGTCGACCGTGATGCCATAACGCGCGAGAGCGTCCGCCATGCGGCAGCTCTCAACCGCGACCGCCACCACATGCTCGTACACGGACACATCTCCATGCTGGACGAACTCGCGGCAAAGGCCGAGACGACCCTCTCGCTCGAGGCGAGTCGCCTCGGCGGCAACTTCGGGGGCAGTCGCCGTCGCGGCTTTGGTGCCCACGTGGCTCGCGACTTCATGCATCAGACCACCCGTCAACGCCATCGCCCCCCCTAAAATAACCTCGCCAATCGACACTATTCTGCCGCTGGCACATCCCCACCACACTTTCTTCCCCCAAATGTGCCAATCTATATGTTTACGCCCTAAATAGGCGCATTTTTAGCACGATTCAAGAAACCGCAGGTCAGATGATGGGAGGGCACATGTATCTCGAGGGCATTGCCACACCGGCAGACGTTCGCGCTCTCCCCGCCCAAGCGATGCGTCCCCTCTGCGAGGAAATCAGGTCCGCCATCATTGCGACCTGCGCCAAGGTGGGCGGTCACGTGGGCCCCAACCTTGGTATCGTCGAGCTTACGGTGGCGCTCCACCGCGTCTTTGACTCCCCTCGAGACAAGATCGTATTCGACGTCTCCCATCAGACCTATGCGCACAAGATGCTCACCGGCCGTGCCGAGGCATTCATAAAACCAGAGCTCATGGGTGCAGTCTCAGGATTTGCCAGCCCCGTTGAGAGCAAGCACGACCACTTCTCCATGGGTCACACTTCGACCTCGGTGGGCCTCGCGCTTGGCCTCGCGAAGGCACGCGACCTCGCGGGAGACACCTATGACGTCGTCGCCGTCATTGGCGACGGTTCGCTGTCCGGCGGCCTCGCCTTCGAAGGTCTCGACAACGCGGCAGAGCTCGGAACGAACCTCATCATCGTCGTGAATGACAACGAGTGGTCCATCTCCGAGGACCACGGTGGCATCTACGCCAACCTCGCCGAGCTGCGCGCCACGCGCGGCCACACCAAGGACAACTACTTCCGTTCGATGGGCCTTGACTATCGCTACCTCGAGAACGGCAACGACGAGGCCGCCTGCGAGGAGGCCCTCGCGAGTCTCAGCGGCTGCAACCACCCCGTCGTGCTCCACATCCACACCCACAAGGGCCTCGGCTTCGCCCCGGCGGAGGAAAACGAGGAGAGCTGGCATCACGTCGGCCCCTTCAATCCGGAGACTGGCGAGAAGCTCGCCGGCGGGCGCGCGAGCGGTGGCATCGTAATCACCCCGCCCGCCACCTATGCGGACATCACGGGTGAGTATCTACTCAAGCGCATGGCCTCTGACCAGCAACTTGTTGCCGTCTCCTCCGCCACGCCCTACATGATGGGATTCACGCCCGATCGTCGCGCCGCAGCAGGCAAGCAGTTCGTCGACGTTGGCATCGCGGAGGAGCACGCCGTCACGCTGTGCGCCGGCCTCGCAGTTGGTGGTGCCAAGCCCGTCTACGGCGTCTACGGCACTTTTCTCCAGCGCACGTATGACCAGCTCTGGCACGACGTCTGCCTCAACGCCGCACCGATCACGTTCCTTGTGTTCGGCTCGAGCGCCTTTGGCACGACCGATGCCACTCACCTGGGCTTTTATGACATCGCAATGCTCAGTGACATGCCAGGCCTCACCTACCTCGCGCCCACGTGCCGCGAGGAGTACCTCGCCATGCTCGACTGGGCGATCGACTGCCGCCGCGGTCCGTACGCGATTCGCGTGCCCGGAGCAGGCGTCGTCTCCCGCCCGAGCATCGAGATTCCTGACGGCGGCTACGTCTTCGGCATCCCCGAAATCGTCCACGAGGGTACGAGCGGCGCCGCGATTCTCGCGCTTGGGTCCACCATGCCCCTAGGCGAGAAGGTGGTGGCCCTCCTCGCGGAGAAGGGCATCGACGCCACGCTCGTCAACCCGCGCTACGCGTGCGGCATCGACTTCGACTGGGTGTGTTCGCTCACAGACGAGAACCGTGTCGTGGTGACCCTCGAGGACGGCGTGCTCGACGGCGGCTTTGGCAGCCACATCGCCCGCATCCTCGGCCCCACCAACGCGCGCGTGCGCGGTTTTGGCCTGCCGCACGGCTTCCCGGATCGTTACGAGCCGGAAGACCTCCTCAAATGCTGCGGTCTGACCGAGGACAACATCGCCCGCGAGGTCATCGACCTGCTCGAGGAGTCGCTCTAGCCCACCGTCCGCCGGACAGGCCGCGCCCAGGCGCGCCCGCGAGCCGCGTGCCCGCGCCAGGCAGCGAGGCAGAGGATGCGACCGTCGTCCTCAATCCACCTGAAGACGGGCTATCGCGTGCCGCCGTTCGCGACAGCGAGCCTAAACGCATCGAAGGCGCCCTTTATCTCAGCCTCTGAGGCAACGCCGTCGAGGCCCTTGAGGAAGCCCACGAGCTCACTCATATGCATGACGGGACAGGCGCAACGGACGCCCGCAAGGTCCGTCCCGTCATCGAACACGATCACGTACGTCACGTCCCTCTCGATGAATCCGCCGAGGAACTTCTTCTGGCGACGAACGTAGGTCAGAGGGGACGGGAAGGCCTGACTTTCGCCGTCTCGCTCGATTCGCCACGTCCCGTCGTCGCCTCCGCTCACGGCACCCGTCGCATGCAAGCAGCACGCGGAGACGAACCCGCGGGTGGTAAGGACGGTCGCGAACCGCGCCGCCTCGTTGTCCAGCGCGTCATAGTAGGAGTTGAACGCCAGGCGATGCCTGCCGAGCTCGTGCTCGAGCCACGCTGAGCGGGAGAAGTCCTGGTCACCGCAGTACTTGCGGAAGTATTCGAAGAAATTGCCAAAGAGCTGCTGGTAGACAGAACCCTTGTAGGACGTCCATGCACTCATCGTATGCCTTCCGATGGCTAAGGGAATCAATGCGTAGAGGGTAATGATAGCCTTCGTGGCCAGGCGCGCACCAGGCGCGCGTGGTTCCGGCCACCTCCTGCGTGCCCGTCGCGCGCGAGCGCGGTCGCGGGCACCAGGCGCGCGTAGCGCCTACTTGTTCTCGATGCTGCCGATGTTCTTGAGCTCGATCGAGATGAGGCCGTTGGCCTCGGTGGAGAACTGGATGAACTCCGGGTCATCGCCGTACTCCGCCGGGAACGAGACCTCGATGCCAGTGTCCGTCACGATGCGGTGGCAGCGCACGCGCTTCTGGGCGACGGCGCGACGGTCGACGGCAACGCGCTCCGGCAGGTGGCGCACGTCAGCCGCAGTCTCGAACGCGCGGCGCGCGGGCTCGGAGTCCTCGAAGACCTTCTCCGCGAGACCATCGCGCGAGAAGGAATCCTGTTCGTCGACCTGCTCGGCGACGTAGGCCTTGGCGCGGGAGAGAGCCAGGGCGGCATTGGCACCGTGCTCCTCGGCGACCTGCTCCACAATCTCGGTCACGCAGTCGATGGTCTCACGAGCGCTCGCCTCAGAGCTGCACTGGAGCAGGCCCTCGGGGATGAGCAGCGTGTCCTGGCCGTCGATGGAACGCGGCTTGTCGACATAGGCAATCTCGAGGTTGTCCGCACGCACGAGGGCCCAGCTCGCAAGCTTCTGGGTGGCGGCGGGCAGCACGCCATAGCGACGAACGATGTCGCAGCTCACCATCGAGCCAGCCTGGCTGACCTCATGGACGAAGGCCTTCTTGCCCTCGAGGAGGAAAAGGCCGATGTAGCGTGTATCGTCACCATCGAGGAAATCCGTCATGAGAAGGTCCGTGCTACGGGCGCCATCCGCACGCTGGAGCTCACCGAACAGGAAGCTCGCCACGGTTGCCGTCAGCGGAACGAACTCATCCGCGCCATGGAGGTAGCGGCTCACCTGGGTCGCGAGGGCGTTGTCCTGCCCGAACTTGCCGTGGCGGCAGTCCGTCGAGCCGAGGGACTTGCGGCAGATGCTCTGCACGTAGGACTTGACGGGCTTCTCCTCGAGGTCAAGCTCGGCCTTGGAGATGACGCTCACGGCAGAGTCGAGGTCGAGGACGTGCAGGACGGCCTTGTTCAAGCGGACGATCATGGGTGCCTCCAGCGGTTGGTACGAATTGCGAGGGTCTACTATACCCCGCCTCTGTGACATGACGAGGGGTGTCGTGGCGGATGTGGATGCTTGTTGGCGCATGGGGTGGCCACGGCGAACGAAACGCACGAGCAGGCGTCCCGCCGAGCGCAGCGGGGCGAGCGGCGTCACGGCGAACCCGAGAGCTCTACCCCTCGAAGCCCTCGTCCTCGAGGAGTTGGGCGGCAGGCGCGGTTGCGGCGGCAACGGCAAGCTGGTCGCAGCGCTCGTTGAGCTCGGCGCCCGCGTGCCCGCGGACCCATACCCAGCGCACGTCATGGGGCTTGGCAGCCGCGATCAGACGCTTCCAGAGGTCCGGGTTCTTCACCGGCTCTTTCTTGGCGTTCTTCCATCCGCGGCGTTGCCAGCCATCGACCCAATGCTGGTTGAACGCGTTCACGACGTATTGCGAGTCGCTGTGGACCTCCACCTCGCACGGACGCTTGAGCGCCTCGAGCGCAGCGATGGCAGCCATGAGCTCCATGCGGTTGTTCGTGGTGCGCGCATAGCCCTGCGAGAGTTCGCGCTCGTGAAGGACGCCCGCCGGATCGGTATAGCGCAGCACCGCCCCATAGCCACCAGGACCAGGATTGCCCCTGCTAGAACCATCCGTATAGATAACGACCCTCATACGCTCCCCTCGTGTTTGTTGACTGAATACGCCGACTGGCGCCATGCGTGCCTCGGGCAGCAACGTCCGTTGCCACCCGAGAACCGCGCCCCTTGCGGCGACAACGGCTATCGCCGCCCGGGCACCACGACTACTTCGCGGCCGCCCAATCCTCACCGTAGGAAACCTCGGCCACCAGCGGGACGCTCAGCGCCACCACGCCCTCCATGGTCTCCTTGACGAGCGCGCTCATAGCCTCGAGCTCGGTCTCCGGCACCTCGAAGTCAAGTTCGTCGTGAATCTGGAGGACGAGCTTGCTCGTCATCCCCTCCTCACGCATGCGCGCGTCGACCGCGACCATCGCGAGCTTGATAATGTCTGCCGCGGTGCCCTGCATGGGGTGGTTCATCGCCGTACGCTCGCCAAAGTTGCGCAGGTTGGCGTTGCGCGCCAAGATGTCCGGAACGTGGCGCTTACGACCGTACATCGTGGACGCCCAGACATTGCGCTTGGCAAGTGCGACGGTCTCGTCAAGGTAGCGGCGCACGCCGGGATAAGCCGCGAAGTAGCGGTCGATCATCTCCTGCGCCTCCGCGCGCGAGATGCCAAGCGACGTAGAGAGGCCGTAGGCCTGTTGTCCGTAGACGATACCGAAGTTCACCGCCTTAGCGCGACTGCGCATCACGGGCGTGACCTCGGACACGGGCACGCCAAAGACACGGGCGGCCGTCTCGGCATGGAAGTCCTCGCCCTCGCAGAAGGCCGCGATAAGATGTTCATCGCCAGAGAGGTGCGCGAGCAGGCGCAGCTCGATCTGCGAGTAATCGCACGCGAGGAACACGCTGCCCGGAGCCACCTTGAAGGCCGTGCGCACGCGATGCCCCAGCTCGGAGCGAGTCGGGATGTTCTGCAGGTTGGGGTTTGAGCTCGAAAGGCGACCCGTCGCCGTAACCGTCTGGTTGAGGCTGGTGTGGATGCGGCCATCACCTGCGATGAGCTCGGGCAGGGCGTCGAGATAGGTGCTCCTGATCTTGGCCTTCTCGCGGTAAGCGAGCACCTCGGCAACCACGTCGTTCGTGCGAGCGAGGTCCTCGAGCACCTTGGCGTTGGTGGAGTAGTAGCCACGCTGGGTCTTCTTGAGACCCGCCGTGGGTAGCCCCAGGTCATCAAAAAGCACACCGGAGAGCTGCATGGGACTATCGACGTTGAACTCGCGACCGGCGGCGGCAAAGATCTTCTGGCGGCTCTCCTCGATGTCCGCTCCCAGCTCGCGCGATTGGGCGGCAAGGACCTCGGGGTCAACGGCGAGGCCCATGCGCTCCATGCGTGCGAGTACACCCACGAGCGGCATCTCCATCTGGTCCATCAGCTGGGCGGAGCCGTCACGCTCAAGCGCCTCGCGCAGGACGGGCACGAGCGCGCGGCTCGCCGTAGCCGCGATGGCGGGAGTGGGAACGGCGTCGGTCGCCTCGGGCAGCTCTCCCTCGAGATAGCGCTCGGCCACTTCCGCCACGGGATACGAACCCTTGGAGGAATCAAGGAGGTAGGCGGCCACGCCCGTGTCGAAGAGGTTGGCCGGGTTGCAAAGGGCGGGATCGAAGGAGCGGCCATCCTCGTCCACCGCCGGCGCGACCGAGGAATCACTCGGGTAGACGGCGTGCATGAGGGCCTTCACGTCGCCCGAAGCGACGCGCCAACCCTCGAGGGCACGGACGAGCAGCGCGGAAGCCGCGTCGCCCCCGAGCCTGCCCATGCCAGCCTCGCAGCTCGCCCAGACCACAAGCTCAGGCGTAGGATCAAACAGCGTCGTCTGCGCGGGGGCCTCGCCGAGGGCGAGACCGACCCACTCCCCCGCCTCACCGGCGTCGCGAAGCGCCTCCTCAAGAGCGGAGCCCGAGAGGGTCTTCGGCAGCTCGAACGCGGGCTTCGCCGCCGCTGCGGCGTCGGCCTCCGCCGTTGAGAGGGCGAGGACGCGGCTTGTCATACCCGTAAAGCCCAGCTCGCCCATGGCGGCGCGGGCCGTCTCGACGTCAAACGTGGGGAACTTCGCCGTAGACAGATCGAGCTCGATGGGGGCGTCCGTGCGAATGGTCGCGACCTTGCGGCTGAGCAGGGCGTCGTCTATGTGGGCGCGGAGGTTCTCGCCCATCTTGCCCTTAACCTCGTCCGCATGGGCGATGACCTCGTCCAGGCTACCGTACTGACAGATGAGCGCACTCGCCTTCTTGGGACCGATGCCCGGCACGCCGGGAATGTTGTCCGAGGTATCGCCCTTGAGGCCGTAGAAATCCGGAACGAGCTCCGGGGTGATGCCATGGTAGAGGTCATCGACGCTCTCCGGCGTCATGATGTTCACGTCTGAGACGCCCTTGCGCGTGGAGACGACGTTCACGTGTTCCGTGACCAGCTGGTACATGTCGCGGTCGCCCGTGACAAGGTACATGTCATAGCCGGCGGCCTCGCCACGGCGGGCGAGCGTGCCGAGGATGTCATCGCCCTCCCAGCCCTCGAGCTCCGCCACGGGAACGTCCATCGACCGCAGCAGGTTCTTGACCATGGGGAACTGCTCGTGCAGGACCGGATCCATCGGCGGACGCTGAGCCTTGTACTGCGGGAGCATCTCCATGCGCACGCGCGGCTTGCCCTTGTCAAACGCGCAGATCACGCCGTTGGGACGGAAGCTCTCGACGAGCTTCACGAACATCGACACGAAGCCGAAGATGGCGTTGGTGGGGCGGCCGTCCGGCGCGGTCATCGTAGGCGGGATGGCGTGGAACGCGCGGTGCATAAGCGAATTGCCATCGATAACGGCGATGACGCGGCGCTCGGGCGAGGCGGCCTCGGCGGATTCAGGCGCGGGTACGGCGAACTCGGTGCCCTCGGGCACAGATGCAGCTGCCACGTTCTTCTCGGCCATGTTCTCAGTCGTCATCGGCGTCTCCCTCGCTCGTGTTGTCCGCCGTCCATTGTACGTGGGAACCCTGACGCGCGGACGATTCGACATCCGAGCCACATCAACCCGACGTGCCCGAGCCTGAACTGCTAGCGCCCCACGGCCCGGCATGATCCGCGCGTCACACGTTCGAGGCGGCTAGCACTTCCCAACGCTCGGGCAGATATCCGCCATGGGACACTCGGCGCAACGCGGGGCCTTGGCGCTGCAAACCTCACGCCCGAAGCGAATCCACTGGTGGTTGACGTCGCGCCAATACTCGCGCGGCAGCAGCTTGAGCAGGTCCTGCTCGGTCTTGAGCGGCTCCTTCTCGTGCGTCTTGGGACTCAGGGCCAGCCTGTGCGCGATGCGGTTCACGTGCGTGTCCACCGCGATACCCTCGACGATGCCGAAGCTCACGTTGAGCACGATGTTGGCGGTCTTGCGCCCCACGCCCGGCAGGCGCGTGAGCTCGGCCATCGTGTGCGGCACCTCCCCGCCATAGTCGCTCACGATCATCTGCGCGGCCTCGACAGCGTGCCTCGCCTTGCTCTTGTAGAAGCCCAGGCTGCGGATGACCTCGGCGACCTCCTCCGGCGAGGCGGCAGCAAGGGCCTCGGGCGAAGGCCAGCGACGGAACAGCTCCGGCGTCACCTTGTTGACCTGCGCGTCCGTCGTCTGGGCGGAGAGCAGCACGGATATGACGAGGCGATAGGGGCTCCCGTGGTCGAGGAAGCACTCGACGGGCCCGTACATCTCCCCCAGGCGATCGCAGAACTCGATTGCGCGCGCCCGCTTGGCGGTGTTCGTCTCGCGTGGCATAAACCCTCCCTTAGACAAAACGGGCCCCAAGCCATGCCTGGGGCCCGCGATGGTCAACCGTAAGCGTTAGTCGTTGCTCGGCATGCCATACGAGCTCATAAGCTCGTCAATGGTAACGAAGCGATATCCCTGAGCCTTGAGCTGCGGAAGCGCAATCTTGAGCGCCTCGACAGTCTGAGAGCGATCGCCGCCACCGTCGTGCATGAGGACGACGTCTCCGGGCTGAGCGGACATGATCCTGTCCGCAATGGCCTGAGCTCCCGGACGACGCCAGTCCTCCGTATCGACATTCCAGCCAATCTCAGCCGTAACGTGATCGGCAAGGTTAGTGATGATGTTGCCGCTGCTTGTGGCGTGATAGTTGCCGCCCGGCGCGCGCATGACACGCGTGACCGAGGTCCCGAGCACGTCTTCGATGGCCTGGAAGCCCTTGTCGACCTCCTGAATCTGCTCGTCGGCGCTCATCTTCGTAAGGTCAACGCCACCACCCGAGCCACTCGCGTGATCCCACGTGTGCGTGGCGATCTGATTCCCCTCGTCATGAATGCGCTTCACGACATCCGCGTTTTCCGCGACCTGGTTACCGATCTCGAAGAACGTGGCGTGCGCGTCATTCTCCTTGAGAATGTCGAGGATCTCCGAGGTGGTACCGGGCCAGGGACCATCGTCGAACGTCAGCGCGATGACTTTGTCGCCATTGGTGTTCGTCGTGTAAACGTGGTAGCCGGCGTCAACGGGTTGCTTCGTGACCTCGGTGACCGAGATACCGGAGACGTTACCGGTCCTCGTTACCTGCTCGCCGTCCTCGCCGTTCGAGTACACATGCATCGAGCCCGCCCAATACAGGTTAAACGAGCTCATGTCCTCGCCGCCCTCGCCATGAGGGAGGGTCTCCGTGGTCTCAGTGCACTCCTCGTCGGTGTCGTTGCCGTCATTGATCTGGGCGACGGCATGACGCGGGACCACCGTCGTGGGATCCGCGGTCTCCGTGCCATTAACGGTTGCCTCGAAGGGGTCACCGCCACCCTCCTTGCAGACGGAGCCATCAACGGCGATAAGGTCACCGGCCGTGGGCGAGGCAAAGCCCTCGTCGACAATATCCTGAAGCGTGGAGCCAGCACGCACCATGCGATCCGTGCCGTTGACGTTGACGCGATAGATGGGCGGGTTGAAGTAGAGATAGGCCCCGCCTCCACCAAGAACGGCAAGGACGAGGAGAACGACGACGATCGCCGGCACGCGGCGGCGGCGCTTGCGTGGGGCGCCCGGAACGCCCTGGCCGGCGGTGTTCTTGTGGCGACGTCCGTCACGGGAGCGCGATCCAACCTGCTCATGGCCCATCTCGACCGCGCCCGTGGAGGGGCCGGAAGCATAGGGATTGTCCTCGTATGACGCCTGGTAGGGCGAGGCGTACGGGTCGCCCGCGGCATAGGGGTTGGTCGCCGGCGGAACATAGGCGCCAGCCTGGGGCGCGCGCTGCGTCTGGCCAGCGGAAATGGGAGCCACGGCGCGGCCTGTGGCGTTGGGCGATGCAGCATGGCCGGCGGCATAGGGGTTCGCCGGAGCGTCCCCGTGGGAATCCGACCGAACGGCAGGCTGACGCTCCGCGGAAGACTGGTTCTTGAAATGCGAGCCCGAACCACTCGAAGCGGAATGGCGCTGGCCGTCATCCGACTCGGGATATTTGAAGCGAGGCATGTTGTTCCTCCTTGAACGCACATGATCATGCGACGTTTGCTCAACCCATCCTAGCAGCTATCCCGGACATCGACTTCACGCACACGGAGCCTACCAGGCCCACGCGCAATAAAAAAGCGGCCCCGCCAGAAGCGAGGCCGCCAATAGCTCAGCGTCTAAAGACAACCGTGGAACTACACGTAGAACAGAATCCTGTTGTAGCTCGGGACGGGCCAGTAGTCGTGACCGCAGACCTTCTCCATCGCGTCGACGGCGGCACGCAGCGCGTCCATGGCCGGGATGACGGTGTCGCGAATGGCCTCGTCCTGCTTGGTCGGGCACTCGAGAGCCTGGGCCTCGGCATTCTTCTTCTCGAGGTCAGCAACGAGCTCAGTGATGTTATCGATGCTGTCGGTAAGCGACTGGACGAGGGCCTTCTCCGCCATGGCGGCGATGCCCAGCTCGGCCTTGGTGGCAACGGTGGAGGCGATGTCACCAGAGTAGTCGTACAGCGCCGGCAGGTACATGTGCTTGACCATGTACACCATCGTGTTGGCCTCGATGTTGAGGAGCTTGGCGTACTGCTCGGCCTTGGAGATGTAGCGAGCCTTCATCTCGTCGGCATTGGCGACGTGGTACTTCTCGAAGAGCTCGACGTTCTTCTCATCAACGATGCACGGCAGGGCGTCCGGCGTGGTGCGCATGTTGAGCAGGCCACGCTTCTCGGCCTCGACGGGCCACTCATCGGAGTAGCCGTTGCCGTTGAAGATGATGCGCTGGTGATCGGTCAGGGTCTTCTTAACCCAGGCGAGAGCCTCGGGGAGGAAGTCGTCCTCGGCGACGTCAGCCATGTCGGTGGCGAACTTGTCGAGCTTCTCGGCAACAGCGGTGTTGAGGACCATGTTCGGATCAGACAGGTTCTGCTGGGAGCCGCACATACGGAACTCGAACTTGTTGCCGGTGAAGGCGAACGGAGAGGTGCGGTTGCGGTCCGTACTGTCCTTCGTGAGGTCAGCGAGCTGCGGGACGCCGAGGTCCATCTTCTCGCGCGGGTGGCTCGTGTACGGCTTGTCGTTAATCAGCGCGTCCACGACGGCAGCAAGGTCATCGCCCAGGAAGATGGAGACGATCGCGGGAGGAGCCTCGTTGGCGCCCAGACGGTGATCATTGCCAGCAGAGGCGACGCTCGCGCGCATGAGGTCCTGGTGATCATCGACGGCGGCGATCACGCTGCTGAGGAAGACGAGGAACTGCAGGTTCTCCTCAGGGGTGTCGGACGGATCGAGCAGGTTCTTGCCATCAGCGGAGATCGACCAGTTGTTGTGCTTGCCAGAGCCGTTGACGTAATCGAACGGCTTCTCGTGCTGCAGGCAAACGAGGCCGTGGTGGGAAGCGATGATCTTCATCTTCTCCATCGTGAGAAGGTTGTGGTCGATCGCCTTGGAGCCGGACTCGAAGATCGGGGCGAGCTCGTGCTGGCACGGGGCAACCTCGTTGTGCTTGGTCTTAGCCGGAACGGCGAGCTTCCAGAGCTCGTCATCGAGCTCCTTCATGAACTCGTTGACCGTCGGGCGGATGGCGCCGAAGTAGTGCTCCTCGAGCTCCTGGCCCTTGACCGGCTCGCAGCCGAAGAGCGTACGGCCGCACATGATGAGGTCAGGGCGGGCAGCGTAGTCCTCCTCCTTGATGAGGAAGTACTCCTGCTCCGGGCCAACGGTGGTGGAGACGGACTTGACGTCCTTGCCAAAGAGCTTCAGGACGCGCTTGGCCTGGGCGTCGAGAGCAACACAGGAACGAAGCAGCGGGGTCTTCTTGTCGAGCGCCTCGCCGGTGTAGGAAATGAACGCGGTGGGGATGCAGAGGACCTCGTCCTTGATGAAAGCGGGAGAAGTCGGGTCCCAGGCGGTGTAGCCGCGGGCCTCGAAGGTGGCGCGAAGGCCGCCGGAGGGGAAGCTCGAAGCGTCAGGCTCGCCCTGAATAAGTGCCTTGCCAGAGAAGGTCTCGAAGGCGCGACCGTCACCAGTGGGCTCCATGAAGGCATCGTGCTTCTCGGACGTGATGCCCGTGAGAGGCTGGAACCAGTGCGTGTAATGCGTGGCACCCTTCTCGAGCGCCCACTCCTTCATAGCGTGGGCCACCTCGTTGGCGATGTCGAGGTTGAGCGCCTTGCCCTCCTTGATAACGCGCGAGAGCTCCTTGTACGTGGGCTTGGGCAGCCGATCACGCATGACGGAGTCGCTGAAGACTAGAGAGCCGTACTCCTCTGTGACCTTTGAAGCCATATGGACTCGCTTTCTCTTCTGAGAACTGATCCCTGACGCGGTAATACTCTAACGGGGCGTTGTTTCTCTGTCATTAACCTTTTGCTTCCCGCACGTCACCCAAATGTGAGCAGCGCGAGACGCGAGCATGAGCAACGCGCGACACCCACGTGAGCGATGCGTGGTGCGCGCGTGAGCATAACGCGACTTCGCGTGGTTAAAGCGGGGAACGGCGAAATAATTAGCGTATAGACAAACTATGCCCGGCATGACGAGCCATCCCAGGACGCTATACATGCTGTTGAATATAGTCCTCACCCTTCTTAAGAGGGGCATGAAGGCCCGCAAGATGCGGCGGGGATTTACCCGGTCAGCAATTGCGTCCGTTGTTTTCCTTTTCCACAAGGTAAATTGAATCGAATGGCGTCAAAAACGCATCGAAATACGCAGACAATGCAGTTAACGGCAAACTTCGGCAGCAAGCCTCAACGCGGCGAGTTGCCAAAGCGAGCAGTAACGAGCACCACGCGCAAAAGCACCGTCCCAACATGGCGGTAGACAGAGGAGAAACCATGGCAGAGATGGCAACGCCCGATACGAACACCGCCACCCGTGGCCTCATCGTCATGGATATCGACTCCACGCTCATCAACGAGGAGGTCATCGACCTCCTCGGCGAAGAGGCCGGCGTCGGCGACCGTGTCGCCCAGATCACCGAGCGTGCCATGCGCGGCGAGCTCGACTTTCGCGAGGCACTCGCGGAGCGCGTCGGGCTCCTGGCGGGTCTCGATGAAAGCGTCTTCGACCGCACCTTCGCTCGCGTGACGTTTACTCCCGGCGCGCTCGAGCTCGTCGAGGAGGCCCACCGTCGCGGTTGGAAGGTCGGCGTGGTTTCAGGCGGTTTCCATCAGGTCGCAGACAAGATCGTTGCCGCGGCGGGCATTGACTACTGCCTCGCGAACCAGCTCGAGGTCGTCGATGGGCGTCTCACCGGTAAGGTGATCTCTGAGGTCGTCACCAAGGAGAGCAAGGTCCGGGCGCTGCGCGAGTGGGCAGACGAGCTGGGTCTCTCTCGTGAAAAGACCGTCGCCATGGGCGACGGCGCCAATGACATCCCAATGATTCTCGAGGCTGGCATCGGCATCGCCTTCTGCGCCAAGCCCAAGACGCGCGCCGCCGCTCCCCACTCAATCGACAAGCGAGACCTCATGCTCGCCTGGCCGATCATCGACGGCAAGCAGTAGGGCAAGCAGCTCGGCCCCGTCGGGGAGGGCGGCGCGTCACTCGCAAGCAGCCTTCTCGGCCCCGCCAGAAAGCCGGCGTGCTACTCGCAAGCAGCCTTACCCGAGATGACTGCTAGAACCGCGGCCGCGCATCCGCAAGCGGTCTACTCGGCCTTCATCGTGACGCCGGCAGCGATTTCCGTAACGCCATCGAAGATAAGCGCAACGCCCGCGATGAGCATCACGAACTCCGCCATCGTGAAGGGCGAAGTCACAACAAGGACGCCGGCCGCAAGCGTGAGAAGACCCACCACATAGCGCCAGCCACGACCCGGAAGCCCAAGCCTGAACACAACATTTGCCTCGATGATGTCATTCACGCCCGTAATAAGGATGATCACGCCGATGATCACGTAGATTCCGGCAACGAAGGCATCCGGCCAGAGGATGAGGCACATGCCGAGAACGGTCTCCACGAGACCGATCGCCAAGTCAGCCTGGCTCAGGAACAACGCGCGGCGCGCCCAGCAGCCAAGCAGCGTCACGACGCCCACCAAGGCAAGCGTCCACCCGGCGACCTGCACGATCAAAAGCGTTGCCCCAATCGGGCTCACGAACATCGCGATGCCGAGCACCAGCAAGGCGATCCCCATAAGGATGACCGTCGCCTTCGTGCGCTTGAAGAGTTTCTCGAACGCGTTCATGTTTGCCTCCCAAGACAACGCTGGATATGAGTGCACCCCGTCATATCAAGAGGAACGACGTGTCATCGTCGCTCCGCGAAACGAAACGCGAAGCTGTGTATCCAACGGATAAGCTCACGCACTAGACATACCCAGGCTCGCGGGAGTTATGCGCGCGCTCCACGGGGCACCTCTGGCGCGGAAGCCACGCGCGCCGCGGGCATCTCTGGCGCGAAAGCCACGCACGCCGCGCGGCAGTATCCCCGAAAGAAATTATGCAAAGAATGCCTTAAGGCCAATGATGATCAGCACGATGCCACCGGCGACCTCGGCGCGATCGCCCAAGACCTCACCAAGCTTACGACCAATGAAAAGCGCAATCACGCAGCAGGCAGCCGTGGTCAGCGCGATGATTGTCGCCGCAGGCACAATGGCAACCGCCTGGGCACGGAGACTCACGCCAACGGCAAACGCATCGATAGCGGTCGCGATCGCCTGAACCAGCAGAGTCGCGACGGTGAGCCGCTTTACCGCGGGGCCATTGCCAGGCACGTCCGCATCACCGCCAAGGCCCAGCAAGGCGCACACGCCCTCGCGAACCATATTGCCCCCGATGAAGCCAAGGATAATCAGCGTGATAATCCCGGAATACTCCTCGATGACCTCAGCCGCAAGGCCTCCCACAAAGTAGCCCAGCAACGGCATGAGCCCCTGGAACAGGCCAAAGAGTACCGGCATGAGTGCTAGGCGGGCCTTCGCCTCGCCAGGGTAGACAAACGTATTCGAAATGGTCACAGCAAAGGCGTCGGCGGATAGTGCCACGCCCAGCACCAGAATCTCAACGATACCCAAGAAACCCGCACCCTCCCCGAGGTGGCATGAGACAAAAAGGTTGGCCGGTCACCCACAGACCGGCCAACTCTCGAGCGCTATGAATGATAGGGCCAAACGCCAATGACGAAGAGCCAGCACCGACGCGCATCACGAATGACATCGCGCGCCCCGGCGAACCAAGGCAAACCTCCGCGAAATGCCGTGGGCGAGTTGCCCTTATGCAGCCCTCTCGCCACGGGCATCCGGCAGGGTGAACAGCATGACGAGGCCCACTACGAGCAGCACGCCAATGGAAAGCACGCCCAGGCTGGCATTGCCGGTCGCAGCGGTGATAACGCTCACGAGGAAGGTGCCCATGACACTCGCGTAGCGACCGAAGATGTCGAAAAAGCCGTAGTACTCGTTGGCGCGCTCCTTGGGAACGAGCCTGCCAAAGTAGCTGCGGGAAAGCGCCTGAATGCCACCCTGGAAGAGGCCCACGAGGATGGCGAGGATCCAGAACTCGATCGCCGTCTTCAGCAGGAACGCCGCGAACAGGACGATGCCGCAGTATGCGAGCACGGCCACGATGATCATGCGGAGCGTGCCGAACTTGCCAGCAAGCTTGCCATAAATGATGGCAGAGGGGAACGCTACGAACTGTGTCACGAGCAACGCGAGCACGAGCTGCGTCGAATCAATGCCAAGGGCGGAGCCATAACTCGTCGCCATCGAGATAACCGTGTGGACGCCATCGATATAGAAGAAGAAGGCAATCATGTAGATCAAGAGCACGCGGTCCTTGGCGATGCGACCCATGGTGTCGGCCAGGCCAGAGAACGTGGAGGCGACGATCTTGCCAAGGGTGTCTCCCTCACCGCGCTCCTTGCCGTACTTCTGCTTGTAAGTGCGGATGAGCGGCAGCGTGAACGCGAGCCACCAAATACCCGTAATCACGAAGGAGAGGCGCGTGCAGAGCATCATCTCGAGGCCCAACGCCGGGCCACCGAAGATCAGGGCGAGGCAGATGATGAAGGGGATGGTCGAGCCAACATAGCCCCAGGCATAGCCCGCACTCGAGACCGTGTCCATGCGCTCGTCCGTCGTGACGTCGGTGAGCATGGCGTCATAGAAGGTCATCGACGAGTTAAGGCCCACCGTGCAGAGCACGTAGAGCACGAGGAACGGCAGGGCGGCCATCGGAATAGCCTGGGCGAAGCACAGGACGAGACCCGTGAGGAAGAACCCAAGGAAGAACTTAATCTTGTTGCCCGCATAATCCGCGAGCGAACCCAGAATGGGCATGAGCAGCGCCACCACGAGGGAGGCGATCGTTTGGGCATTAGCCCATGCGGTCACGAGCTCTGCCGAAGAGGCGCCCGTGTTGATGGCGTTGAAGTAGATCGGCACGATAGAGGTGTTGAGCAGTACGAGCGCCGAGTTTCCAACGTCATACATGACCCAATTGCGCTCGAGCTTCGTGAACTTCGTCTTGGCCATTTAGGCTCTCCTGTCTGCATCATCGAGGCGCGGGCTCGGGCGCGCGCCATGTGCGTCCCATGCATGATACCCGGACTTGGCGACGCCTTATGTAATGCAACGGTAAGCGGCCCCTTTATAGGAGCGGCGATGCCATAAGTGTCCGCAATGCATGTCAAAATCCAATAGACGGATAGCCAAACACGAATATGACGGATACCCGCCGCCCCATGGATAGCACTCCCCCGGCAGGGGCATAATGGACGCAGCAAATCGACCGAGGAAGGACTCTCATGCCTGCTCTCATCACTCATCATCTGTTCGGCGAGAGCTCAGCCGCGCTCCTCCCGGAAAACGTCATTACCGGCGAGGAGGAACTTCTCGCGTTCCTGCTCGGCAACCAAGGCCCGGACCCCTTCTTCTTCCACGTGCTCGGCGCGCCCTCAGCGACCAGCGCCTCTCACCAGCTCGCCCATCGCATGCATGACGAGCACATGACGGCAGCGTTCACGGCGCTTCGCGACGGAGTGAGCCACCTTCCCGTCCATGACGCCGGCATCGGCCGCGCCTTCGCCCTCGGCATGCTCTCCCACTACGCGCTCGATCGTTCTGCACACCCCTTCATCTACGCGCAGCAGTACGCCATCATCGCCGCGAATCCCGAGCTAGATGATGCCGCCAGCGAGGTTCATGCCGTCATCGAGGCAGACCTCGACTCTTGGATGCTCTGGACGCGCCGCCGCGCCACGGTTCACGATTGCCCACCCGCCGGTGAGCTCGCGCGCACGGATCGCATCTGCCGCGTCGCCGGCGCGCTCACGAGCCAGGTTGCCTGGGCCGCCTTCGGCATCGACCTCTCCGCGACTGAGTACGCTGCCGCTGCCGATGACATGGAGCTGTGCTATCGAGCTATCGAGCCCAGCGGCTCGCTGAAGAGTCGCGCGCTCGGTACCCTCGAGCGCATCGCGCGTCCGCACTCGCAGCTCACCTCGCTCTCGCACCGCGTCACCACGAGCGACGACTGTTGGGTGGCGAATCTCTCTCACCTGCCTTGGGAGAACCCCTTCGCAGGCGGCACCTCACAGGATTCCTTCCAGACGAGGTTCGACGCCGCCCTCGACGGATGGCCGGCCCTCGCCCAGGCCTTCACGCATGGCGGAGAGGAGCTTCGCCGCGCAATCAACGGGCTCAACTACTCGGGTCGCCCCCTCGGTACCGCCGAGGAGTGCCCGGAAGACCAGCGCGGCTAGCACCAACACGCCCGAGCCCATACCTCGCCAGCAAAATCGCGGCAAACGTCAGCGCAGTCCGCGGAGCCAAGAGCCCGGCGGCGCGGGCGCGGCCAACGCCAGCACGCCCGCCTTCAGCATAAGACAGGACTTCACATGCAGATTCGCATCGCTACCAGCGAGGATCTTGACGACCTCGTTCGCATCTACGCCGCCGCTCGTCGCTACATGGCAGAACACGGCAATCCCCATCAGTGGGGCGATGGCCGCCCCTCTCCCGAGGAAATTGCGAGCAGCGTCGAGGAAGGCGCATGCCGCGTTGGCGTCGACGAGGATGACCGCGCGCATTTCTCGTTTACCATCTATAGCGAGGAAGACCCAACCTACCAGCAGATCTATGATGGCGCCTGGCTCAACGACGAGCCCTACGTGACCATCCATCGCGTCGCGAGTGACGGCACCATGAGAGGCGTGTTCTCCTCCGTCTTGGCTCGCGCAAAGGACGAGGCTAGCAAGCTGGGCATCCGCAACCTGCGTATCGACACGCACAATGACAACCTGACCATGCAGCACATCGTCGCCAAGGCGGGATTCTCGTACTGCGGCATCATCCACCTCGAGGATGGCGACCCGCGCCTGGCCTACCAGCTGGTGTTGTAGGCACGCCAGCAAATCACATCTCAGCGAGAGGCGTACGCCGAATTGGCCACGCGCACTGCCTCCGGATGCGCAGCCCTAAGACGCGCAAACGCATCCTCCACGTCGCGCGGAATATCAACGTGCGCGATCCAACCAGCCCCTTTGGGTCCATAACCCGAGGCATCGTCTCGCAGACGTGGCACCTCTCCCATAAGCAGCGTTCGATATCGCTCTATGCCCCACATACCCAGCGGCTCATCCTCGTAAGAGAGGCTGCCTGAATCAGCAACGACTCTCGCCGCATAGGTCGCGTATGCCAAAACAGCAGCGTCAGGCCTATGGAAGCGCAGGCCCGCAACCATGCGCCTCATCATCGTCGCGTCCTGCATGAGAAGGAAGCTCTCCGCGGTAATGCCCTTCGACTCGAGCAGCTCGAGGAGATACGTGATGTTATTTCCGGAGTTAGTCGACCGCGTCTCAAGAAGGTCGGCGGACATACCGTGATATTCGCGGAGATAGGCGTCGAAAATCTCCGCCTCCGCGGCGCCGGAAGCGACATCGATGCGTGGCCATACCGCCCGCGCCCGTTCGCGTAGCGTCTCCGTCGTGTGGCCCACGCCGCCAACGATGACGTAGGTACGGGCGATGCCCGCTTTCATGACATCAGCAAGAACCTCGCCACCCGCTAGGATCGATCCCCCAAAGAGGACCGCCACGTCAACCTGGGTACTCGCCGCGGCGACGCCGTCCCGGCTCAGCAGCGGAAGGTCTCGTTGCCCGAGAAATCTCGCGAGCACATTGAGGTCGCGAGCCTCCTGACGCAACGAGAGTGAGGCCGCGCACTCGCCACGAGCCTCTTCTTCGCGCGCCGTGCCCGGGCACACGTGTTCCAATCGCCCTTCCTTGCCCATCGCAAGCCCCGCGCCCTAGTGCATGCGCTCGAGTTGAGAGCGAACGGCATAAACCTGACGCATCGCATCCGCAACCTGCTGCTTCGCGCGGTCAATCTTGTTCTGTGCGATCCAGTCAGCAAGCACGCCGTCGAAGAAGATATCCGCGAACTGAAGGCCGCTACCTAGCTCGACATTGAGCCCAGTGGCCTCATCCACATCGTCAAGCTCCTTCACGAAGATGCGAAGCGCGCGCTTTGCCTCATCAATCTCGTCTTGAGCATCAGAGATCTTGCGATGCTTGAGTAGGGTTGTGATGAGCCCTCCGCCAAGCATATCCACGATGCCCCAGCGTCCAGCGTCATCGAGCATATCTGCGGCATTTCCAAGATGCTTGAGCGCGGCATCCGCGGCGGCAATCGCCTCTCGAATCTCCGTAGCCCTGTCCTTCGTCATCGGACCTCCACACGCTAGATGCCAGCGATTTGCGAATAGCCTACCATTCAAGGCCGTCAAAAGACGACGCGACCCTTACGGCCCCAGGAGTTCGCGCGACGTCGAAGCGCGCAATCCACCGCACCCGCATTTGTTCACGAGAGGAGAGACATGCGAGCAATCACCCTGCTACTGGCACTCGTAACGCTTGGCGGCATCGCATGTCGCATGCTACCCGACTCACTCGCGGCGCTCCCCTTCGTCGCGAATGTCGTCTCGCTCACGCCATGGTTCGCGGGATCAGCCGCCGTCGCGCTCGCATTCTCCTTCGTCCCAGCATGGCGTCACCATCATGAGGCACGGCTCTTCGTGCGCATCATAGCCGCATGCGCGATCGCCCTCGAGGTTGCCTGGCAGGCGCCCTTCTTCATTCCCAGCCAGCGTGTCACCTCGGCGCTCGCCGCGGAGGATAGCCAGACAACGACCCTCCGCGTCATGACCTGCAACGTCTACAAGGGAAACGCCAGCGCCGAGCGCATCGTCGAGCTGGTGCGCGAAAACAACATCCAGGTCCTCGCTCTGCAGGAGACCACGGTCGACTTCGTGAACGAGCTTAAGGCGGCGGGAATCGACGAGCTCCTCCCCTATTCCGAGCGCTCGAGCTCGGACGGCGTCTACGGCAACGGCGTGTGGAGCGCGCTTCCCCTCTCGGACGCCGCGAGCGACGACATCGGCTCGTCCGCATCCGCCATGCCCGCGGGCACCATCGAGGTCACGCGCCCAGACGGCACGACCGCCCGCCTGCGCCTCGTCTCCGTCCACACGTGTTCGCCCGCCCTGGGCTACTGGGCCCTGTGGGAGAAAAGCATTACCGAGATTGGCGTGACGCGCGAGCGCCTAGCGGAGGACGATAGCCTTGATTACGTCCTTCTTGGCGATTTCAACGCCACATATGACCACGCACCCTTCCGCGAGATGCTTGGTGAGGGCACGGCGGCTGATTCGCCCAGGCTCCACGACGCCGCTCGCGAGTGCGGAGCCGGCATCACGAGCACCTGGCCCGCTAACCTGGAGATCCCCGCATTCTGTAGCATCGACCACGTCGTCACGAGCGATCGGGTGATCGCCACGGAGATCTCCACGGCAGAGGTGCCGGGCTCGGACCACCTTGCCCTCATCGCCACGCTCGAGCTGTAGGCGCAAAGGCGGTTCGCTCCGTCATGCGCGAACCACGCACCACCCTGCCCACCGCACTCGGGGCATGCCCGCTCGCCGCGCCGCCGCCCCGGCCGGAGGCCATGCTCGAGCCACGCCGCCGCGCGCGGGCCTGCCATCTACTCGCTGCGCAGGGCCTCGACCGGATCACGCTTCGCGGCTGAGAAGGACGGAATGAGTCCGGCGACCACCGTGAGCAGCACCGATATGCAAATCAGCGCAACGGCAGCACCCGCGGGCAGGCTCATGATGTTCGCGACATTGTGCTCGCGCAGCACCCAGGCGTTCACCGGAACCGACACGATAAGCACCACCGCAATCGCAAACACGCCCGCGATGAGGCCCTCGATGAAGGTCTCCGCGTTGAAGACGTTCGCGACATTGCCCTTGGAAGCGCCCATCGCGCGCAGGATGCCTATCTCCTTCTTGCGTTCGAGCACGCTGATGTAGGTGATGATGCCGATCATGATCGAACTCACCACCAGTGAAATGCTCACGAACGCGATGAGCACGAGGCTGATCATGTTCACGATGTCCGTGACGCTGCCCATGATGACGCCCATGTAGTCCGTGTAGGAGATCACGCGGTCCTCATCGCCGGCCGCCTTGGCGGTTTCGTTGTATGCATCAATGCTCGCGACCACGCGGCTCTTGGCCTCGAAATCAACGGGATAGATCTTCACCATCTGCGGGTTGCTCTCGTCAGCATAGCCAAGCGCGGAGAGGTTGTTGTCATACGTAAGGCGTCCGGCATTTGCATAGCTCGTCATGAGCGAGGTGAGGTCGTCCGCCGTCATGTTGAAGTGGATGGCATTGGCGAAGGCACTCGCATCCACGTGGAAGGCGCTCTGCATGCCGCTCGCGAGTTGCGAGCCCATGCTCTGCGCAGCCTGGCCCATGACCCCCGCGAGCGAGCTTTGGAGCTGCGAGGCGATCGCGTTGCCAATCTGCTGGCTCATCTGATCCATGACCTGCTGCATCGCCTGCTTCAGGTACGGCACGAAGCTGTTCTGCATATAGTCGGTGAGCGCTTTCTGCAGCCTCCCGGCAACGCCCTCCCCCGCGATCGCCTTGATCTGGGCGAGCGTCTCCTGGGCGCCCGTATCCTCCGCCAGATACTTCTGGAACGCCGCGACCACCTTCGACGGATCGTTCACGTCGGTTCCGAGGTCACGGAACTGGTCAGACGTCAGGAAGTTCGCAAGGAGCTGGTTCGCAAGGTCACCGAGCTGCTTAATCTGCTCCGGCGTAAGCGGGTCCTGGAAAACGCCAGAGAAATCAGGCACGGGCGCTCCGGCCATGATCTTGTTCATATCGATGTCGAAGTCGATATCGGACAGGTCGAGCTTCACGTTCCCCAAATCCATGCCGGAGAAGTCAAATCCCTGCAGGTTGAGCGCACTCTCATCGATGGAGAACGCGCGTTTGAGCTCCGCCTCGTCGACGGAGAACATGCTGGAGAGGTCGAAGCCGCGCTTGCTCTCCTCCTGGAGGGTGTCGAAGGTCTTGCCCGTGAAGACGTCGACCTCGGGGCTCGCGAGCTGCTGCTTCACGATGTCGGAGTTCGCGGCGCGGGCCATGAGCTCCTCCGTGAGACCATGCGTGTAGGCGACGCCCGGGGAAAGCGCCCTCGAGCTCGAGCTGCCATTGGGCCTCACCACGCCAACGATCTTGAGGTCGAGGCCGCTGGCGACCTTGTCCGCCATGAAGGCGGCGTCGTTGCTCATGTCGGTCCAGCCGCCGGTTTCGTCGTTCCTGCGATAGGCGTCTGAAGGCGAAAGCACCTTGAACTTGGTCTGGAGCGCCTCGTCATAGGTGAACTCCACGTCCGTGTCGGGCGTGGTGATGTTGCCATCCGCTGACATGGCGCTCGAGACCAGGCGGTTGAGCTCGTCTATGTCGAGCTTACCGATGCTGTAGAGCGTGTAGTCGCCCACGGTCCCACGGCTCGACAGCACAAGCACCGCCTCGTCGGGTGCGCTCGCCCAGCGGCCGGCGACGACGTCGTACTGCGAGTCGAGGAGCTCCTGGTCGTCGATCATCTCGTTGAAGACGCTCGAGCCGTTCATCGACGACATGCCCGCCGTCGCGGCGTTCGAGGCGCCTCCGCTCGCTGCGACGGTCATGTTGTTGGGCACGAGCTTCACCGGGTCGGCCCCGTCCTGTTCGCGGTAGATGATGGGTGTGCTGCCGTAGTCATACTGGATGGCGTTAACGTCGTCCGCGATGCCGTCGCCGCCAGCATCGAGCCACTGCTTGAAGGAAGCGAGGTCGTTCGACTTGACACTCGCGAACATCTCCTTGAGCGCCGTGACCACGGGAATCTTGTCGGAGCCGCTCGGGTTCTCCGGCGCCTCACTCTGGGCCGTATCGTCACTCGCCGTGCCGGCCTCGTCCATCATGCCCGTGAGGTCGTAGTCCTGGCGAGAGATGGAGAGCGGATAGCTGGAGAGCGTGTCTTGCTCGACACGGGCGATGTACTCGTTCACGCCGTTGGAAAGCGCCAGGATCGCAGCGATGCCGATGATGCCAATCGAGCCGGCAAAGGCCGTCATGGCCGTGCGGCCCTTCTTCGTCATGAGGTTGTTGGCGGAGAGCGCGAGCGCCGTCAGGAAGCTCATCGAGGAGCGGTGCTTTGGCTGCCCCGCGCCCTTCTCGGCGGCGCGGCGCTCCGCGAGCTCGGCGTCGGCGATGGGACGCGAGTCATCCACAATGCGGCCGTCCTTGATGCGGACGATGCGCGTGGCGTAGTCCTCCGCGAGCTGTGGGTTGTGGGTGACCATGATAACGAGGCGATCCTGCGCCACCTCGGCGAGGATGTTCATGACCTGGATGCCGGTCTCCGTGTCGAGGGCGCCGGTGGGCTCGTCCGCGAGCACAATCTCAGGGTCGTTCACGAGGGCGCGGGCGATGGCGACGCGCTGCATCTGGCCGCCGGAGAGCTGCGCCGGGCGCTTGTTGACGTGGTCGCCCAGGCCTACGCGCTCGAGCGCGGCACGGGCACGCTCGCGACGCTCCTCGCGGCCAACGCCCGCCAACGTGAGCGCGAGCTCGACATTCTGGAGAATCGTCTGGTGCGGGATAAGGTTGTAGCTCTGGAACACGAAGCCGATGCGATGGTTGCGATAGGTGTCCCAGTCGGCGTCTGAGTAGTCTTTGGTCGAGACGCCGTTCACGATGATGTCGCCGGAATCAGCATGATCAAAGCCGCCGAGGATATTGAGGAAGGTCGTCTTGCCGGAGCCCGAGGGGCCCAGCACCGCCACGAACTCGCTTTCACGGAAGGTGATGGACACGCCATCAAGGGCACGCTGGACGAAGTCTCCGGTCTTGTAGGACTTGGTAATACCCTGGATCTCGATCATGTGGTTCCCATCGCGGTGTTCTTTGGGGCGGAGCGCGGGCGGGCGTCGGGCACGCAACGGCGGGGCGCGCGGGCGGGCGTCGGACGCGCGACGCGGCAGAGTGCAAAACAGACGCGCCGTGGCAACAGGCGCGCGGAACGGTGCCGCGCCGGCTACCTATACAGCGGCAGCTGGCCCGTCACGGGCGAGATCGCGCTCACGTCCATGGGCGCGAACCCGACGCAGGTCCAACGGCTACCGGAGGCATCCGGCGTGAGCTCGGTGCGGCACGCGTCGCGGATGCAGAAGAAGTCCATGCCCTCCATGAAGCCGCGGCTCTCCGCACGACTCACGAGCGCGGCAAGTGCGCGTTCGCCATCGACTGCGAGCACGATCTTGGGCTCACCCTGGCGAACCCACTCCGTCAGCACACCCGCGTCAACGGATGTGCGCGCAAGGCTACCGCCCCACTCGAGCCCGATGGGGCCACACGTAGGGTCGCCCTCGACGTAGCGTTGGGTGCCAGCGAGCAGCGCCGCCACGCTCGCATGTGCCACCTGCGCGGCGACCTTGCCCGCGCTCATGCCCAGAGAGCGATCGACCACGACATACTGCCGGATATCCGGGCCCGTGGGTTCAGCCTCGGGCTCCGTCTCCTCGCGCGCCGACGTCGCCGTGCCCATCATCGTTGCTGACATTGCGTACCTCAAACCCCTCGTATCGATTACGCCCGAGCGCGCGCCTCCTCGAGAACGCGACGCATCTCGGCCTGAACGGCCTGCTCGGTATTCTTCCCAATCACGCGCTCGGCAATCTGTTTGACGGCGTAGCGGCCATTGCCCATCGCCACGGGATGACCCACCATGCGCAGGATCTCGTAGTCGTTCATGGCATCACCGAAAGCCATGACCTCGTCCGCCTCGATGCCCAGGTACTCCATAATCTGGCGAATGCCCGTTGCCTTCGAAACGCCCACCTGCATGACGTCAATCCACCTCGAGCCCGAGGGCGCGAAAACAAAGCGATCGCCCAGCTCGCGCTGGAGGACGTAGGCCATGTCCATCGTGTATTCGGGCGTGTCGCAGAAGATCGAGGTCTTGAGGATGTTCACCTCGGGTGCGGGCACGTCATAAACGCGGACAGCGGCGAGCAGATCCTTGTCGATCTCACGCTCGAAGCGATCCTCGTCATCAAGCAGGAAGCTCTGGGTGCGGTCGAAAAGGGCGATGTGGAGGCAATCGAAGTTGTCGACCGTCTCCTTCAGACGCCTGAGCCCGATGTGCGAGAAGACCTCGCGGTCGATGAGCTCTCCCGACACCACGACCTGGGCGCCGTTCGATGCCACGAAGTCCATCTGGTCCACAACGGGAGCGAAGAACTCATGGAGCGTGTCGAGCCTGCGGCCGGAGCTCGCCGCGAAGTGAACGCCCGCCTCGCGAAGCTCGCGAATGATGCCGAAGGTCTCCGCCGGCACCTCGGAGTGCTCGTCGAGCAGCGTGCCGTCCATATCCGATGCGATGAGCTTAATCACGATGTCTCCGTTCTCTGGATTGTGGCGATGTGGTCGGTTGTCGTGACAGCAAGCCGCTTGGCTTGGACGCCTGCCAACACAAGGCGGCAGGCACCCGAGTTAAGCGGCAAAGGGCGCGACGAAAAGGGCGCGACGAATCGCCAGGCGCCCTTCGCCGCGCGCGATTACTCCTGCGGAGCCGCGAAGCGGGCCACGAGCTGCTCGAGCGCGTCGACCATGAGCTCCATGCTGCGCACGGGAATGAACTCGCGAACGCCATGGAAGTTGTAGCCGCCAGTGGGCAAGTTGGGGCACGGCAGGCCGCGGAAGGTCAGCTGGGCGCCGTCGGTGCCGCCACGGACGGGCACGACGCGCGGTTCCATGCCACACGCCGCCATCGCGGCGAAGGCGTTATCGCGCAGGAAGTCCATACCACGCAGGTGCTCGGCCATGTTGCGATACTGCTCGCGAATCTCGACCTCGACCGTGCCGGTGCCATAGCGCCTGTTGAGGAACTCCGCGGCATCACGAAGCTGCTGCTCGCGGGCGGCGAAGTGGTCCGCGTCGAAGTCGCGCACGATGTAGGTCAGACTTGCCTCGCCCGAAGAACCCGAGACCTCGATCGGGTGGAAGAAGCCCTCGTAACCCTCCGTGTACTCCGGGCGCTCTGCCGCGGGAAGCAGGGCATCAAATTCGCCGAGCACGGTGATGGCGTTGACCATGACGTTCTTGGCACTACCGGGGTGCACCTCGACACCATGGGCCGTGACCTTGGCTTGGCTCGCGGAGAAGCACTCCCAGTTGAAGTCGCCGAGCTCCTCGCCATCGACGGTGTAGGCCCAGGTCGCGCCGAACTTCTCGAGGTCGAGCAGGGACGCGCCATGGCCAATCTCCTCGTCCGGCACGAAGGCAATCTTGAGCGTGGGGTGCGGAAGCTCGGAATGAGCGGCGAGACGCGCAGCGAGGGCGACGATCTCCGCAACGCCCGCCTTGTCGTCCGCGCCAAGAAGCGTAGTGCCGTCCGTGACGACGATGTCCTGGCCGACGAATCGCTCGAGCGCGGGGAGCTGCTCGGGCGTGGTCTCGATTACGTGGCCGTCGCGCTCGCCGGCGACGAGCGGGCCGCCTTCATAGCGGACGACGCGCGGCTTGACACCGGCGGCAGGCGCGTCGGGTGCGGTGTCGATGTGGGCAATGAGGCCGAGGGCCGGGAGATCCTCCGCCCCGGCCGAGGCGGGCAGCGTCGCCGTCACGTAGGCGTTGCTCGTGGCCTCGACCTCGACGCAGCCCAGCTCGGCGAGCTCGGCGGCAAGCTGGCGGGCCATGTCGTGCTGGCAGGCGGTCGACGGGGTCTCCTCCTCGTTGTGCGGATCAGACTGCGAGTCAATCTGCACGTAACGCATGAATCGTTCAAGGACGTCGCTTGGCTTCGGCGTGTAGCTATCCATGGGCCCTCCTCAGGGAAATCCCGCGTTGGGCGGGATGAATGAATGTCCGTAATGAGTTTACTCCCCAGGTGACGTGCGCATCGAAAGGGGTTTGTCATGAGGCATGGAGTCGCTAGCGCGTCGGTGGCCTCCGGCATGCAGGAGGTTGCCAATACGCAGATGTTTGCCGTGCTCAGCCGGCCGCCAATCCCATGGCGCACGCCCAGACCCGCCCGTTTCACGCGCAGTTAGCCTCCCCCGAGATCGCAGACGCCCACTCGACCGAGAAGTATGGACATGAATCACGTTCGTCGGAGTAGAGGCAGTTGTTTAGCCACCAAACCTGCAGGTAGATTTACCACTTATTAGGAGACTACTCGAGGCGATTCGATCTATGTCCATACTTCTCGAGTGAGTTGAATACCAGGGTTATTTCTTCGCTAGCTGTTATGTGCCATGACGTTGTTTACACCGAGTATGCGTGACATCGGAGGCAGGCCCCCGCACGCGCTGTGCGGACGG
>NZ_JBCLNF010000004.1:0-1790 GCF_039062465.1 Collinsella sp. 1033st1_E11_1033SCRN_220408
CGGATCACTAGAGCCTGGTTTCCCACCTGCTCGGCATGTGCGCCTCGCAGTCAAGCCTGCTTATGCTCTTGCACTCACGAGGACGGTTGCCGACCGTCCCGAGCAGACCTTGCGCGCGCCTCCGTTACTCTTTGGGAGGCGACCGCCCCAGTCAAACTACCCACCAGGCACGGTCCCCCCGCCCGATCAGGGCCGGGGGTTAGGATGCCAGAACGTCGAGGGTGGTATTCCAAGGGTGGCTCCCCGGGGGCTGGCGCCCTCGGTTCGTAGCCTCCCACCTATCCTCTACACGACGGACCGGCAGCCAATGCCTAGCTGCAGTAAAGGTTCACGGGGTCTTTCCGTCCTTCCGCGGGTAAGTCGCATCTTCACGACTAGTGCAATTTCACCGGGGCCATGGTAGAGACAGCGTCCAAATCGTTACGCCTTTCGTGCAGGTCGGAACTTACCCGACAAGGAATTTCGCTACCTTAGGACCGTTATAGTTACGGCCGCCGTTTACCGGGGCTTGGGTTCGCCGCTTCTCCCGAAGGATGACGGCTCCCCGTGACCTTCCGGCACCGGGCAGGCGTCAGACCCTATGCGTCGCCTTACGGCTTGGGCAGAGTCCTGTGTTTTTGATAAACAGTCGTTTGGACCTCTTCGCTGTGGCCGGGCCCGGCTCGGGGGGCAAGCCCCTCCACCGGCCCCGGCACCCCTTCTCCCGAAGTTACGGGGCAGTTTTGCCGAGTTCCTTTACCATGGTTCTCCCGATCGCCTTGGTATGTTCTACCCACCCACCTGTGTCGGTTTGCGGTACGGGCACCTCGCGGATCCCTAGGGGTTTTTCTTGGAAGCATGGGCTCACCGACTTCGCTCAGTCGCTTCGTCCGCCGCCTCGGGCTGTATGCGGCGCGCATTTCACTGCGCCGCGCCCTACGCGGCCTCACGGGGACGTCCAGAACCCCGCCCGGCTACCCTTCTCCGTCGCCCCATCGGTCAAGCTCCGCGTCGGTGGTGCAGGAATGTCCACCTGCTGCGCATCGGCTACGCCTCCCGGCCTCGCCTTAGCCCCCGACTGACCCTGGGAGGATTAGCCTCGCCCAGGAAACCTTGGGTTTACGGCGGCGGCGTTACTCTCGCCGCTCTCGTTACTCATGCCAGCATTCTCACTTCCGGCCGCTCCACCGCGGGTCGTCCCCGTGGCTTCTCCGCAGGACGGAAAGCTCCCCTACCGATAGTCATGCGACTATCCCGCCGCTTCGGTGCGATGCTTAGCCCCGTATATTGTCGGCGCATGTCCACTCGACCAGTGAGCTGTTACGCACTCTTTAAATGAATGGCTGCTTCTAAGCCAACATCCTGGTTGTCTGAGCAAACGCACATCCTTTGCCACTCAGCATCGACTTCGGGACCTTAGCGGGCGGTCCGGGCTGTTTCCCTCTCGAACACACAGCTTAGCCCACATGTTCTGACTGCCGGGGTCTGGACCTCAGGCATTCGGAGTTTGGTTGGGGTTGGTAGGCGGTGAGGCCCCCGCGCCCATCCAGTGCTCTACCTCCTGGGGTAAACCCCCGACGCTAGCCCTAAAGCTATTTCGGGGAGAACGAGATATCTCCGGGTTTGATTGGCCTTTCACCCCTACCCACGGGTCATCCCCTCAGTTTTCAACCTAAGTGGGTTCGGCCCTCCACGGGGTCTTACCCCCGCTTCAGCCTGCCCATGGGTAGCTCACCCGGCTTCGCGTCTGCGGCGCGCGACTGAACGCCCTGTTCAGACTCGCTCTCGCTACGGCTCGCTTTCCAGCTTAG
>NZ_JBCLNF010000004.1:1887-7071 GCF_039062465.1 Collinsella sp. 1033st1_E11_1033SCRN_220408
CATCGGCTTCCAGTGCCAAGGCATCCACCGCGTGCCCTTGACATCTTCTTCTCTTGACGTCAGGTAAACACACTAATGTTGCGATCAGATGCGATCTTCTGTTTGAAGAAAATCTCGCTTGCGCTATGCGGCTCTCAAGGTACCGGGAGGGACGAGCCCTCGGGACCGGAGACTGCGACGACGTGACGACGGAGACGAGAGACTAGGACTGGCGGGCCGCCCCGTAAGTAAGGTATGTCTTTCTTGGTGAGGTTACTCTCCCTAGAAAGGAGGTGATCCAGCCGCACGTTCCCGTACGGCTACCTTGTTACGACTTCACCCCCCTTACCCTCCACACCTTCGGCGCCTCCCCCCATTGCTGGTTGGGCCGGCGACTTCGGGTGCAGACGACTCGGGTGGTGTGACGGGCGGTGTGTACAAGGCCCGGGAACGCATTCACCGCGGCGTGCTGATCCGCGATTACTAGCAACTCCGACTTCGCGGGGGCGGGTTGCAGCCCCCGGTCCGAACTGGGGCCGGCTTTGAGGGATTCGCTCCTGCTCGCGCAGTCGCAGCCCGCTGTGCCGGCCATTGTAGCACGTGTGCAGCCCTGGACATAAGGGGCATGATGACTTGACGTCGTCCCCACCTTCCTCCGGCTTGACGCCGGCGGTCTCGCGCGGGTGCCCGGCCTAACCGCTGGCAACACGCGACGGGGGTTGCGCTCGTTGCGGGACTTAACCCAACATCTCACGACACGAGCTGACGACAGCCATGCACCACCTGTTCAGGCTCCTCTCGGCCACGGCGTCTCCGCCGCTTCACCTGAATGTCAAGCCCAGGTAAGGTTCTTCGCGTTGCTTCGAATTAAGCCACATGCTCCGCTGCTTGTGCGGGCCCCCGTCAATTCCTTTGAGTTTTAGCCTTGCGGCCGTACTCCCCAGGCGGGACGCTTAATGCGTTGGCTGCGGCACGGGGGGATCGTCCCCCCACACCTAGCGTCCATCGTTTACGGCTGGGACTACCAGGGTATCTAATCCTGTTCGCTCCCCCAGCTTTCGCGCCTCAGCGTCAGTCGTGGCCCAGAGGGCCGCCTTCGCCACCGGTGTTCTTCCCAATATCTGCGCATTCCACCGCTACACTGGGAATTCCACCCTCCCCTGCCAGACTCAAGCCTCGGGGTTCCGGGAGCGGGCGGGGGTTGAGCCCCCGGATTTGACTCCCGGCCTACGAGGCCGCCTACGCGCGCTTTACGCCCAATGAATCCGGATAACGCTCGCCCCATACGTATTACCGCGGCTGCTGGCACGTATTTAGCCGGGGCTTCTTCTGCAGGTACCGTCACCTTTCGGCCTCTTCCCTGCTGAAAGCGGTTTACGACCCGAGGGCCTTCGTCCCGCACGCGGCGTCGCTGCGTCAGGGTTCCCCCCATTGCGCAAGATTCCCCACTGCTGCCTCCCGTAGGAGTCTGGGCCGTGTCTCAGTCCCAATCTGGCCGGTCGGTCTCTCAACCCGGCTACCCATAGTCGCCTTGGTGGGCCGTTGCCCCGCCAACTAGCTAACAGGCCGCGGGCCCATCCCCCTCCGTCTGGGCTTTCCCGCCTCCCCCATGCGGGGGATGGCGGAGTATCCGGCATTAATCCCGCTTTCGCGAGGCTATTCCGGGGAGGGGGGCAGGTTGCCCACGTGTTACTCAGCCGTTCGCCACTCTATTCGCATCCCGAGGGATGCCTTAACCGTTCGACTTGCATGTGTTAGGCGCGCCGCCAGCGTTCATCCTGAGCCAGGATCGAACTCTCCGTTCAAATCAAAGGGCCTAGGGCCCCATCATTCCGTGTACCGGGTGTCGGTCCGTCGCTCTGTCCGCTGTCTCTGAATGTAAGATTCGGATTCGCTTGGTCAAAGGAACAAAGGGTTGCTATGTAGCACACTTCGTCACTTCTACTTAGCTTGTCTGTCTCGTCGATCTCATCGATCGCAGTATCCGGTTCTCAAGGTTCGCCCGCGCCGCCCCCGCCCGTCCCGTGGGACCCGCCGGCCGCAGCGCAGGGATGAAATATACGCGCCCCCGGGGCCGCCCGCAAGGGGGCGGGGGCGTCTCCACGGGACGCACACATTTGCTAACACTTAACGCCTTGTAGATTTCTTTACCCATCGCACGCAAAGCCAATACAGCTTGCGTCTAATCTCATCGTCACACCATGGTTTATCAGCATGTCTGGGGTCAATAAGAGCGGAGGCCCCATGTGCAAGACATTCGTTATCGGATACAGTCCCTCGACCAGAAAGATGGCAATCCTTATCGCGCGCTCTGCAAATGAAATTACCAGCAAAGGTTTTGAGGCTGCTTCCTTCTCCATCTCTAACAACGGGAAGGCGTTCATCCTCGCCTATGTGGCAGACGACACGAAAGCGAGATAGCTCCCGTGAATGGCGTCAATTAGGCCCTTTAGATCACCGGGCTCGTTGTAATTGCTTTTGCTCTCATCGGATATATGGGCTTATTCGTTGGCGGCGACTTTGCCTCTTTCACAGGTGGAACCATGCCCCACATCTTGGCAGGCGTGTCGCTTCTAATCCTGCTCGTGATTCCAAAGCACTCAAGCTCACGATAGCGTTCACTCGCCCCGCAGTGCAGACGCTCTCGATAGCGCCAACTCACCCCGCAGCGCAGAGTGGCTTGAGTCTCAACGCTGCCTTACGGAGAGCGCCACCTGATACTCCCCTAGCCAAAACACACTTGCCGCAGTTTGAACTGCAGCATTGACACCATAACCGCAGATAACAAAAGAGGCCGGAAGCACTTGCTTCCAGCCTCATCATTTATGGTGGGCGTTACAAGATTTGAACTTGTGACCTCTTCCGTGTCAGGGAAGCGCTCTCCCCCTGAGCTAAACGCCCGAAGCTTTGTGGTGCGCCTCGCGGCGCGGGGATTAATATATCTGAGCCCCCAACCCAATGCAACCCACAATTTCAAATTTTTTAGAATTTGGCGGAATTTATCTCGTCCGCGTTGGGTTCTCAAACCTAGGCACATGCTCTTACCTGCATGTTCGTAGTCTCTTGAAGCTCAGATAAGATCCCAAAAGTTTTTCAAAAATCTGGGATCGCCAGGTGAATCCTCCCCTAGTCCCTGCGCGACAGCAGAGACAGGACGCGGATGAAGACGTTGATGATGTCGAGGAAAAGCTCGGAAGCGTTATAGACCGCGTTTACGACGGTAGGCTCGTCGAACATCGCCTTGTGGAAGTCATAGCCGATGAAGCCACAGAACACCACGATGACAAGAAAGTCGATGAGCGTCTGGTCGATGGCCAGGAAGGCCATGACAATCTGCACCACGATGAGCGCGAGCAGGCATCCGCCGAGAACGCCAGAGATCTTCTCGAAGACATGCGGCACGGCGATGCCCAGGCATGCAAACACCGTGACGATACCCGCCGTCGCCAAGAAGGCCGTAGAGATGGTCTGGGCAGAGTACATAAGGAAAATCGTCGAAGTAGTGAAGCCAAACGAGAACACGAAGAGGATGTAGCCCGCCAGCGACAGCCCCACGGATTCCGCGCTCTTCCCTCGGCCCATCATGATGATGCCGGCAATCGAGGCGATGAAGCTCACGACCGAGATCGCAAAGTAGTTGTCCAATACCGCGAGCAGGAACGAAACGTTGGAGAACAGGCTCGCGCAGGCACCCATCACAAGGAAGCCGGCGAGAACGAGCGCCGTGAGAAGGAGACCGTACGCCCTCACGGAGAGCCTGCCGCCATTGCCGGCGCGCTGTCCCTCGACGCTAAACGGGGAATAGGGCTCGATACCACCCTGGTTTCCGGTCTGCCACTGATCGTTGTTGTTCATGAGAGATCCTATCGTCGTGTCCGCAGGGCGGACGAATCCATATACCCATCGATACTGGCGCGCTCGGGGCGCAGTACGTTTCTTCTACCCATTTCCTAGGTGTTATGCGCAACGCGCAGGAATGGGCATGGGTATTGCTACTTGTTTGGCTCGAGGTCCTCGCCTACCACGAGATTCTGAAAGCGATTCGCGATGAACTCGTCATTGAACTTCGAGTCGACATACTCCTCCACCGAGTTATGAGGCGGAATCCCGGCATCGCGGCAGGCCTTTCGGTAGAAACAGAAGACCGTGGCGAGCATATCCACGACGAGGAATGCGGTCATGAGCGACACAATCACGATCTGTCTGCGATTCGTGGGCTCGCCGATGCGATAGATGACTTCCGGCATGACAACGCGGCACCAAACGAGGCCGAGGACGCCCCAGGCGAATAGGAACCTCCATGCGATCCACTGGGTGATCGCATCCGGAAGGCCAATGTAGGTCCAGGACTGGGCATGGAAGAGGTCCTCCATGAGCATGCCCGTCGTCTGCTCGAGGCCACCGCCGAGAAGCGCGGAGACAAAGAAGACCTGTGCCTTGGGAGCGGTTCGGAAGTTCCAGAGCACCATCGTGAGGAGACATGCGCCGAAGCCGTAGAGCGGCGAGAACGGGCCCCACACGAGCCCTACACGCAGTTCCGTGCGACCAGACGATATGAGCATCCATGCCATCTCGAGGATCAAGCCCGCGACGCTCGCCGCCATGAAGATGATCACGTACTGGTAGAAGCCGGGACGCATATGGTCGAGCCACTCGTCTCGGACATTGAGACGCGCCCGTTTAAGCGCCTTGACCTGCTCTGAGGAGAGTTTGGGCTTTGGCTGCGTCTTGAGATCCACATAGGCGGGGTCATGACGCAGGCGCGCGCTGTTGCGCCTCTGGCGGTCGAGAATGACCTCATCCGCGGCATCAGAGATCTCCTTCGGCAGCTTGCCGCGACGCGCGAGCTTGCGGAAGCTCTTGCCGCTCGCCATGCGATAGCCACGCGCATTGATGGCTCGCGTCACGAGAACATACGCGAGAGCGAGCGCGAGAACTATGAGGAGGATAGTTACCAAGCTCAGGCTCCATCCGATGATGCGAACGACACGTCGCAAGCATTAGCAGACGACGCGTTTCCATGGTAGACCAACGGCCAATAGGGCGTGACGGGCGGGTTGGGCCGTCGCCACTCGAAAGACGGGGCTCACGAGCGCAACGCGAAGGCAGCGGCACGCCCGTGGGGCTCACGAGCGCAACGCGAAGGCGGCGACATGCCGAGATAAACAAAAAGGGCCGGCTTTTAGCCGACCCTTCGAATTCATG
>NZ_JBCLNF010000004.1:7168-198642 GCF_039062465.1 Collinsella sp. 1033st1_E11_1033SCRN_220408
ATGGAGCGGACAACGGGGTTCGAACCCGCGACCCCCACCTTGGCAAGGTGGTGCTCTACCAACTGAGCCATGTCCGCACGTGAAATGGATGCGGCCTGACGGGCAGGCCGCTCATTTCTTTGGAGGCGACGCCCAGATTCGAACTGGGGGTAGGGGCTTTGCAGGCCCATGCCTTACCACTTGGCCACGTCGCCGAAGAAAAAAGGGCCGGCCGGGCGGCCGGCCCCTCAATCTCATGGAGCGGACAACGGGGTTCGAACCCGCGACCCCCACCTTGGCAAGGTGGTGCTCTACCAACTGAGCCATGTCCGCGTGCGAGAAAATACTATACGCAAGACTGTGCATTCATGCAAGCGTGAATTTCAACTTTTTTCGAATTCGCTTGCTACCTGCAACTTTAGCAGAGACGAAGTTACAACCCAACGCTTTGTGCTCTGCATGCTCCAATCGCCCGCCTTTATGCCAGCAGCCCGGCCAAAGAAACGGGAACCCAGAATCGACAGCAGATCAATCGGGTCACCACGGCACCACGATTCCCAAAACGACGCCGCGTCCGCCCTAGACGGTGGCGGCCATTGGAGTGAATAGCTTCACGAGGCGTACCACGGTTCCCGTGCCGCTAGGCTTGCGGCAGATCTCAACGGAGTCGGAGAGCATGCGCATGAGCTTGATGCCGCGACCGCGTTCGAGGCAGTCGTCGCCCTCCCCCTGCGGGACCTCCCCGTCTTCATCCAGCTCGAAGCCGGAGCCGCAATCCGTCACTTCGACCACGGCGCGATCTGGATAGACCCACACGGTAAGCAGGACGCCTTCCGCACAGGTGTGGTCAACCGCGTTGCCCAACGCCTCGCCACCGGCAAGCGTGAGATCGAACACCTCGTCGTTCGTGAGGTCCGTGCGAGAGAGGAGTTGCTCGAGGCGGCGGCGCGCGGCACTCAGGTGGGTCTCATCCACCCGCATCGTACCGTGCCAAAGGGGCCTCACGGAGGGATCGAGCGCCGGAACTGGTGGCTTGGGGGCCCTTCCCATAACGGGAATGAAGTCAACGAGACGGCATATCGCAAGCGACCGGTACACGTTGTCGCCCACGTTCACGAGCGAGAGCAGGCCGCCCTTCTCCGCAAGGCGCCGCGCGTAGGCGAGGATCAACGCCATCCCAAGGCTGTCGACATAGTCTGTATCCGCAAGGCTGAGGATGACGCGACGGCAGCCGCCATCAATCGCGCGATCAAGGTAGGCGCGCACGCGCGGAACGCTCGCAACGTCCAGGTCGCCTCGCACGGGAAGTAAGAGTATGTCGCCAGTCGATGTCATGCCCCAATTTTGCCCAGACGCGCGGGGGTTGATACCTACGCGCGGCAAGGTTTCCGCAAACGTAAGGACCATGTCGCCGCAAGCTTAGGCCTTCCTCTGGCGCGAGCCACCGAGCTGATCAAACCTCAGCACAACCATCGCCACGTCGTCGTCGAGGCTGCGCTCGGTAAAGACATCGATTCGCTCGAGCAGGCGGTCAAGCATGTTGTCGAAGTCGCCCGCGGCCTCCTCCATCACGGCGTCACGCAGTCCCTGCTCTCCGAAGAAGGCGCCGCTCGGGTTACGAGCCTCCGTTGCGCCGTCCGTGTAGAGCAAGATGCGATCCCCCTCAGAGAGGGAGACGTGGCCATCGTGGTACGTCATGCCGCGGAAGGCGCCCACCACGCCAGACTGCTCGTCGAGCGTCTCCATCTCGCCAGTCTCCGCACGCAGGAGCAGCGCTGGGGGATGCCCGGCAGAGCAATAGGTCAGCGTGCCATGCTTGAGGTCCGCAACGCCCACAAATAGGGTGGCGAAAGTCTCCAGGCGTGAGAAGCCGAGGAGAAAATCGTTAAGCAGGCGCACCATGCGCGCGGGCGGCTGACCCTCCCAGGCATAGGCTCCAAGGGCCGTGCGCACAGCGGCGGAGACGCTCGCCGCCTCAACGCCCTTACCCGAGACATCACCCAGAATCACGCAGGCGCGACGGTTGGGCAGACGGATGAGGTCATAGAAATCGCCCCCGACAAGCGCGGCAGCAGTTGCAGACGAGTAGAGCGCATGGGCCGTGATGCCCTCGACCTCCTGGAGCTCGCTCTTCATTCCGCTCTGAAGCGCCTGTGCGATGCGCGTGTCCTTGTTCCTACGCTCGCCCGCCTCAACCTCTTGGCGGACGTCGATGGCAATGCGACGGAGCAAGTCGAACTCTGCGTCATCTATGGGCTCCTTGTCCGGGGTGCGCATAAGCAGCGCGGCCCAACGCTTGCCCGCGAGCATTCCGAGGTCGATAAGGACCGCAGAGCCCGTGAAGCCCTGCTCTTCGAGCCATCTTGCGAGCCTTGACCCCTTCGATGCCGCAACGACGGCTATGTCCGCATCGACGCGCCCGCGGACGAGGTCGTCTATCGAATATGGGAGCTCCACCTCCCCCACGCCAGGCAACGAGACGCGAGAGCCCTCCGAAAGGCCTGACGCGTGAATGCGGACGATTTGGACATTGAGCTCCTCCGTCAGGGCCCGAGAGAAGCTCTGGAGGTTTTCGTCGGTCGGGGCGTCGAACCCCTCGAGCATCGCATGAATACGAGTGGCGACAGCGTCGAGTTCCTGGGCCCTCTGGGCTCGCATGGTTGAGATGGCAGCAGCGAACTCTACCGAGAGGTACTGGGCCACCGTATCGAGAAGGCGCGCGTCGTCGCGGCGCGTTGGATGCACCTCGGTCCAACCTAGCTCAATGATGGCGATCACGCGCTCGCTAAACCACATGGGAACGCAGATGAAGCTCGAGAAGGGCGGCGTCTGTCGCGCAGGGATGCGGCAGCGAGCGCCAGTGTCCTCGTCCATGAGCTCACGTGACGTGAGCGCACCACCGCGAAGGCTCCTCTCGCTGGGAGGGAGCAAACGCAGCCGCATGGCGCCGCCGGATCGAGAGACGACGGTCTCGAGGCCTTCGCCATAGGTCATGAACTTCGGGACTCTCTTACCTTCAAGCGAGTGAGAACGGGCGCGTAGCCGATACCCGGTGTCATCCGCGAGGAAGAGCAGAGCACCCGAGGCCTCAAGGGTGTCGCACATCTGCTCGATCACCTCGCTGAAGAGGGTCTCCACGTCTTGGGAGTCAATCGTGTCGAGCACGATCTTGAGCGTACCCGAGAGACGGCGATTGGCAAGGGAGAGCTCGTCGAGCAGGCGATCGTGCTCTCGCTCGGCCGCAAGGGCAGAATCCGCAGGACGCATGACGATGACATAGGTCTCGCCGCCGCCACTCACGCGGTCAGCTCTGGCACCCACGATTGCCGCCCCGCCGCCAGCAAGCCTTAGGGAAAGACTCACGAGCGAGCCATCGGCGACAAGCGGGAGAACGGGCGCTGGCGCGTCCAGAGCGTGAGGACGTGACGGGTCCTCGAGGATATCCGACACAGGGGTACCTACAAGCTCATTGGCATCCAAGCCAGAAAGAGAGGCCAGCTGGGGATTGGCGGAGAGAATGCGACCGACGCCGTCGACCACCAGAATGGCATCGGTCGAAAGCGCCATAAGGGCCGCAAGGACACCGGGCATGGCGGCGCGACCGACGTGATCGACCTTGGCAAGCGCGCGCTTAGCCGGCATGACGCCTCCCGTCCGGGCGCGCGGGCGCGCTGCCCCTAGATAGCAAAAACGGGCCCGAAGGCCCGTAGATTTGCTGGTGTCGGAGGCGGGACTTGAACCCGCACGACCTTTTAGTCAGTCACTAGCACCTCAAGCTAGCGCGTCTGCCAATTCCGCCACTCCGACTTTTCAAGTGCGCGTTTCGCGCGTGAAAGAATATACCTCGATGCCCCTACGGACGCAAGCGTGAATTTGAACTTTTTTCTAAAAAAGTTGTCTGGCGTGCGTTACCGCAGGTGAAGGGCCAAATGGACGAGAAACAAAATTCACGTCTGCAAGTCTTGGTCTCGCTCCCCAAGAGGTTTCCCATCCGGAAGAGGCGACGCCAGCGCCCGGAAGGCTATCCCTTCCGGAGGAAACGGCGTCGGCGTCCGGGAGGGTATCACATCCGAAGGAGGCGACGTCAACGCCAGGGAGGCTATCCCTTCCGGAGGAGGCGACGTCGACGCCCAAGAAAAGATCCCGCCACCCAAACGGATGGCGGGATCCTAGAAACGCACCTTACACTCCCCTAGAGCTCGATCGAGGAGCCCTTGATGGGGTGCGGCTGCGCAAAGTGGCAAGCGCAATAGTGGCCAGGCGCGACCTCGCGAAGCTCGGGACGCTCCTGGGCGCACTTCTCGCAAGCGATCGGGCAACGCGTGTGGAAACGGCAGCCACTCGGCGGATCGATCGGAGAAGGCGGATCGCCCTTCAGGATGATGCGCTTACGCGAACGCTGCATATCCGGGTCGGGAACAGGCACAGCCGAAAGCAGCGACTGCGTATAGGGGTGGTACGGCTCGGCGTAGAGGGTCTTCCAGTCCGAGACCTCCATCATGTTGCCGAGGTACATAACGGCGACGCGATCGGAGATGTGCTGAACGACGGAAAGGTCGTGAGCGATGAACAGGTACGCGGTTCCGTACTGATTCTGAAGGTCCTTGAGAAGGTTGAGGACCTGGGCCTGAATCGAGACGTCAAGCGCGGAGACGGGCTCGTCGCAGATAATCAGCTTCGGCTTGAGCGCAAAGGCGCGGGCGATGCCAACGCGCTGACGCTGACCACCCGAGAACTCGTGCGGATAGCGGTTGATGTGCTCCGGATTGAGGCCGACGACATCAAGCAACTCACGCACATAGTTCATGCGCTCGGTCTTATCGGGCATCTCACCGTGAATGACAAGCGGCTCAGAGATGATCTCGCCGATGGTCATACGCGGGTTCAGGCTCGCATAGGGATCCTGGAAGATGAACTGCATGTCGTGACGCATGCGCTTCAGGTCCTTCTTGTGCATGGCGGAGACGTCCTCGCCATTGAAGAGGACCTTGCCACCCGTGGGGTGCGTGAGACGCATGATGCAGCGGCCAGTCGTGGACTTGCCACAGCCGGACTCACCAACGAGGCCGAAGGTCTCGCCGGGGAAGATGTCGAAGCTAATGTCGTCGACCGCCTTGACGCTCTTCTTCTCCTTGGAGAAGACGCTGGAGTCGACGGGGAACTCCTTGGAGAGGTGCTCGACGTGAAGCAGGGGCTCGGTCATCCTAAGCCTCGCCTCCCTTCGTGCGGGAGTTAACGGGCGCGTTCTTCGCGATGAACTCGGGGTCGCTGGCAAAGTGACAACGAGAGTAGTGTCCAGTCTCGGAGGTGTAGGTCTCCGGGCGCTCGTTGCGGCAGCGATCGGTCGCATACGGGCAGCGCGGCGCAAAGCTGCAGCCCTTCGGCAGGTTTACGAGAGAGGGCGGGTTGCCCTTGATCGGGGTAAGCGGCTTCTTCTCGTCAATGACCTGCTCGGGAATCGAGCGCATGAGGCCCCAGGTATACGGGTGCGTCGGGTGATAGAAGATCTCCTCGGCAGTGCCGAACTCGACCGGACGGCCGGCGTACATGACCATAATCTTGTCTGCCACGTCAGCCACGACACCGAGGTCGTGGGTGATCATGATGATCGCGTTGCCGTTCTTCTCCTGCATCTCCTGCATGAGCTCGATGATCTGCGCCTGAATCGTCACGTCGAGGGCCGTGGTCGGCTCGTCGGCAATGAGGATGTCGGGGTCGCAGGCGAGCGCCATGGCAATCATGACGCGCTGGCGCATGCCGCCGGAGAACTGGTGCGGATAGTCCTTGACGCGCTGCTCCGGGTTGGGAATGCCAACCATATCGAGGAGCTCAATCGCACGCTGGGTAGCCTGCTCCTTGGTATAGCCACGGTGCAGGCGGAGGCCCTCACCAAGCTGTCGGCCGATGGTGTAGACCGGGTTCAGCGATGTCATCGGGTCCTGGAAGACCATGGCGATGTCATTGCCGCGAATCTGCTGCATCTCAGCCTCAGACATCTCGAGCAGAGAGTGGCCGCGATAGCGGACGTCTCCCCCCTCGATCTTGCCCGGAGGCATCTCGATGAGGCCCATGATGGTCATGGCGGTGACGGACTTGCCCGAACCAGACTCGCCGACGACGCCGAGGGTCTCGCCACGGTCAAGGGTATAGCTCACGCCGTCGACGGCCTTGACCACGCCGTCGGCAGTGTGGAAGTACATCTTGAGGTCATCGACCTCGAGAAGGTGGCAACCCTCGGGAACGGGCTGGTTCTTGAGGTCGAGCGCGGGCTCGGCAGCCTTCTTCTTACCGAATGCCATTACTATCACGCGTCCTTCATCTTGACGTCGAGCGCATCGCGCAGACCATCACCGAGAAGGGTGAAGGCAAGCACGGTGGAGAGAATCGCCAGGCCGGGCATGATCATGAGCCAGGGCTGGGTCTGGAGGAACGTCTGACCGTCCTGAATCATGATGCCCCAGGAAGGGGTCGGCGGGGTGACGCCCATGCCAAGGTAGGACAGCGCGCTCTCGGTGAGGATGGCGCCGCCCACGTTCATCGTGGCGTAGACCACGATGGAGGCAACGGAGTTGGGGAAGATGTGACGCGCGACGATGCGCAGGTCAGAGGCGCCCATGGCACGCGCGGCGTCGACGTAGTCGTTCTCCTTGACGGAGAGGATCGCCGAACGGAAGACACGGGCGATGGACGGCCAGCCGAGGATGCCGATGGCGATGAACACGTTCTGGATGCCCTGGCCGATGACGGCGAGCATCGTGATGACGAACAGCGTGTACGGAATCGCCAGGAACATATCGGCGAGACGCATGATTATCGTGTCCCAAATCCCGCCATAGAACGCGGCAAGCGCACCCATGACGAGGCCGATGGCCGTGGAGATGAGCGTGGCGATAACGCCGACGGTCAGAGACACGCGAGCGCCATAGATGACGCGGCAAAGCTGGTCGCGGCCAGTGGCATCGGTGCCGAAGGGGTGCTCGGCCGAGGGCGGCAGCTTGGAAGTCTGCGCAACGGTCGTTGAGTCGATCTGCGTAGGCGAGCCAAGCCACTGGGGAGCCCAGAGGTCAGCCGTAAGCGCCACGACGATGACGAAAAGGATCCAGACGGCGCCGATGAGGGCGAGCTTGTTCTTCTTGAGGCGCTTCCAGGCGTCGCTCCAGAGGGTGCGGCTCTTCTCGGGAGCCTGAGCCGCGGACTCGATGGTCTCGTCAGCTGCGTTCTTCTGCTCTTCGATAGACATTCAGCGCACCTCCCTAGTTCTCAGACTTTGACGAGCCAAAGCGAATCCTGGGGTCCAGGAACGCATAGCTGACGTCAACCAACAGGTTGATAACCATCACCACGACGACGACCACCGTGACGCCGCCCAAAACGATGGGCCAGTCACGCTGGGTGACCGCACGGTAGATCTCGTAGCCGACACCAGGCCAGTTGAAGACCGTCTCGGTCAGGATGGCGCCGGCAAGCATGCCACCGAAGTCGATGCCAATGTAGGTCACGACAGGAATGAGGGCATTCTTCAGGGCGTGGTGCCAAATGATGTCGCGCCTCGAAAGACCCTTGGCCTTCGCGGTGCGGATGTAGTCCTGGTTCATAACCTCAAGCAGCTGCGAACGCATGATGCGCGCGGCATAGGCGGTGGAGACGGAAGCGAGGGTCACGGCAGGAAGGATGTAGTGAACCCAGCTCTCGAACTCGGAGTTCGCTCCGCCGGCGCCAGAGATAGGCAGGTAGAAGGCACCGCCGGTGGCCTTCTTCAGGAAGACGCCAAAGAAAAGCTGGAGCATCATGCCGAGCCAGAAGGCGGGCATCGCCACGAGGATCGAAGTGACGAGCGTGACAAGGACGTCCCAGAACGAATAGCGCTTGATTGCGGAGACCATTCCGGCGCCGATACCGACTATCGCCTCGAGGATGATGGCGACGATAGCAAGCTTCACGGTGTATGGGTACTTGTTCGCCAAGATGTCCGACACCTTCATGTTGCGGGTGTAGGACGTGCCGAGATCACCGTGCAGCAGGCCATTCATGTATGTGAGGTACTGCTTCCAGATCGGCGTAGGGATGGTGTTGCCATCCTCGTCATAGAGGGCGCGGCCGTTCTCGTCTGTCTCGATGAGGCCGTTGGTGATGCGGATCTGAAGCTCCGTCTCAGGCGTTACCTGCTTGCCACCGGTGATGATCTTGACCGGATCACCGGGGACGATGGTCTTCATGGCGAAAAGAATCATGGTCACGCCGATGAAGACCGGAATGAACTGCAGGACGCGCTTGAGTATGTACTTTCCCATGCGTACAACTCCTGTCGTAATGACGGGCCTTGCAAGAGGCGGCTTGAGGCTGCCACTTGCAAGGCCCCCTACCAGCGACGGGGCACCGCCACGGGTGCCCCGTCGCCCAAACGATCTCTATGATCGTGGGTACCTAAGAATAAAGGGACTAGGCCTCGAGTTCAACCTTATCCATCATGATCAGCTTCTGCGGATCGATGTGGAGGTACTTGACGCGGGAGGAACCGACCATCTGGTGCTTGTAGAAGAACAGCGGCACGACGGGCATGTCAGCAGCGATGATCTTGTCAATCTCCTGGTACTTGGCCTCGCGCTCCTTGTCATCAGCGATGGCGCGGGCCTCGCTGATACCGTTGTCGACGGCGGGGTTGGAGTACTTGCCGTAGTTGTTGTCAGCACCGGTAGCGAACAGCGGATACAGGAAGTTGTCCATGATCGGGTAATCGGCGATCCAGCCGAGGCGGCCGATCTGGAAGTCAGCGTTCGGGTAGGTGTTGGTGAGGATGGAGCTCCACTCGGCGGTGTTAGAGGTGGCATTGATGCCGATGGCCTTGAGGTCAGCCATGACCATCTCCATGACGGCCTTGTGGTCGCCATCGAGGTTGTAGGTCAGAGCGACGTTGATGTCACGCATGCCGTCAGCGTTGGCAGGATACTTGGCGTCAAGCAGGGCCTTGGCGGCGTCCGGATCGTACTTGGAGAACTCCCAGCTGTTCTCGACGTAGCCAGCGATTCCCGGAGGAACGATGCCACCGGCCGGCTCGCGGGTGCCCTCGAAGACGGTGTCGCAGATGGCCTGGCGGTTGATGGCCAGGGAGATGGCCTTGCGGATGTCGACGTCCTTCAGGGTCTCGTCGGTGACGTTGAGCATGAGGTAGTAGACGGAGAGCTCAGCGCCGGTCAGGACCTGGTGGCCAGGGGTGACGGTGGAGCCGTCCTCGGACTCACCGTACTGGGAGATGGCATCCTTGAGCTGCGTGGTGGGAACGGAAGCCATGTCGAGGTTGCCAGCCTGGAACTCGGTGTAAGCGGTCTGGACGTCCTTCTGGATGTTGAAGTGGACGCCATCGATGATCGCAGGGTCACCGTAGGAGTAATCGTCGAAGCGGACGATGTTGATCTGCTGGCCGTCCTCCCACTTGCCGTCCATCTTGAAGGGGCCGTTGCCCACGGGAGCGAAGAAGAAGGTGTCGAAGTCGTCCATGGCGCAGTCAGGCACGGGCGAGAGAGCCGGGTGCATGCAGACGAACGGGAAGTCAGCGTAGGACTGGACGAGCTTCACGACGAGGGTGTCGTCATCCGGGCAGGTGACACCGGTAAGCTCGGTGGCGTCGCCAACGGAGAGTTCGGAGTAGCCCTGGACCATGGCGAGGTGGTAGCCGATGCCGGAGGCGTGGGTCTCGGAGGTCTTCGGGCTAACGATGCGCTCCCAGCCCTGCTTGAAGGACTTGGAGGTAACGGTGGTGCCGTCGTGGAACTTGGCGCCCTTCACGAGGTGGAAGGTGAACTCATCAGCGGCGTCGTTAACATCCCAGGACTCAGCGGCAAGACCGATGAGCTCGCCCTTGTCAAAGTCATAGGTGGTAAGAGCGTCGAAGAGCTGGTAGCCGACCTGCATGCCCTGGTCTTCCTCGAGGTCATACGGATCGATGGCAACGGGGTTGTTGATGTAGTAGTTGAGCGTGCCACCAGTGGCCTCGCCGGAAGCGGCGGGGGCGCTGCCCTTCTTGCCGCAGGCGGCAAGAGCGGCCATAGCGCTGGCGGCAAGGCTGCCCTTGACAAACGTGCGACGGTTCATGGACGTGGTCATGAATCCCTCCCTTGTTTGCGACGCCTGCCAGAAGGCCCAATGCCTCCCGTAACGTGACGTCTCAGTTTTGCTTGCGGAACCTGTTGCCATAGGGCGGATACCGCAGGACGACCGCCCTGCGATCACAAACAAGTAGACTGCTTGCAAACTTAAGGAAGGATTATCCGTTTTATTTGCCAGGGCGGCAACCTCAAAACCCTCTTTACCAAGATAAAGCCGCCCTGCGTAACAATGTATTAACAAAGTGTATGCCGTTTCGGGCAGAAATGCATGAGGTTCATACTGATTTGCATCGAAACGGGCATTGCTCGGTATTGAACAAGAGAAGCTCTTGAGGAACGGATGGGCACTATATTCAAAAGCGATGCGCAGGACGAGATGCGTCTCGCGTAACGTTTTGCGCGCTCGGCCCCGTTGTGCGCCATGTTTTGCGCGCCGTCGCCCGCCGCGCGCCGCGTTCTGCGCGCAGTCGCCTCGGAACGAACCCGCGCTCGCACGCGCAAGACGCAGTCGCCGCGGAACGCATGCGCCGCGTGGCATATGCCACCGCATGGCTCACGCCGCGCAACATGCGGACGTCTCGTGAAGCACCCGCCGCTCACAGCAAACGGCCGCCGCGTCGGGAGACGCAGACGGCCGTTTGGTCAGTACGTTATAACTCGCAAATTAGGCGCCGATGGTGCCCAGCGGGTAGGTGAGCATGAAGATGACGATGGTCGCAAAGAAAACGACGGCGGCAATCACGGTGAGACGGTCGAGGTTCTTCTCCCAAACGCCGCTGCCAGCGTTGGCGTTGTACATAGAGGAGGCGATCATGTCAGAGACGCCGGTGCCCTTACCGGAGTGCATGAGCACGAGAATGATGAGGGCGACAGCGGAGATGGCCCAAGCCACCAGCAGAATCGTATTAAGAGGACCCACGTGATGCTCCTTAAGCAGACACAAACATACAGCAGAAGAGGATACCACAACTCTGCACCGCGACCTCGCTGTTGCTAGAGGCTATTCCCGCGGCACACTCTCGCCACGCGCTCGGACGCAGGCCGCGCGCAGCGGGCGGCACGGGCGGCACGGGCGGCACGGGCGGCAAAACCTACCTCTTGTAAGGTTTCGGGGCCAATTTCGGGGTCGAAACGTTACAAGAGGTAGGTTTTGGGAGGAGGAGCTCTCTCGAGACATGCAGTTATTCGAGCTATCGGGACGTTTTTGGGCGCACATCTCGAATACGTGCATGTTTCGGCGAAGGACGGGCCGCGAGGGTAGGCAACGCAAGGGCAGGCAGTGCGGCGGCCCGGAGCCGTAGCAAAGCGCCGCCCCTCCCCCGCACAAGCTCCGCATGAAAAAGGGCGCCCGCCGGCCGGATGGCTGACGGGCGCCCCTCTCAGAGACGTTTGGCGCGCTTATCCGCGCGTGTGCACAAGCTCGCGAATGGCGCGCATTCCCGCGCATGGCGCGCTTTCTCGCGCGCTGTCCAATCGCGGCCCAGTCTCACGCACGGCGCAAGGCGGGCGGCAGGCCCAAGCTACTCCTCGACGGCGAGCACGCGGCCCGTCATCTCCTTGGAGGGCTCGAGGCCGGCAAGGGTGAGAATCGTCGGGGCGATGTCAGACAGGCGACCGTCCTCGATGCCCACGAGCTTAGCCTTGTCGTCGACGACGATGAGGGGCACGCGGTTCGTGGTGTGAGCCGTGAACGGGTGCTTGTGGCCCTCGCCGTCAACGTCAAACATGTGGTCAGCGTTGCCGTGGTCAGCCGTGATGAGAGCGAAGCCGCCCTTGGCCTCGATGGCCGGGATAACCTTGGAAAGCGCAGTGTCAACAGCCTCGACGGCCTTGACCGCAGCCTCAAAGACGCCCGTGTGGCCAACCATGTCGCAGTTGGCGAAGTTCACGATGTAGAAGTCCGCGCGGTCCTCGTTGATGGCCTCGACGAGCTTCTCGGTGACCTCGGGAGCACTCATCTCGGGCTTGAGGTCATACGTGGCGACCTTCGGGCTTGGGACGAGCACGCGCTCTTCGCCCGGCTTCGGGTCCTCGATGCCACCGTTCAGGAAGAACGTCACGTGGGCGTACTTCTCGGTTTCGGCGGTGTGGAGCTGCTTCAGGCCGTTCTCGGCGATGACGTCGGCCAGGACCTCCTGCGGGAAGGACTTGGGGAACGCGACCTCGACGTCGAAGTTCGGGTCGTACTCGGTCATCGTGACGAAGTGCGAGAGCTTGATCTGCTCGCGCTCGAAGCCGTCGAACTCCTTGTCCGTGAACACGCGGGTCATCTGACGAGCGCGATCCGGGCGGAAGTTGAAGAAGATGACCGCGTCGCCAGCGTTGACGCCCTCGTTGTGGCAAGCGAACGGCTCGACGAACTCGTCGCCGCGCGGGTCCTTCTCGTAGTAGGCCTTGATGCCCTCGACCGGGCAGGTGTCGGCATCGGAGGCGTTGGCGATGACGTCATACGCGCGCTGGATGCGCTCCCAGCGGTTGTCGCGATCCATGGCCCAATAGCGGCCGGAGACCGTGGCAACGCGAGCGTCGACGCCGCAGCGCTCAGAGAGCTCCTTGAGGTAGTCGCAGAACTCGGCCATGTAGCCGGCACCGGACTGCGGGTCGACGTCGCGGCCGTCCATGAAGGCGTGCACGCGAATCGTCTTGACGCCACGCTCGGCGGCCATCTTGGCTAGAGCCTCGACGTGGTTCATGTGCGAGTGGACACCGCCGGGGCTCATGAGGCCCATGAGGTGGAGGGTCTTGCCCTCGGCCTTAACGTCGTCCATGGCGCGAACGAAGACCTCGTTCTCGGCGATGGAGCCGTCCCTGATGGCGTTGTTGATGCGCGAGAGCTCCTGGAACACGATGCGGCCGGCACCGATGTTCAGGTGGCCCACCTCGGAGTTGCCCATCTGGCCGTCGGGAAGGCCGACGTCCTCGCCGGAGGCACCCAGCGTGGTGTGCGGGTACTTGGCATAGAGGCTGTCGAGGAACGGGTGGCTGGCGCTCGTGACGGCGTTCTCATCGTTAGCAGGAGCCAGGCCACAGCCGTCCATGATGACGAGAAGGGCAGGAAGGTGACGCTCAGACATTGCTATTACTCCCCCGCCTTGATGACCATCTGGGAGAAGTCCTCGGCCTTGAGCGAGGCGCCGCCCACGAGGGCACCGTCGACGTCGGGCTTAGCGACGAGCTCGGCGATGTTGCCGGGCTTGGCGGAGCCGCCGTAGAGGACGCGGATGCCGTCAGCGGTCTCCTGGCCGAAGATCTCGGCGAGAGTCTTGCGGATGGCGCCGCAGACCTCCTGGGCGTCGTCGGCCGTGGCGGTCTTGCCGGTGCCGATGGCCCAGATGGGCTCGTAGGCGATGACGTACTTCGACGGATCGGTGATCTCGAGGTCCTCGGTGTCGGCCTTGATCTGATCGACGACGAACTCGACGTGCTTGCCAGCCTCGCGAACCTCGAGGGGCTCACCGCAGCAGCTGATGGGCACGATGCCGTGGGCCATGAGGGCCTTGGCCTTCTTGTTGATGTCCTCGTCGGTCTCGCCGAAGTAGCCGCGACGCTCGGAGTGGCCGATGATGCAGTAGGTGGCGTTCACGGCCTCGAGCATGGAGGGAGCGGTCTCGCCGGTGAAGGCGCCGGACTCCTCGAAGTAGACGTTCTGGGCACCCAGGGCGAACTGGGCGTTGGTCTGGTCTATGACCTCGGAGACACCCTTGAGGTCGACGGTCGGCGGGCAAACGACGACCTCCACACCGTTGAGGTCCTTGCCGGCGAGAGCGTCGGCGAGACCCTGGGCGAGCTCAACGCCCTCGGTGTAGTTCTTGTTCATCTTCCAGTTGCCAGCAATCATGAGGTTACGCATCGAGAAGAGCCTCCACTCCCGGAAGAGCCTTGCCCTCGACGAGCTCCATGGAAGCGCCACCGCCGGTGGAGATCCAGCTCATCTTGTCGGCCAGGCCGAACTTGTTGACGGCCGCAACGGAGTCGCCGCCACCGATGATGGACGTGCAGTCGGCGTCAGCCACGGCGCGGCAGACGGCCTCGGTGCCATGGGCGAAGTTGTCGAACTCGAAGACGCCCATGGGACCGTTCCAGAAGACGGTCTTGGCACCCTTGATGGCCTCGGCGTAGAGCTCCTCGGTCTTGGGACCGATGTCCATGCCCTCGCGGTCATCGGGGATGGCGTCGGAGGCGACGACCTCAGGCACGGCGTCCTCACCGAAGTGGTCGGCAACGCGGTTGTCGACGGGGAGAAGGATCTTGACGCCCTTGTCCTCGGCCTTCTTGAGCATCTCGGCCGCGCGCTCGACCCAGTCCTCCTCCTTGAGGGACTGGCCGACGGTCATGCCCTGAGCGAGGAAGAAGGTGTAGGCCATGCCGCCACCGATGATGAGGGTGTCGGCGGAGTCGATGAGGTGATCGAGGACGCCGATCTTGCTGGAGACCTTGGAGCCGCCGACGATGGCGACGAACGGACGCTCGGGCTCGGCGAAGATGCCGGTCAGGGTGTCGACCTCCTTCTCGAGGAGGAAGCCAGCGACGGCCGGGATGTAAGCGGCCGGGCCAACGACGGAACCCTGGGCGCGGTGGGCGGTGCCGAAGGCGTCGAGGACGAAGACGTCGCCGTAGGAGGCGAGGCGTTTGGCGATCTCCGGGTCATTCTTCTTCTCGCGCTTGTCGAAGCGGACGTTCTCGAGGACGAGGACGTGGCCCGGCTCGAGGGCGTCGACGGCGGCCTTGGCCTCGTCGCCGTAGGTGTCAGCGACGAAGGTGACGTCGAGGCCGCTCATCTCGGCGAGCTTCTCGGCGACCGGCTTGAGGGAGAGCTCGGGCTGGAAGCCGGTGCCCTCGGGGCGACCGAGGTGGCTCATGAGGATGACGCGAGCGTTGTGCTCGACGAGGTACTTGATCGTGGGAAGCGCGGCGGAGATGCGCGTGGTGTCGCCCACGACGCCGTCCTTGATGGGGACGTTGAAGTCGACGCGGCAAAGGACGCGCTTGCCGTCGACATCGATGTCACGGACGGTCTTCTTGGTGAAAGCCATGTCGTTCCTTTCAGGGTTGTGGCGGGCGGTGTGACCACCCCGCCTACGTGAAGAACGAAAGGGGCGCGGCGCGGCCCGAAAGCTGCGACCGCGCCCCAAAGCTACCTAGGGAAGCGTCACTTAGGCGACGAACTTCTCGAAGTACTTGATGGTGCGGACCATCTGGGAGGTGTAGGAGTTCTCGTTGTCGTACCAAGAGGTGACCTGGACGAGGGACTGGCCGTTGCCGAGGTCGGAGACCATGGTCTGCGTGGCGTCGAAGATGGAGCCGTGGGTCTCGCCGACGATGTCGCGGGAGACGATCTGGTCCTCGTTGTAGGCGAAGGTCTCGGGGATGGTCTCGGCGTAGGCCTTCATGGCAGCGTTGACCTCCTCGACGGTGACGACCTTGTCAACGACGGCGTAGAGGTTGGTGAGGGAGCCGGTCGGCGTCGGGACGCGCTGGGCGGCACCGATAAGCTTGCCGTTGAGCTCGGGGAGAACCAGGCCGATGGCCTTGGCAGCGCCCGTGGTGTTCGGGACGATGTTCTCGGAGCAGGCGCGGGAGCGACGGAAGTTGCCCTTGCGCTGCGGGCCGTCGAGCGGCATCTGGTCGCCGGTGAAGGCGTGGATGGTGGTCATGATGCCGGAGACGATGGGAGCGAAGTCGTTGAGACCCTTGGCCATCGGGGCGAGGCAGTTGGTGGTGCAGGAAGCAGCGGAGATGATGTTGTCATCAGCGGTGAGCTGCTCGTGGTTCACGTTGTAGACGATGGTCGGGAGGTCCTTGCCGGCCGGAGCGGAGATGACGACCTTCTTGGCGCCAGCGTTGATGTGGGCCTGAGCCTTCTCCTTGCTGGTGTAGAAGCCGGTGCACTCGAGGACGACGTCGACGTCGAGCTCGCCCCAAGGCAGGTTGTTGGCGTCGGCCTCCTTGTAGATCTTGATCTCCTTGCCGTCGACGATGATGGAGTCCTCGGTGGACTCAACCTTGTGGTCGCGGCTGTAGTTGCCCTGCGTGGAGTCGTACTTCAGAAGGTAGGCGAGCATATCCGGAGAGGTGAGGTCGTTGATGGCGACGATCTCGGAGCCCTCGTGGCCGAACATCTGACGGAAGGCCAGACGACCGATGCGACCAAAGCCATTAATAGCAACCTTAACTGCCATGCTTTCTCCTTTCGAAGACCCCACGGGCGCCCCTTGCGCCGTGCGGGCCACGTTGGAAACACCATTGGTGATAATACCGCTAAATCGCTCCGGCTATACGGTTAAGAGATGATTTGATTTCCTAAATTGTGCCGTTTACCTGCGAGTTGTCTATAGTTCTATGGACAACCACTTCGCCAAACGGACACACGCTCCAAGTCCTTGTCGCAGGTAGTCATAAGGTTATGGTCGATGTCCGCCAGAGGTGATACTCGTGTGGTCATCATGTTTCCATTTTGTTACGCGCCTCAGTAACTCGCCAATGGAGAACACACGTGCAAGCGGGTCGCGCCAACGCCGGGACACGCAGACACGAAGCCCGGACCGCGTGGCGAGAAAGCGAGGGCCCCGACACCTACTCGAGGAGCTTCTCCAGGCGAAGGACGCGGTGATAGAGCGCGCTCTTGGAGAGTGGCGGCATCATCTGGGCTCCAAGGTCACGGAGCGAGAGCTCCGGATGCTCGCGCCTCGCCACGCAGAACTGCATGAGCGCGGGCGGCAGGGCGTCGAAGCCAATCTCGCGCTCGACGCGGTCGATGAGGGCGAGCTGGTCTGCCGAGGCACCGGTCGAGCGAGCCTGGTTGGCGAGCTCCGCGTTGACGCGCCGGTTGACGTCATTCTTGACGGACTTCATGACGCGGATGTTCTTGACGGCGCGCGCCGTGCGCTCCGCCCCCACGACGCCGAGGAGGGCAGCGATGTCATCGAAGCTCTTGAGGTAGATGGCGTAGGAGCCGCGACGACGGTTCACGCGCGCAGTAATGCCCTCGTCATCGAGGAGCTCCAGGAGGTCATCGGCGAACTCGTCACCCGTGACCGCTATCTCGAGGTGGAAGTCTCCGCGCGGGTCAGCGATGAAGCCGCCGGCCATGAAGGCGCCGCGCAGGTACGCCGCGCGGCAGCACGGGCGGGCGACGACACGCGCCGCGATGCCGCTCGAGAGACCGCGGCCCAGAACGAGGACGCCCATGCGAATGAGCGCCTGCTCGAGGCCCTTCTGCTCCGGAATCTCAATCAGGTAGTTGCGCGACCTGTGGAGGTTCGAGCGGCGCACGGTAAGAGACGTGTCGAGATCGAACACCTCGTGCGCGAGGCGGATGACGGTGCGCGCCACGGCGCCCGTCTCCGTTGAGACGCGGATCGAGTAGGTGCCCGAGCCATGGAACGACAACGCGCCGCAAACGCGGACAAGCGCCGCGAGCTCCGCGACGGCGCACTCCGGGCACGAGCCGCCCACGCGAGCGAGCTCGTCTTTTACCTCGGCGGTGAATGACATTTAGCTATTCCTGACGTTGGCTAGGGCGAGGTCTCTATGGGAGAGGCTCACGTGGTAGCCGCCCCGCTCGAGGTAAGCGGCGGTGGCATTGGCAATCGCGACGCTCCTGTGCTGGCCGCCCGTGCAGCCGACAGCAATGGAGAGGTGGCTCTTGCCCTCCGCTACGTAACCTGGCATGGCGACGTCGAGCAGGTTGTACCAGGCGTCAAGAAACTTCTCCGTCACGGGGTTACCGAGGACGAAGTCACTCACGAGCTTGTCGTTGCCGGTGAGCGAGCGCATCTTCGGGTCATAGAAGGGGTTGGGCAGGAAGCGGACGTCGATCATGAGGTCCGCCTCGACGGGCATGCCGTGCTTGAAGCCAAAGGAGAAGACGGACACCTCCATGAGCTGCTGATCCGTCAGCTCCGAGAAGGCGCGGCGCAGGCGGACGCGCAGGTCGCGCACCTTGAGGTAGCTCGTGTCAATCACGAGGTCGCTCGCATCGCGGACCGAGGCAAGCTGGCGACGCTCGCGCGCGATAGCGCTGGTGAGCGACTCGCCGGGCTGTGCCAGCGGGTGGCGACGGCGATTCTCGTCATAACGGCGGATGAGGATGCTGTCCGCCGTGTCGAGGAAGAGCACCTTGCAGGAAATCTCATGCTCGCGAAGCTGGATGAGAGAATCAGAGATCTCATCGAAGAGGCCCTGGCTGCGCAGGTCGCACGTGACGGCAAGGTGGCGGCCGACGCCGGTATTGATGCCCACGAGCTGTGCGAGCTGCAGGATGAGGCGCGGAGGCAGGTTGTCGATGCAGAAGTAGCCCATGTCCTCGAAGACGTGCATGGCCTGCGTGCGGCCAGAGCCGGACATGCCCGTAATGACCACGACGTCCGGAACGCGCGCGGCAAGCTCGCGGGCGCGCATCTGCTGGCCACCGGTTGCCGCCGGCGCCGCCACCGAGCTCGCAGCACGAGCCTCGCTCACCTCTGCCGCCTGGAGCACGCGCGAACGCGTCTCGTCCGTGCGCACGGCTGCCTCAGGCTCGGACGCCCGATTCTGCTTTTCCTCCGCCGCCATGGTCTCCCCCTTCGTCGTTGCCCTCCGAGTATACAGGCTCTTCCGGACACTATCCGAGGCCCCAAGCCACCGTCGCGAAAGGGACATCCCGGGGCAGCAAACAGGCGAGAGGGACACACGCCGGACAGCCCCACGCCCCGGACCGCTTGCGATTTCACCCATCCCAAGCACGCGGTTCGCGTAATAATGGACAGGTGGACACGGAGACTGGAGGCAGCATGGCACGCACCATCGTTCTCGTCAGGCACGGCAAGGCGCAGGGGGCGAGGCCGGGTCTCTCGGACTCCGAGCGACCCCTCGTGCCGGGCGCCGCCGAGGCCCTGGCGGAGGCGTTGCCGCGCGCGTTCGCCCTTCTCGACGCCGGCGATGAGGCCGCGCGCGTCTGGGTGAGCCCGGCGCTCCGCACGCGCCAGACAGCGGAGGAGGTCGCGGCGGCGCTCGACGCGAACGGCGTCTCGTATGCCACGGAGGAGCGCGACTGCCTCTTCTACCAGGACCAGGAGGCCTTCTTTGACGATATCGAGGACACGCCGGACGGCTCGGTGATAGTCGCCGTCGGCCACATCCCCTTCATGGAGGACGTCCTCGAGCGCCTCACGGGCGAGTGCATCTCGTTCACCCCCGGGTCCGTCGCCGCCGTCACGTTGCCGGGCACCCCGCGTGCGCAAGTCCCCGAGGACGACGTGCTCTGGTATGTCCGCGGCCCCAAGGTCGCCAAGCCGCGCGGGTAGCCGCGCCCCGGCGACGCTCCCCCGCACCCGCCCCTTGCGGTAGAGTTAATCATTCGAAATTCCGCACGCGGCGACGCCGGCGCATCGGCGGCGTCGCCACTCCGCGATCACAGGGAGCAGCATGAGCGTCGAACCCACAGACATCGAGACCGCCGCGCCAGACGACCCGATCCTCGCCGAGGAGCAGGCACACCTGAGCGAGATCTACGCAAAGCTCCTCGCCATGCGCGACGAGCTCGCGGAGGAGCTCGAGCACGGCCACGAGGGCGCCGCGGCGGACCTGCGCGAGCTCTCCGACGAGATCCGCCCGGACTTCGGCGGCGCGGATGAGACGATGGAGACGCTCGCCGCCATCGAGACGCTCAACGCCGTCATCGACGCCTACAACCAGTACCACGACTTCTCCGTCGACAAGCTCCGCAGGCTCCTGCTCCTGCTGCGCCAGCCCTACTTCGCGAAGGTCCGCCTCAAGATGGCGCCGGACCGCCCCGCGCGCGACGTCTACATCGGCGCCGCCGGCATGACCGACGACCGCAGCCGTCCCCTCATCGTCGACTGGCGAAACCCCGTCGCCGAGACCTACTACAACCAGGACAACGGCCAGACCTCCTACACCGTCAACGGGCGCACCAAGACCGTTGAGCTCGAGCTTCGCCGCCAGTTCGACATCACGCGCGACCACCTCAATATGTACTTCGACACCACGGTCGCCATCGAGGACTCGCTTCTGCTCGGCGCGCTTCGCAGCCACCACTCCGAGAAGCTCCGCGACATCACGGCGACCATCCAGCGCGAGCAGAACCAGGTCGTGCGCCACGAGGACGTCCCCGTGCTGCTCGTGAACGGCATCGCGGGATCGGGCAAGACCTCCGTCATGCTCCAGCGCATCGCGTTTCTCCTCTACCGCGAGCGCGAGACGCTGAGCCCGAGCCAGGTCCACCTCTTCGGGCCCAACGCCGTGTTCGAGCACTACATCGACAACGTCCTGCCCTCCATGGGCGAGGCGAACCCACAGGTCTACACCTGGCGCGACTTCTGCGAGGCCCAGGGCGCGGGTGGCCGAGGCCTCGGCATCGACACGGACCCGGCGAACCTCAGGCGCCTCGAGGAGGGCCTGCCCGGCCTCGAGCTCACCGTGGCGGACCTGCGCGAGGTGCGCTGCGGAGATACGGTCATGCTCAAGGCGAACCAGGTGGAGGCGGCCGTCGCCAAGTTCGCGAAGTTCGGCGTGGGCCCGCGCCTCTGCGCCCTCGTCAAGGACGAGCTGCTCAAGGGCGTGAGCCGCCGCATCGCTAGCATGGCGCGCAACATGGAGTACCAGGAGGAGATGCTCGGCCTCGATGTCGACGACCAGGTGCGCTTCTTCGGGGAGACCGTGAGCCCCGACACCGAGGACGAGACCTTCGAGCTCACGCGCCGTTGGCTCGAGCAGCGCTACGCCGGCGTGGAGGACGAGATCGAGCACCTCTCGTGGCTGCGCCTCGACCGCATCGCTATGCGCCTGCTGGGGACCCAGAGTGTGAGCTCGAGCGAGTGGCTGTACCTGCGCCTGCTCGTGACCGGCCGCGGCGACACCAACGCGCGCTACGTCATGATCGACGAGGTCCAGGACTACTCGCTCGCGCAGCTCATGGTGCTCGCGCGCTTCTTCAGCCGCGCGCACTTCCTCATGCTGGGCGACGAGCACCAGGCCATCCGCGAGGGCACCGCGAGCTTCGACGAGATCCGCGAGCTGTTCGCGCAGAGCCACGGCAGCGTCGACGAGTGCCGCCTCCTCACGAGCTACCGCTCGAGCCCGGAGATCACGGCGCTATTCAGCGGCCTTGTCGAGCACGACTCCCCCGTCAAGCTCGCGAGCGTCCACCGTGCCGGCGTGGCCCCGCGCATCGAGGCCCTGCCCGGGCGCGACGAGTTCCTCGCCGCCCTCAAGGAGGTCGTTGCCGGCGCGAGCGAGGACGAGGGCCTCACCGCCATCGTCGCCGCGAACGACGGCGCCGTGAGTTGGCTCTCCAAGCAGCTGGGGGATGCCGCCGAGGTCATCAACCGCGACCGCGAGCTCCCGGCGACGGGCGTGGTCATCATGTCGCTACGCCTGGCGAAGGGCCTCGAGTTCGACCACGTGATCATCCCGGACGCGAGCGCCGAGACCTACCCCGACACGCCCCTCGCGCGCCGGCGCCTCTACACCGCGATCTCGCGCGCGATGCACAAGGCGACGCTCCTGGCCCAGGGCGAGCTCAGCCCGCTGCTGGGGTAGGGCGGACTGGCCCTCGGAGGTGCTGGCAAGCCCGAGCGATAAGGGCGGCCTAACCCAATTGTGGAGGTTTCTCCACATTCTTGACGGGCCTAGGGAAGCTGCGTATAGTTCTTTCTTGCGCTTGAAGCGCATCACATATTGCGGGGTGGAGCAGTCTGGTAGCTCGTCGGGCTCATAACCCGAAGGTCGTAGGTTCAAATCCTGCCCCCGCGACCAAACGTTCAGGGTCGGAAGCATCGCTTCCGGCCCTTTTTCGTGTATCAGATAGACGGGTATCAGATAGACGGGTTTCCCGATATCCCCGCAAGAATTCTGCGAAAGATGCGTGACGACAATAGGATTACCGATGCCGAGTACCAGAAGCTACGCAAGGGAAAAGGAAAGAGGAAGAAATAGCAGATATCGACGATTAAGCCTGCAGGCGAGCAAAACGCCGAGATGGTACGCAACGACATCGATAGCATCATAGGCAATCCGCCTGAGTTCGGCGTTGCTATAAGTTCCTTGGCAACAGCGGGCTCACCGTCCTCGCGCCATTCGCGAAGAACATAAACCCGTTGGGCCTCGCGGAGAACGGCAAGCATTACACAACCCGCCGGCCTCATCTCGAAGACCTCGTAGCCTGGCTTAAATCTTTTGCCCTCACTATGTGGGAAGATCCATACCCGCTCCAAATCGAAGGAGGGTTCGCGACGCAAAAAGACAGCAATGCCCGCGAATTCGATACCGATGGCATGCAGGAATTCGACGCCTATTCCTACTACGACTTGCTTGACCCATGGACATGGGAACACACCCGGAGTCATGAAAGCGGCGGAGCCGTCCTCTCCAACATCTATTTCGAGCTCAAAGATGGACCGATTGAGCTCTCGTGGGACAACCGCGGCTGCGACCCCCTGCACATTCGACTGCGGGTCCGGAGGTACGCGCGTAAACGCCGAAGTATTCAAGGCCGTCGTGCTCAAGTTTGTTGATACCTACGAGAGGCATTGGGGAATCAAGGTGAATGATGACAGCACTTGGATGCGAATGCCCACGCCAGGAAAGATGGATTAACCGCGCAAGCAAAACGATCTGGGCTTGTCTTGATCGAGACTATGGGAGCCTTTCTTTTCACTGAATGATGTCGACAATCATACGCATCGAACCATAGAGCTGTCTCAAATAACCGAAGGTCGCCGGTTCAAATCCTGCCCCCTGCGACCAAGAATTTGTAGCTCGTCGGCCTAGCCTGCGAGCTTTTTTTGTTATTCCGGGACTGTGTTATCGGCTCGGCCCTCAACTTCCCAAACAAAATCTCGATCTGTAACAGGTAGACCCGATTTTGCCGACCAGGTGTTACAGGACGAGACGTTTGGACAGGGCGGCATTGCATACCCAACCTGACACAAGCCAGCAGAGTGCAAACTGGGGAACTCTACTGGGGAACTAGGGAACTTTACTGTGGTACTAGGGAACTTTACTGGGGAACTAGGGAACTTTACTGGGGAACTAAGGAATGACTGAGGTATAGTGGGGACTAACTAATGATTCAATCGAAGGGCAGCTATGTTCATTACGAATGATATCGAGTTGGCCGCTGCGGTTGAGCATATGAGGGCCGCGGGGACGGATCTTGCCGAATACGAACTCAAAACGGCAGCAGGCGGTTTTCCCAAGACGATGCCGGATTCAATTTCTGCTTTTGCTAATGGAGCTGGCGGAACGATCGTTTTCGGTATCAGTGAAAGGGACGGCTTCCATTCGGTGGACATCGATGTGAAGGTGATTCAGGCACATAGCGCTCAGGCGGCGAGGGAGCTCATTGAGCCTCCTCAGATAGTAGACATCATGGTTTTGGAGTTTGAGTCAAAGCCTGTCGTTGTGGTCAATGTCCCCGAGGCTTCGCCGCGAGAGAAGCCGTGCTATGTCAAAAAGCTCGGTCAACGCCTTGGCTCATACATAAGAACGGGCGATGGCGATCACAAGATGTCATCTTATGAAATCGATCGATACATTGAGAATCAATACCGGAGCGCGCGCAACGATGCCGTTGTCGTTGAGGGTGCAACGATGGATGACTTTGACAAAGATTTGCTTGCGGGATGGCTCTCGCGTGTGAGAGCAACAACGCTGGGCAGGTCCGCTGCCTTAAGCGACGAGGAGCTTATGGCGAATCGACGCGTGGTATCTCCTGATACTGAAGGGGTCTTGAGGCCGACCGTCGCCGGCATTATGGCGTTGGGTTTTTGTCCGCAGCAGTTTTTCCCTCGAGCCAATGTTGTGTTCACAGTATATCCGACATCGAAGAAGGGCGAGGTGGGGAGAGTCGGGGAACGCTTCTCTGATTCGGTCGATATCGACGGGCCAATACCCATCATGGTGGTTGATGCGGTGCGGGCTGCATCGCGAAACATGAAGCATGGCGCAATCGTAAGAGGCGCATTGAGGGAAAACGTGCCGGACTACCCGTTGGCTGCAGTCCGTGAGGCTGTTGCCAACGCATTGATGCATAGGGATTATTCTCCCGACGCGTTAGGCACCCCCGTAATGGTCGACCTTTATCCCGATCGCATGGAGTTGTCCAACCCCGGTGGCTTGTTCGGCTCGTTGACGGTCGAGCGCTTGGGACAACGAGGCGCAACGGCTTCGAGGAACCAGTTTCTAGCTCGAATTCTCGAAGATGTGCCGTATTCCGATATTGATGGCAGGATCGGTCGTGTTGTCGAGAATCGAGGCTCAGGTTATCCGACAATTAATAGGGAGCTCGAACAAGCTTTGATGCCTGCGCCGATTGCCAAAAGCACTCTCGATGAGTTTGTTTTGATCATGAGGCATCGGCGTATGACGGATCAGGAAGACCGCTCATACACAAAGGAAAACGTGAAGACTGCCATTCTGGGTTACATCACTGATCGCGAGAGCGTAAGCACGTCGGAACTTGCGAAAGCGTCGGGGATGTCGGTAAAAACCGTGCGCAGATATTTGTCTGCGCTTATGGAAGAGGGAATTGTCGAGGGGATTGGGACGGCCAATAGCCCCAAGCGGCGCTACCGTCTGCGTCGGTAGGAGCAGTCTGGTAGCTCGTCGGGCTCATAACCCGAAGGTCGTAGGTTCAAATCCTGCCCCCGCGACCAAACGTTCAGGGTCGGGAGCATCGCTTCCGACCCTTTTTCGCATTGCTGGCCGCTCGCCCGCCATCAGCCACACAGAGCCCGCACCGGCCAGACGTCGCCCCACGCGGCGTCGCAACGGGCATTACGGCGAAGTGTCCCATTAAGCCCCAGGTCAGGCGTAGTGCAATTAGTGTCCGGAGGGACTGCGATGATGGTCCCGCCATGAGGAGATGGGAGCCGACCATAGCCAGCTCGGCGTTCGCGGTTCGAACGCAGGACGACGGTTTCAAGCCCGGAATCGCTTTTGGCGGCAGTAGGCACCAGCGGCGCAAGCGTAATGGAGCTCGATTCCATGATCGGCGAGACGTCGGGCCCCACCCGAATCATCCACAGCCAACAGCACCAGACAAGCCTGAAAGGGGACACCATGAATGAACTCACCTTCGACCAGGTAATGACGGAAATCGCAATGGGGCTCGAGCGCGACGCGAGCCATGACATCCCCTATCTCAAGAGCAAGGCGGAGGAGTATCGAGAGCACCCGCAGAGCAGGGAGATCCTTCGCGCGATCGGCAGGATGATCTTCGATGCCCTGCCTGATGACAAGAAGGATGAGTTTCAGAAGCTCGTCGACAACCATGCGGACGGAACAGAATCAGTCCTCAAGGAAGTTGTCTTCTGCCTGAAGACCGGCGATCCGGAGAAGGCCCTTCACCTCATCGAGCCCCTTGTTCAGAGCTTTGACGAAATGATTGCCGCAGGGTGCTACCGCGATGACAAGGAGAGCGTCTATTTCGACTTCACCTCGCCCATCGAGGAGATCGTCTGGAGGGTGCACACTGACGAGTCGCGGATCGTGCGCGTCTGCCCGGAACCCTTCAGCCATGTCTACGCTCTCTACAGCGCTTGCCTCTATGAGACCGGCCAGCACGAGGCCGCCATTGCCGCCGAGGAAAAGGCCATCAGGTGGAATCCCTCGGACGTCAACCTCCGCTTCGAGGTTGGCGAGAACTACAAGAAGCTCGGGGACATGGAGACTCTGAACGAGACCCTCGATACGGCCCATCCGTACGTTCGCGACGCCGCCGGCATGGCCAAGTTCCACAGGGAAAAGGCCTTCTACCTCGTCGAAGTGGGCAACTACGAGCTTGCCGCCGCGTACCTGGTCTTCAGCACGGTATTCGAGAACAGCAACCTCGTTGGCAGCGAGCTCATGTACCTCAAGAGAGAGTGCGGCGCTGATTTCACGGGCATGACCGTAGACGAGGCGGCGACAATCCTCGAGAGGTCCGGAGAAGCCTATCTCCCTGACGAGGGCACGCTCGCCGCGCTGTCATCGATCATCGGCATCGCCCTCGAGCACGATGACGCGCAAACGGCAACGCGGGCAGCCATAGGCCTCTACGAGCTAACCGGGGACGAGGACGCGAAGCAGCTCGCCATGCAGCTGATGGGAGAGGGCGAAGGCGAGCAGTGACAGGCGCGGGCGCTATGGGCAGGCTCGGCGGGCGGTAGCGAGTGCGCGGACGTCATGGGCAGGCTCGGCGGGCAGCGGCTCGACCGTCCACGCCCGCGCCTCGACTCTCGGCGGCGCGCGGCCGTTCAACGAATAGACCCGCCGCCTCAGTGTACGTGTAGGAGAATGGATGGTCCGCAATTAATGTCTTGAGATAGGGCTTTTGATGGCTAGAGGATTCACCAACAGCGAGGCAAGAGACTTGATCGAGCGTTCCAACGCCCTGCTGGAGGAGTTCAGCGCTGCCGCTCAGCTGTCAGAGACGCGTCACGCGGAGCTTGCCCAGATCGTGCGGGAGACACGTAGCAGAAAGGTCGATGCCCGCTTTTCGGATGTCGTGATTCGACAAACGGGAGAGAACACCTACGAAGTGCTCGACATCAACCCCTTGGGGGCCATCACCCTCGACCAGCTGAACGGCATCGAAAACCCCTCCCTCGTACATATTACAGACGGGCTTGAGACGCACACCCTCGCGGAGTGTCAGCAGCGAGCGTTCGAGGGAATGCGCATCAACCTCGACGGCCCCCACGACGCCGCTGCAAACGCGATGCTCCACGCCGCCTTTGTCTCCACAAACTCCTATCAGCCCGCAGCGATCTGCAAACACGCCGCAGATGCCTACGGGCCGCATGTTCAGACCCTCGTCGAGAAGATCGAGGCGGGCAGTGGCACGTTCAAGCGGCTGTTCGCCTCTCGCGACAAGAAGGACGAGGCCAAGAGATCCTACCTCGAGCTAAAAACCCTGATAGACCAGCGTCTCGACCCCACTGCGTCAACCGCCCTCGACACGCTCAACTCACTTCCCGCTATCTCGGAAGACGCCGCGTGGGCGTGGTTCTCCTCAAACCGGGAAGACGCGCTTCGCGAGGTCGGCACGGTCTCCCCGTCAGTGGTCGGGACTGACGACTGGCAGTTCCTCTCCTCAGATGCGAAGAAGCTTTCGGGCGAAGTCTCAGGCTACGGTGCGCGACTCTCGGAGAAGTCTGATGCCAGCCCGGCCTCCCTGGAAAGCATTATTCGCAGGGCCGTCAGCAAGAGCTTCGCGGGAGACGTGCTCAGCACCCTCAAGACCGTCCCCATCAAGGAGCTCGCCCGTACCGGGCGCGGCATTCGTGTCAAGTCGCTCAGGGACGCGGGCTTCGAGACCATCGCGGACGTCTACGCCGCGACAAAGACCGAGCTAGAGAGTGTGCATGGCATCTCCTACTCCGGCGCCTGCGACATCAAGAAGGCGGCGACAGAGTTTGCAGGCGAGGTTGAGAAGGGCCTCAAGCTCCGTCTCTCGGCAGACAACAAGACGCCCGAGGCGACCCGCATCCTCTGCGCCGCCTCCGCGCTCAAAGAGTGGAGGAAACTCTCCCATGAGTGTGGCGCCCTCCTAAACGCGGTCACCGAGGAGACCGGCACGCCACTCGCCGAGCTCAGTATCGCGAGGAAGCCGATGGCCTGGCTCTTCTCCACCCCGGAGGAGCGCGAGAAGGCAACGGACGCGTATAGCAGCCTCAACGCTTTCCTCGTGAGCGAAACCGCCCTGAAGGCCAACGCCACCCTCAAGCGTATGTATAAGCTCGAGCAAAACGCCGTGCCCGCAGACCGGGCCTGGGCGGAGTTCACCGCGAACCCCGTCGCGATCATCAACATCCTGGAAGACGTCGTGCCCGAGGCCCTTGGCAACGACGACACGCTCTTCGGCCTGCCAGAGGAACTCGCCCGCGAGATCCAAGACGAGGCCTTCTTCCCGGAGGGCTTGAACTGCACCCTGCGTCGCTATCAGGAGTGGGGCGTGAAATACATCCTCCATCAGGGAAAGACCCTGCTCGGCGACGAGATGGGCCTGGGAAAGACCGTCCAGGCCATCGCGGCGATGGTCTCGCTGAAGAACGTCGGCGAGACGAAGTTCCTCGTGGTTTGCCCCGCGAGCGTGCTCGAGAACTGGTGCAGGGAGGTCAAGAAGCACAGCAAGCTCCGCGTGACGAAGGTGCACGGACGCAACTGCCGCACAGCCTTCGAAGACTGGACCAGGACCGGCGGCGTCGCCGTCACCACCTACGAGACCACCGGAAAGCTGAAACTCGCCGAAGGCTCCACCTATGGCCTCGCCGTGGTCGACGAGGCTCATTACATCAAGAATCCCGAGGCAGCGCGCTCGAAGAACACCCTGAGGTTGCTCGAGAACGCCAACAGGGTCCTCCTCATGACGGGTACCGCGCTCGAGAACAAGGTCGACGAGATGCTCACCCTGATCGGCTATCTCCGCCCGGACGTCGCGAGGCGCGCCAGGCCCCTCGCCTTCATGTCTGGCGCGCGGCGATTCAGGGACGAAATCGCCCCCGTCTACTACCGCCGCAAGAGGGAGGACGTGCTCACGGAGCTCCCGGAGCTCATCGAGAGCGAGGAGTGGTGCACCCTCGGCGAAGTGGAGAAGGAAGCGTACGAGCGCGCCGTCCTCAGGAGGTCGATCATGGCGTCGCGCCAGGTCTCGTGGAACGTCGCCAACCTCGAGGAGGACTCCTCCAAAGCGAAGAGGCTGCTCGAGATCATCGACAGCGGCGCGGACGACGGCAGGAAGGTCCTCGTCTTCACGTTCTTCCTCAACACCGCCTATGGCATCGCAAACCTGCTGGGCGACAAGTGCGTCGGCATGATCAACGGCTCCGTCCCTCCCGCGAGAAGGCAGGAAATCGTCGAGGAGTTTGACGCCGCGGAGCCCGGATCGGTGCTGGTGGCGCAGATCCAGTCGGGCGGAACCGGCATGAACATCCAGTGCGCGAGCGTCGTCGTCTTCTGCGAGCCGCAGTACAAGCCCTCGATCGAGAACCAGGCGGTCTCGCGCGCGTATCGCATGGGGCAAACGCGCAGCGTGCTCGCCTTCCGCCTGCTGTGCGAGAACACGGTCGACGAGCACATCCTCGAGATCATCCGCAGCAAGCAGCAAATCTTCGACGCCTTCGCGGACAAGTCCTCCGCGGCAGCCGCTGCCGCCGAGCAGGACATCGCCGTGGACGACAAGGGTATGGGCAAGATCATCGAGGAGGAGATCGAGCGCATCAAGACGGAGAACCCTGAGCTCGCGGCCCAGGTGGAGCGCGAGATGGCAGAGGCTCGCGAGTCAGGGCTCGGCATCGATGACGAGGGCGCGGCTCGTGCCAGCACCCGCACGGAAGGCGTCGCGCATGTGCCCGCCTCAAGGTCCAGGCGCGTGACGGACGCGACGCGCCAGGCGAACACGAGGCCCGCATCGCGCCCGAAGCCCACGGTGGATACGTTGCTCGCGGTGAGCGTCGGCACCCACGAGGGTGGCGCGGTTCGGCCGGCAGCGGTCAAGATGGCGCCGCGGTTCTGCCCCAACTGCGGCAATGAGTTCTCCCCGGGCACCAAGTTCTGCTGCTACTGCGGCGCCAAGCTACCCAGCCCAGCGCCCTAGAAGGGGCTCGTCCAGTCATGATTGGAGTTGTCGGGGTCTCCCGCCTCGCGGCTCCAGTCGCGAGCGTCGCCGCTCATGTAGTCATCCATGGAGCCGTAGCCATAATGGGAGTGACCGTTGTCCCAGTTGCCGTCCTCGGCGTCGTAGTGGCTCATGCGGCCGTTGTCGTAGACCTCGGTGTAGCTCGTGTAATCGGAGTCGTTCTCGTGGCCCTCGTAGGGGTTGCCGTTCTCGTCACTCGCGTCAACGTCGTAAGAGGCCCATCCCCAGCACATCATGGCAGTTCCTTTCCTCGCATTCTCACGTTTCGCCAAATCCGGCGAAACCTTGGGCGAGTGGGCTTGTCCCCGCTCGTTGCCACACATTCAACCGCAGAGGCACCGCCGGCTCGAGGGGTCGCACAGGGTGGCGACGGGGATTGTTTGGGGTTTGACGGAAGCGGCGTCTAAGGCCTCGCCGAAAGCGCCCGGATCCGCCGGAAGCGTCGAACCTCTCCGGGGGCAGTGCCCGAGGGCCGTCCAAAGCAGGAGTGAGCTTCGTCAGCCACCGATTGATGATACGGGCACCGCGTTCGTCACCTCACGCAATCCCAGGTAGATGGCACTACTCAGCTCTTTGGGCGGCACTCCGTCGCCCTTGACACGCGTGTTACATTTGACTCTAGAGACCGCTCGCGGCCAAAGCCGCCCAAGGCAAGGCGCGGCGACTCTCGTGCAAGAAATCGCGGCGGCGATATGCTAGCCGCTGGTTCAAAACCACGCCCTCGCTATTGCGGCGGCAGACATCAGGAGGGCGCATGGCAGGCACGGCCTATTCGGCGGACATCCTTCTCAAGCTCCTCGCCATCGCTGCTGCGGGCACCCCCTACAACAACGACGCGATGCTGCGCCACCTCTTCGAGAACAAGGGCCGCCCCTTGCTCGACGCCTACGGAGAACCCGTCCGCAGCAAGGACGATTCCGTCAATCTCGACCGCAACACCGAACGTGACTATATGTGCCTCGTCGTCAACGAGGACCCCTTCAAATACGTGAAGCGAACGAAGACCCAGTACCTGCCACGCACGAAGACGCCCCGCCTGAGCTATGACGACGTCCTCGCCGAGCAAGACGCCTGGTTCAACGAGAACGCCTATGCAACCGCTTTCCAGACGGTGTTGGGCAGCTTTGCCGACCAACGCAACCGCGCGAGCCGCCTCGGCAAAATCGCCGCCGCACTGGCAGAGCGCGGCATCGAACGCGACGATATCAACGAGGCGATTCGCCGCTGCAAGAACGCTGACGAGAAGACTGCGGGCCTGACGACGCTCGCCTTGGGCAGGCTCCTCTTCGCGCACGCAGAGCGCAAGCCCTCCGAGGAGCTGGAGCCGCAGGCGAAAGGCGCCCCCGCAGCGAGCGATACCGGGAACGCAGATGCCAACGCCACGCCGCCAGACGCGCCCACGCTTCGCGCGTTGCTAGCCATGCTCGTAGACGGTCCCTCCTCCCCTCTCGGCATCCGTGCTTGGAGCGAGGAGGAAGCGCTCGACGCCCTCTTCCCGGCGGCGCTGATCAAGGCGCTGCCCGCCGACGAGGACGGCCGCGAGCGAACGCTCTCCGGGACCCTCTCGCCCATCGAACGCCAGGCGGCACGCGACGCGCTCACGGCATCGAATGGCCTCGGCATCGCCCGATGGCACGAGCAGCTCGCGACGCTTCCCGGGGTTGATCCCGACGCAACGTGTGCCATGCTCGCAGACCTTAAGTCATCAACGAATGGCGAGGTAAAGAGCGCTGTTTTTGCCATCGCACGCACGTCGTCGGGCGACGCTTCGCTCGCGCTCGCGCTTCTGCTCGCGCTCGCGCTTCTCGGCACGGCGGCGTTCGAGGGACTCCTAAGAATCGTCCAGACCAACCTCTAGCAAGCGCGCGCTTTGCTCCGCAGACCGCACGATCACACGCCCGCACGAACCGCGCCACAGACGCAACCCGCACCGCAAACGCACGGCCACGCTCCTCCCACCCGCGAAGAAGGGAACCACATGCTCGAAGAAGACAAGATGCCCTACGACGAGACCGACGTTGACAACCAGAACGCCGCCGAGCAGGACTGCGGGCCCGAGGAAGAAGATGACAGCTGGTACGGAGGGCTCCCCATCGTGTCGACCACGGAGGCCCTCGCCCTCGTCGAGGGGGCAGACTCCGGCGGGCTGAGGCGATCCATCGCCGATCTCGTCCTCAACTTCGACGACATCTCGGTTGACAGCGTCAGTCTGCACAACCTCACAAACGTCTTCCTCACGAGCCATGACTTCGAGTATGCCCTCAACCTCGCGAAGCTCGGCCTTGACCGTTTTCCGAAGTCCGTCACCCATCTGGCGGACGCCGTCCAGGCCTGCGCCAGGCTCGGCTACATCGAGGAGGGCATGGCGTTCGTCAATCAGGCGCTCGAGATTCGCATGGATCGCTGGGACTGGTACCTCGTCGTTTGGGTCGCGTCCTTCTTCAAGTTCGCGCTCGACTCCCTCCCCGACGACGAGTGCGAAGCGCTCGTCTCGAAGGCCGTCGACATCCTCAACTCCTACGAGGCATGCCACGCCTTCGACGAACGCGTGCGCAACCAGAAGGCGGAGGTCCTCGCTGCCGCCAACCACATGACCGAGGCGGCCGAGGAGCTCGAAGACGCGATCTTCTCGCCCCAGCGCACGCCCATCGACAAGAGCATGACCCTCATGCCCGCCTCCCAGTGCTGCATGACCTACCTGCAGCTCTTTGGCTCGACGGTTGCCGCGAGGAAGATCGGCGACGTCGCCAGGCGCGGATACGCCAGCCTCGCGCAGAACCATCAGAGCGCAAGCGCCAGCGCGTTTCTCCTCTACGAGGCCTTCGCGCTCGACTCCGAGATATCGAACCAGCGCGAATACGCCGACGGCTTTGGCAACGAGACCAAGGTGACGCAGCTGCTCGACGCCTACGAGATCGCCTATCGACAGGCTGACGACGAGGAGACGCGCGAGCTCATCCGCCAGCGTTTCGACGTCGCCTGCAGCAGGGCGCACCTGAAAAGCCGCACGCTCGAGTAGCGCGAAAAACCGAATCCCCAATCAATCCCTGAAGCGGCCCCCGGCATACCCCCGGGGGCCGTTGCCGTCTCGGTCATTGTGTTTGTCAGCAAGCGGGCAGCCGGCCCAGCAGGACGACGGCCCACCCAACCGGGCAGTCGACCCAACAGATGGCTGCCCATCCGAGAGAAGGGACAACACATGGACTTCGGCAAGATCGACGAGCTCTTCGGCACCGGCAACGACAACGACAACGAAAACGGCGAGCGTCCGGCATCCAACCCCGGCATCAGCCCCACGGAAGATCCCGTGGCCTGGGTTCGCAGCGTCCTTGCCGCCAACGACGACCTCACCTTCTATCCGGCGGGCGAGAACCGCTGGTGCGCCCGCGAGATCTACCTCAACAAGCCGGTGACCACGACCGTCTCGCTCGTGGACGGCATGGTCGAGGTCGAGGCGAGCGTGCCCATCGGCGTCAACGAGGAGAACGTCGCCGCTCTTCGCGCCTTCCAGATGCTCCGCCAGGCAAACTACAAGATTCGCGGCTTCAGGCGCGCCGTGCCCGGCGAGCCCTTCGCCTCCGTCACCCGTCACGCCGTCACTGACGACCTCGACCTGGACCGCCTCATCACCATCACGAACCACACCCTGTGCTCGTCCCTGCGCGACGCCATCGACATCCGCAACGGCGAGAAGAGCGTCCACGACGTCTGGCTCGAAAACACGAAGCGCCGCATGAAGTTCGCCTTCATGTCGGAGTACTTCTCCAGCGATAGCGACTAGCCGGTCGCAAGATCGTTCGCGAGACCTGCCACGACGCCAACAGCTCGGCGCAACACCCACAAGCATCCAAACGAAAGGACCACCATGCTCTGCGAGAATCCCAACTGCGGCCGCCTCGGCTTCGCCTTCAACTGCACCGACTATGCCTTCGTCCCTTACGACAACGACAGCATGGGCGCCCTGATCGAGATCGACGGCGAGACCTATCCCGTCACCGTCAACGCCTATGACGACGGCGACAAGAAGGGCCAGCTCCACGTAGTCATGAACTTCCCGCAGGTAGTTCCCGGCACCAGCGCCATCGACCTGCTCTTCGCCGTGCAGGAGATGCCAGAGAACTTCGACTTCTCCGCCGATCCGGTCGACGGCGAGGTCCTCCTCACCAGCGCTCTCGAATACGACAGCGCCGAAGAGCTCAAGTCCGTCATGGAGCGCCAGATCGCTGCCGCGCGCCGCCTCCTCCCCGTCATCAACCAGTACGTCGCCGTGGCGGCCAAGCGCGGCGAGAACGTCAACAACCCCTACAGCATCGACAACCTCATGGAGAAGGAGGACTAGCATGGCGGCCTACTACGGCGGCAGGCTCAGCTTCTCGGAGGAGCAGTTCGAGGCAGTCCTCGACGCCCTCAACCTGCTCGCCTCGAAAAACTGCCCGCTCGTGGTGGGCCACGCGAAGGTGGAGGGCGGACAAGCCGCCCTCCCGCTCGCCTTCAAGTGCCAGGGCAAGAAGAAGGGCCTCGTCCTTGGCGGCGATTGCCCCACCATCGAGGAGGTAGAGGAGGTATTCAAGGGCGCCACGCTCGAGACGCGCCCCATCAACCCCAACGTCAAGGACAAGACCTCCCTCGAGATCGCACGTGAGCTCGAGCTCGCGAACGAGTGCCGCCCCATCTCGATGTCCGAGATTACGCCGGAAAACGAAGTGTTCTCCAAGCCCTTCTCGCGCCTTACGGGCATGGAAGAGCAGGTTCGCCGCGCCGTCGAGTGCATGCGCGCCGCGCAGGCATACGGCCGCGACGCCGTCTGCCTCCACACGATGCTGCTCGGTAACCCCGGGTCCGGCAAGACCACCTTCGCCCGCGAGCTGCACGAGTTCGGCCGCGCCGCGAAGGTGCTCGACGGCGAGTTCGTCGAGGCGCGTGCCGACGACCTTGTGGCCCGCTACGTGGGCCACACGGCGGGCCTCGTCCGTGCGGCATGGCAGCGCGCCCGTGGCGGCACGCTCTTCATCGACGAGGCCTACAAGCTCGCGGACACCGCCGAGTTTGGCCTCGAAGCCATCAACGCCCTCGTCGAGCTCATGGAGGCGGGACGCGGCGAGGTCGTCGTGGTGGCGGCGGGCTACCCCGCCCAGATGTCTCGCTTCCTCGAGATCAACCCCGGTCTCACCTCGCGCTTCTCCCTGCGCCTCAACTTCGACGACTATGACGCCGAGACCCTCGAGCACATCCTCGTCGACATCTTCGCGCCCGAGCGCGGCGTGACGGTCGCGGAAGATGCCCGCGAGCGCCTCTCCGGAGCCTGCCTCGCTCTCACCCGCACGCCCGGCTACGCCAACGCCCGCAGCGCCAGGACCCTGTTCGAGCGCTGGCTCATCAAGCAGGCAACCCTCGGGGCTGGCGGCACGCTCACCGACGCCGCGCTCGAGGCGGCCCTCGCCGAGGACGATTTGGCAAGCCCGGCCAAGCACCCGATGGGTTTTGCGTAGCCGGGATGGCGAGACAGGCCGCGGGACGCCATCCCAAGCGGCCCACGCAGCGGTAATGGTTATCATTGAAGGTTGTTTGTCGCCATTCCGCCGATTGGACCTCCCTTGAAGTTCATCCCCTCTCGCGCAGCCCGCACGAGCCACTCCTCCGCCCGTCGTATGCCCGCCTCACGACGCGCCACCGTTGCCGCGTTCGACGTCTGCTTCGCACTCGCAGCATGCGCCCTCGTCTGGGTCGTGCTCGCGACCCCCGCACTCGCCTATGTCGACCCGAGTGTCATGACCTACACCATCCAGGCGCTCGCCGGTGTCGCCGTCGCGCTCTCCGCCGTTCTCGGTGTGGTGTGGCGTCGCGCCCGCCGCGCGCTGCTGCGAGCCCTCCACGTCGACGAGAACACGGGCAAGTGCGTCGAGGCCGAGGCGCGCGCCTGCTCGGACCAGGCATCCCTCGCCTCCGCTGACGAACGCGCCCGCGCCATGCTCTCCGCGCGCGTCGAGCATCCCGCGCCCACCCTCTCCTGGCGCGCTCGCCTCGTGCTCGCGCTCATCGTTTCACTCTCGCTCACGTACTGCCTCTTCTTCGTGTCGCCCCTCGAGGTGGTCATCCCCGGTTTCCAGTCGCTCTCGTTCACCCTGGCCAACGTCTGGCTGCCGCTCATCGCGCTCGTGGCGCTGACAGGCGCGGCGCTTGCGCTCGCCACCTCGCTTGCCCGCGGCCGCGCGTTCGATGTCGTCCTCGCCATCGTCGCGGCTATCTGTCTCTGTGCCCTGCTCCAGGAACTCGTGCTCAATAAGTCGCTTCCCGCGGCTGACGGCTCGCCCGTCGACTGGGCCGCCTATCACCGCAGGACGACGATCTCGAGTATCGCCTGGATCGTCATTCTCGCGGCAGCGGCACTCCTCGCCTGGAAGCGACCCCTCGCAAGCCGCGTCACCGCCGTGGCGTGTTGCCTCGTCATCGTCATCGCCCAGAGCGTCGCACTCTGCGCGCTCGGCTTCCAGAACGCCGAGGCCCTAACTCGCCCGACGGTGACCAAGGAGGGTCTCACCACCGTCTCGGCCAAGAGCAACGTCGTGGTGTTCGTACTCGACATGTTCGATACCAAGGACATGGACGATGTCATGGAGCAGTACCCCGACGCCGCGGATGACCTCGGCGGGTTCACCTGGTACCGCAACTCCCTCGGCTCTGTCATCCCCACGCGCTATGGCGTTCCCTTCATCGTCACCGGCCATGACTTCGACCCTTCGCTGGACGAGTTCACCACGGCGGACCTCGAGTCCTGGTTCTCGGACCGCAATCTCCTCGACGTCGCAGCCGAGCAGGGCTATTCCGTGGGCGTCTACTCGGACTCCGTGTCCTACGGCGCGAACGCCCTCGCGAGCAAGACGATGAACGTGCACACCGTCGAACCCTACATCGCCAACTTCCTGAGCTGCGCCAAGGCCCTTGGCGGATGCGGCCTCTACCGCGATCTCCCCTACGCCCTGAAGCCGTTCCTCTGGTTCACGACGGACCAGCTCAACGAGGCCATCGCGCCCACTGGCACCGAGTCCGCGGACAAGACGCCCTACGTCTTCGACGACAAGGGCATGCACGCGCTCTTCTCCGAGCCCTGCCTCACCGCCTCCGACGATTCCGCCGGCGGCGCCTACCGCGTCATCCACTGCCAGGGCACCCACTGGCCCTACACCATGGACGAGAACGGCAACACCGTCACGACCACGCAGGACCACGCGTCCATGATCGCGCAGGGTCGCGGCTCGCTCGACATCGTCGAGGAGTACATCGAGCAGCTCAAGGAGCTCGGCGTGTATGACCAGACCACCATCGTCATCACCGCGGACCACGGCGTCTGGCCCTGGGGACACGAGGAGCTCACGAAGACCACCTCGCCGATCCTGCTCGTGAAGCCCGCCGGCGCGGACGCCTCACAGCCGCTGACGATCAGCGAGGTCCCCACCGGCCACCTCGACCTGCCGGCCACGCTCGAGTGGGCCGTGGGTGCCTGGGACGGGATCGACACGGATGGTGCCTGCGGAAACTCCTCCGTCCTCGCCGGTAGCACGCCCGTCTTCATGGTCTCCGACGACCAGCGTCCCCGCTACTTCTTCTGGAACAACCATGACGGCAAACATGACCTGAACTTCCTCGAGTACGAGGTTGACGGCGACGCCAATGACTTCTCTGACTGGAGACTTACCGGCCGCAGATGGAACGTTGACGTCGACGGGTACAATTAGCCGTCGGACGCACGAACCCCGCGCCCGCAACAACACGCAACCTATGGAGCACCCATGCGCAAGCCGCCAGTCCTAGCCATCGTCATCCCCTGCTACAACGAGGAGGAGGTCCTGCCGATCACGAGCGGCCTGTTCAAGGCCGAGCTCGAGGACCTCGTCGCCAAGGGCAAGGTCGACCCCGCGAGCCACGTCCTGCTCGTCAACGACGGCTCGCGCGACCGCACCTGGGAGCTCATCGAGGGCCTGGCGGCGTCGGACCCGGCATTCCGGGGCTGCTCGCTCTCCCGCAACCGCGGCCACCAGAACGCCCTGCTCGGCGGCCTCATGGAGGCGCGCGGACATTGCGACGCCACCATCTCGATCGACTGCGACGGCCAGGACGACATCGCGACGATGGAGGCCATGGTCGACGCCTACCTCGACGGCTGCGACGTCGTCTACGGCGTCCGCTCGAGCCGCGAGACGGACACGTTCTTCAAGCGCTTCACCGCGCAGTCCTTCTACCGCCTGCTCTCCTCGATGGGCGTGGAGTGCGTCTACAACCACGCCGACTACCGCCTCCTGGGCGCCCGCGCCCTCGACGCGCTCGCCGAGTTCCGCGAGGTCAACCTGTTCCTGCGCGGCATGGTGCCGCTCGTGGGCTTCAGGAGCACGAGCGTCTACTACGAGCGCCACGAGCGCATGGCCGGCGAGTCGCACTACCCGCTCTCCAAGATGCTCGCGCTCGCCGTCAACGGCATCACGAGCCTTTCGGTCAAGCCCATCCGCCTGATCACGTGGACGGGCCTCGCCGTGGCCCTCGCGAGCCTCGTCGCCATCATCTGGGTGCTCGTCGCCCACGCGACCGGCGCCACCGTCACCGGCTGGGCGTCGACCACCGCCGCGGTGTGCTTCATGGGCGGCGTCCAGATGCTGTCGCTCGGCGTGATCGGCGAGTACGTCGGCAAGATCTACCTCGAGAGCAAGCACAGGCCCCGCTACGTCATCTCCGAGCGCACCTGGGAGGACGAGGAGGAGTAGCGGCGGACGCCAGGCAATCCAATAGCAGCAACGACACACAAAAAAACGCGCCCGCTGAACTCGGCTCTCCCATGAGAACAAGTTCAGCGGGCGCGTCACATCTTGCGCCTTAGCTCGGCCAAGACCGACTCGGGCAGACCCCTACTCCGCAGAGTCGCCGGCGTCGAGCCACTTCTTACGCGAGACGAAGTTCCAAACCATGACGATCGCCGTCGCGACAAGCTTGGTGATGGTAACCATAAGTGCAGAATCTCCCAGCACGTTCACGCCAATCACCATGATAATCTCGTTGATGACAAGGCCAATCGCGGAGAGGATCACGAAAATCGTGAACTCGCGGCGACGGCTGATGTCGTCTCGGCGCGTGAAGACGTAGCGCATGCTTGCCACGTAGTTGAACACCACGGATACGACGAACGAGATGCTCGCCGAAATGACCGGATCCATACCGATGACCTGGGAGAGCAGCATGAGCACACCGTAATCGATGAGGAACGCTAAGGCTCCCACCACACCGAACTTAAGGAACTGCTCGATAAGACCCTTCATGCCACACTCCCAAATACGCATATCACTCGGTTTTTCATTCAAGAGGATAGCCCCGCAGCTCGCCGGTTCACATAATCTGGAGAAAAGCACCGGGTCATTGCATCCGACGATCCGCCGTTCTGGGCTTCCGTAACTCTCGGCACCAACTGAAGCCCCAACAGGAGCATTCGAGCCGCCAATACCTGCCCTCAAGCTCCCCAAACAACGAAAAGGCGCGGAACGCCATGTTGACGTCCCGCGCCTTCTTGACAGTTCGCTCAACGAGCGGACGAATGGCAGCGTCTACGCAGGCTATGCCAGGAGCTGCGTCTTCGCGACCTCGGCGAGCTTGTCGTTAAGCGTCTGCGATTCCTCGCGCGTGGCGCCGTTGCTGAACAGGTACGCCTTGATCTTCGGCTCGGTGCCAGACGGGCGAACGATGACCTTGACGCCCTCGCCCAGCTGGAACTCGAGCACGTTGCTCTTGGGAAGCAGCTGCTTGGGGCAGCTACCATCGCCACCGGCAACAGCCATCTCGACGTCGGCCTTGTAGTCGACGAAGCCCTCGACGGGCATGCCGGCAATCTCCGCAGGCGGGTTCTCGCGCAGACCGCTCATGATGGCGGCCATCTTATCAGCACCGGCGGCACCCGGGAAGCTCACGTTCACGACGCCGTTCAGGTAGTAGCCATACTCCTGGTAGAGGGCCTCCATAGCCTCGTACAGGTCCATGCCACGTTCGGCGTACCAAGCGGCCATCTCACAGGTGAGCATGCTCGCCACGATGGCGTCCTTGTCGCGAGCGTGAAGGCCAACGAGGTAGCCATAGCTCTCCTCGAAGCCCATGAGGAAACGCTCGGGCTCGCCGGCCTCGACGAGCTGGTCCATCTGGCCGCCGATGTTCTTGAAGCCGGTCAGCACGCGACGGACCTCGAAGCCATAGTGCTTGGCCAGGGCGTCCGGCATGGCAGTGGAGACGATCGTGGTGACGACGACCTTGCGGCTCACGTCCTCGCCCGCCTCGGCCTTCATGCGTGCGAGCCAGTCGATGAGAAGGATGCCCATCTCGTTGCCCGTGAGCAGCTTGTAGTCGCCGTCGTGCGGCACGGCGACGCCCATGCGGTCCGCGTCAGGATCGGTCGCGAGCATAAGGTCAGGGTGGACCTTGTCGCATAGCTCAAGACCCTTCTCGAGCGCCTCGCGGAACTCGGGGTTGGGATAGGGGCAGGTCGGGAAGTTGCCGTCCGGCTCGGCCTGCTCGGGAACCACGGTGACGTTGGTGATGCCAACGCGCGCGAGGATCTTGTTCATGCACTCGATGCCCGTGCCGTTGAGCGGCGTGTAGACAACGGAGAAATCCGGGTTGGGCTTGGCGCCGATGGACTGGGACGCAACGGCGTCGATGAAACGGTCGAGGACCTCGTCCGGAGTCCACTCCACGAGTCCCTTGGCCACTGCCTCGTCGAAGTCCATGTGCTTCACACCAGTGAAGATGTCGGTCTCGTTGATGGTGTTCTGAATCTCGTCAGCAGCCTCGTTCGCGATCTGGCAGCCATCCTCGCCATAGACCTTGTAGCCGTTGTACGGCGCCGGGTTGTGGCTGGCGGTGACGCAGATGCCCGCGGAGCACTTGAGGTCGCGCGTAGCGAAGGAGAGCGTCGGCACCGGCTCGATGCGCGGATAGACGTAGGACTTGATGCCGTTGGCGGCGAGAACGCCGGCGGCGGCCTTCACGAAGTCCTCGCCCTTGTTGCGGGAATCACGCGCGATGGCGACGGTGGGGTTCTCGTAGTGGGCGTTGAGGTACGTGGCGAGGCCCTGGCTGGCCTGCGACACGGTGTAGACATTCATGCGGTTCGTGCCAACGCCCAGCGTGCCGCGCAGGCCCGCGGTGCCAAAGGCGAGGCTCCGGTAGAACGCGTCCGAGAGCTTCTCGGGATCGGGATCTGCCATGAGCTCGTCGAGCTCGGCTGCGAGATCAGGCTCAGTGACGTTGTCCTTCCAAAGCTGCGCGGCGGCAGCGATCTTGTCGTCCATTGCGTGCTCCCCCTTTTTCTCGGCACACGGCAGCGAAACTGTCGGGCGCTCGTTACTCATTTGTTCAAGTGTATCCCGGCGAACTCCGCGCAACCACACCTGTCGGCGGATGGGCGAAAAAGAGACCCGTAGCGCCGCCCTAGCGCCACGGGTCTCTCGTCTTACATTCTTCGACTGCGCCGTGCCGTCACGAAGCGAACGCCAGCCCTCACGCGGAGCCGCGTCTTACGCATCTGGGCACGAAAGCCGAATGTCGAGCTACTTGCCCTCGCGGATGGAAGCACCGAGGGATCCACCCGGGTGCCACTTCACATACTGCTTCGGGTCGAGGCCGAAGTCCTCCTGGAGCAGGATGGACAGGCTCTGGAGCATGAGGATCTCGACGATGATGGAGGCACGGGGCGGCTTGTTCATCGGGTCGCCCTCCTCCTTCACGCCGGCGATGAGGGTGACGTCGCCCTCCTTGGCAAGCCAGCTGTCGGGGTTGCCGGTGAGGGAGATGATCTTCACGCCGTTGCCCTTGAGGCAGGTGACGGTGGCCTTGAGCTCGGAGGTGTTACCCGAGTTGGAGATGGCGATGACAACGTCACCCGGCACGACCTGGCCAGCGGAGCCATGGACGCACTCGGTGCCGTGAAGCTCGTAGGTGGGGGTGCCAGTGGAGGAGAAGAGCGAGGCAGCATAGCCGGAGACGTGGCCGGGCTTGCCGATGCCGGTGACATGCAGGCGACCACCCTTGGCCTCGGCATCCTGGATCAGGCGCTTAGCAGCGGTGATGGAGTCATAGTCGATGCTGTCAATGAAGGCCTTGACCTGCTCCTGCATGATACCCAGGAAGACATCGACGCGGGCCTTGTCGTCGGCAGCGGAAGGCATGCCGTCATAGGCGTTGATGAACTCACCCATCTTCTGACCAATCTCCTCTTCGTTGGTGATATCAAAGATGCTCACGATGTGCGGGAACTTGCCCTCGATCTCCGAGGCGAGGTCACTCATCGTAACGATGACGTCGCCGTCGAAGCCGACGAGGTCGTCGAGCTTACCGTGGTTGACCTCAATCTTGTAGCCACGCTTGGCACAGATCTGCTCGATCTTGGTCTGGAGCAGCATGCTGGAACCAACGCCAGCACGACAGACAACCAATGCCTTGACCATGCGAAACACCTCTCTGTCGCGTCCGTTGTCGTTGCGAAAGCGGTCGTACCCGCTTACTTAACAACTTAACTAACGTGCATATGATACTCGCATTTCTCGTTTTCAAGACAGATGAGAAACGGATTTTTCACAATTGGAAAGCGCGTGCGGGTGGGCGTGCCCCGACATGGCGCGCGCCGACGAAGGCGGACAGGCCCCGTCGCAGCGACGTGGCGAGCGCAGATGAGCGCGAACGCGGCCCCGACTCGGCAACATGATGAGCGCGAGCGGATCCCGGCTCAGTTAGTTCCGCCGCGGCGACGCGACGAGGGCCAGACAGTTGTATCTTGGGCTGTAGCACGCACGATAGCACGCAAAACCCAAACGAAAGGGAATCGTATGAGGACGAGCATCGAAGGCGAGCGAGCGCTGGTCACGGGAGCGGGCACGGGCATTGGCGCCGCGATCGCCAAGAGGCTGGCGGCGCTCGGCTGCACCGTCACGGTCGTGGGCCGCACCGAGGCGCGCCTGGTCGAGACGGCGAGGGTGTGCGATAAGGCAGCGGCTGAGGCGGGCTTCGACACCCACGCCGTCGTCCACGCCTGCGACCTCAAGGACGAGGCGTCCATCCTCGCCCTCGTCGAAGCGCTCAAGGAACAAGGTGGCCTCGACATCCTCGTGAACAACGCGGCCGTCGTCCAGGCAGGCCCGCTCGAGGGCGTCGCCACGGACGAGTTTGACGCCGTCATGGCGACGAACGTCCGCGCGCCGTTCATCCTCATGCGCGAGACGCTCCCGCTCCTCCGCGACTCGAAGGCGGCGGAGATCGTGAACATCTGCTCGGTCGTCGCGCACGAGGGCTACCCCAACCAGAGTGCCTACGTCGCCAGCAAGCACGCGCTGTACGGCCTCTCCAAGTCCTTCGCGAACGAGGTGTACGACGACGGCGTCCGCGTCCACGTCATCGCGCCTGGCGGAGTCCTCACGGACATGGTCGCCATCACGCGCCCGGACCTCGTCGGCACGCCAATGATCGTGCCGGACGACATGGCGGACGCGGTCGAGTACCTGCTCTGCCACCGCACCGACGCCGTCTGCGATGAGATCCGCCTCCATCGCGTCACGAAGGCGCCGTTTTAGGCGATCGGACGCGGTAGCCAGTGCCACTCGCCGCGCTTCTCGCACAAGACAGCCACGGCCGCGCGAGACGGATGTTCGTTAATACGAACGATGTTCCATTTTGCTACCGCTCACCCAATTGATGCGCTAAAAGCGCTTGACGCTGGGTATCCTTTTTGCTTGAAAAGCACGGCATACGGCCGGGCGCGCTGACCCGCGGCAAGGGCTTGCTCCGGATCACCAACACCCTAGGAGGGTAAATATGGCAGTCAATCGCTTCGTCCTCAACAACATCTCCTATCACGGCGCCGGCGCCATCAAGGAGATTCCCGGCGAGATTCAGCGTCGCGGCTACAAGAAGGCCTTCGTTTGCTCCGACCCCGACCTCGTGAAGTTCGGCGTCACCGCCAAGGTCACCGACCAGCTCGATGCCGCCGGCATCCCCTGGACCCTCTACAGCGAGATCAAGCCCAACCCCACCATCCAGAACGTCAAGGACGGCGTCGAGGCCTTCAAGGCTTCCGGTGCTGACATGATGATCGCCATCGGCGGCGGCTCCTCCATGGACACCTGCAAGGGCATCGGCATCATCGTCGAGAACCCCGAGTTCGCCGATGTCGTCTCCCTCGAGGGCGTCGCTGACACCAAGAAGCACGCCACCTTCACCATCGCCGTTCCCACCACCGCCGGCACCGCTGCCGAGGTCACGATCAACTACGTCATCACTGACCCGGAGAAGGTCCGCAAGTTCGTCTGCGTCGACGTCAACGACATCCCCGACGTCGCCGTCGTCGACCCTGACATGATGGCCACCATGCCCGCCGGCCTCACCGCCGCCACCGGCATGGACGCCCTCACCCACGCCATCGAGGGCTATACCACCAAGGGTGCCTGGGAGCTCTCCGACATGTTCCACTTCAAGGCCATCCAGCTCATCTCCCAGAACCTCCGCGACGCCGTCGCCGAGGCCAAGAGCGGCAAGCCCGGCAGCGGCCGCGAGGGCATGGCCCTTGGCCAGTACGTCGCCGGCATGGGCTTCTCCAACGTGGGCCTGGGCATCGACCACTCCATGGCGCACACCCTCTCCGCGCACTATGACACCCCGCACGGCGTCGCCTGCGCCATGCTCCTCCCGATCGCGATGGAGTTCAACAAGCCCGTCGTGACCAAGCGCCTGGCCGAGGTCGCCGTCGCCATGGGCGTTGACACCACCGGCATGAGCGATGACGAGGCCGCCGACGCCGCCATCGCCGCCGTCAAGCAGCTCTCCGCCGACGTCAACATCCCGCACGTCTGCGAGGCCATGAAGGCCGACGAGATTGACCAGCTCGCCACCGATGCCATGGCTGACGCCTGCTTCCCGGGCAACCCGCGTGAGGCCAACCACGACGACGTCGTCGCCCTCTTCAAGAAGATCTGCCCGAGCGCCTAGTAGCCACTCGCAGACCCTGAGCACTCATGGGCTCGTCGCCATCCGGCGGCGGGCCCTTTTCTTGTAGCAAGGCGAGGCGACGGGCCAGCCACTGCGGCGAGGCTGGCCTGACGGCCCGCCCGGGCGAGAGGTTCGGTCCGAATGTCCCAAAGCACGGCGCTCGGTTGGCCGCGAGTCCCACGTCGGCGGTAGCGCGCCCCGCCCGCCGATGACCCGGCGCTCCGCCCACGGACGCGACGAAGCTGCCTGTATCCTTTTCGCAGAGGGCGGGCGCGGCGTTGGCCGCGCGAGGCCGCGCGCTCGCCATATCCCACATCAGGCCTACTCCCCCAGGGGAAGAGAGGAGCTCACCATGCAGTACAACATCATCGGAGGGACCTTCCCGGTCGTCACGTGCACCCTCGCGGACGGCGAGTCCATGATCACCGAGGGCGGCTCCATGGTCTGGATGACGCCCAACATGGAGATGAGCACCACAGGCGGCGGCATCGGCAAGATGTTCTCTAAGGCCGTTTCCGGCGAGAGCCTGTTCCAGAACATCTGGACCGCTCGCGGCAACGCGATGATCGCCTTCGGCTCGAGCTTCCCCGGCCGCATCATGCCGATCCAGATTACCCCCGGTCAGAGCTGGATCCTCCAGAAGCGGGCGTTCCTGGCCGCGGAGCGCGGCGTCGAGCTCAGCACCCACTTCAACAAGAGCGCCAAGACCGGCATTTTCGGCGGCGAGGGCTTCATCATGCAGAAGCTCACCGGCAACGGCATCGCCTTTGCGGAGATTGACGGCGACCTGGTCGAGTACCAGCTCGCGGCCGGCCAGCAGATGGTCGTCGACACCGGCAACGTCGCCGGCTTCGAGGAGAGCGTTTCCATCGAGGCCCAGATGGTTAAGGGTGCCAAGAACATCCTCCTCGGCGGCGAGGGCATGTTCAACACCGTGCTCACCGGCCCAGGCCGCATCTGGCTCCAGACGATGCCCATCTCAAGCCTCGCCGCGGCAATCGCTCCGATGGTCTCAAGCGGGAACTAGCGGACGGAACCGCTGTCGACGCGCGATGACAACGACAGCGTCAGCAACGGCACAGAGCACCACATAAAAGGGAGGGCCGACGCGGACACCACGTCGGCCCTCCTCATGTTTTAACGCGTCGCCTCGCATCTCGTCGCGCCATTCGTTCCGCGTTCTCTCGCGTTTCGACACCCTATTCGTTCCGTGCCTTCTCGAAGGCGGCGAGGAGCTTCTCCTCGAGTTCCGGCATGGACACGATATTGTCCAGCTCGATGACGCGGGGCTTGTCCTTCAGGAACGGCGCGAGATCGCTCCCCACCACATAGAGGTCGACCGGCACCATGGAGATCTCGGACACGGAGACGTGGTCGACGCTCACGCCCTCGATGCCGTGCTTCTTGAGCAGGCTCTGCACGTTGAGCTGCACCATGAAGGAGCTGCCCACGCCTCCGCCGCAGCAACACATGATCGACTTGATCTCCATGCCATCCTCCCTGAAAAAAGGCGCGCTAGTCCTATGGCCAGCGCGCCCAATCTTTCCTACGCGTCTTGGCGCCTAGTCAAGATAATAGTGGCCTAGCGCATCGGCACCGAGGATGGCATCGGCGACCATGTCAGGCGTCACGTCGAACGGCATGTTGCCCATGGTGTCGCCCGGCGCGCACGCAGCCTCGGCAACGGGCATGACCTTCTCGCGCGTGACTTCCTCGACGCCCAGCTCCTCGAGCGTCACAGGCAGGCCAACCTCAATGCAGAAACCGAGGACCTCCTCAAGCTGATCCATGTCGGCGTCGGCGAGGACGAGCTGCGCGAGCGTGCCGAAGGCGACCTTCTCGCCGTGGTACATGCCGTGGCACTCCGGCAGGAGCGTGAGGCCGTTGTGGATGGCATGCGCGGCAGCAAGACCCGAGCTCTCGAAGCCGATGCCGGAGAGCAGCGTGTTCGCCTCGATGATGTGCTCGACAGCGGGCGTGAGGGCACCGGCCTCGAGGGCGACCTTGGCCTTCACGCCGTCCTCCATGAGGGTGTCATAGCAAAGGCGCGCGAGGGAGAGGGCAGCGAGACCGCCCTTGCCGCCAGCACAGGTGTCGCCGTCGGCATCGTGCGTGGCCTGGGCCTCGAAGTAGGTTGCCAGCGCGTCGCCCATGCCAGAGACCGTGAGGCGCACGGGGCTCGCGGCGATGACCGTGGTGTCCATGAGGACGATGTTGGGGTTGGCCGGGAGGAACAGGTAGCGGTCGAACTGGCCGTCATCCGTGTAGAGGACGGAGAGTGCGCTGCACGGAGCGTCCGAGCTGGCGATCGTGGGGCAGATCACCACGGGAGCGCCGAGGTAGTAGGCCGTGGCCTTAGCGGTGTCGAGCGTCTTGCCACCGCCGATGCCCGCCACGACGTCACAGCCATTGGCACGGGCGACCTCGACGAGACGGTTGACCTCGCCCTCAGAGCACTCGCCGTTGAAGTCTTCGTAGACGGCCTCGGCGTCGACGCCCTCGAAGCTGCCGGCGACCTTGTCGCCCACGCGCTTGACGCCGGAGGGCGTGTTGATGACGAGAGCCTTCTTGCCAAGCGGCGCCACGTACGTGCCGAGCTTCGCGAGCTCGTTCGGACCCTGGATGTACTTGCTGGGACTATTGAAGATCTTGGACATGTATCCCCCTTTGTTTGCACTCACAATTCCTACTGACTTTACAGGAGATACCGACAGGAAAAGACAGGCCTTCGGTAAGCGTTGGGTACGCTCTCGATGGGTGCGCGGCTTACGCGCGACGCCCGCGAGCGACGGAGAGGCCCACGGCGGCGAAGGCCACCGCGAACAGCAGCGTGATCCCCACGCTCGTGAAATAGGAGCCCATAACGGCAGGCGTGAGCACCTCGGCGTCGAGCACGGCGGCAATCGCCTGGTTGGTCCAGAACGTCGGGGCGAAATGGGCTGCCGCGACAACGCCCGCACCCATGAACGACAGCGGGATCCAGGCGCCGCCCAAGAAGCTCATCACCATGCCAAAGATGTTGCCAACGGCGTTGAGCACTTCCTCGCGCGCGCCAAAGCTCGTGCAGAGGTACGCAATGGACAGGGGCACGAGGCCAAACGCGAAGTTGGCGACAAACGCAAGGGCCACGTGCGACGCAGGCAGAGAAGCGATGCAGGCGCGCAGAGCTATGGCGCCCACGAGACTGCTCAGACCGCACACCGCGAGCGTCAAGACAAGGCAGCTTGCAAACACGGCGGCATCACGCGCGGCGGGGCTCTGAGGGCCCGTCCCCAGGCGCCGCTCGAGCTCGGGCCGCGACATCGCCGAGAACACGAGCCCTACGCATACGATGACGGAGGATGTGATCGCATACGAGCCAAACTGCAGGTAGAGCTTGACGCTATCCGCCGCAAGACCGCCTGAGGACGGGGCAGCGTGAACCTCGACGTCGGCTCGCTCGGCAGCCGCGGAGAGCGCCATGGCGGCCACTTCCTCGAGCCCAGCTCCCCCGTCAAGCGCCGCAGCAGACCCCGCCAGCGTTGAGAAACGCGCCGCCTCGACGCCAGAGAGCGCAGAAGCCTGCGTGCTCACGCCATAGGCCTCCTCGATCTGGGGGAGGTCATCCCCGGCGCGAGCGGCACGGACGAGCTCGTCCCCAAAGCCTTGGGGCACGATGAAGACGCAATCCGCCCGGCCGGTCGCAACGGCATCCTGGAGCTCGCAGGGCTCGTCCGCAACGTCGACGAGCGTATATAGATCGCCCATGTGCCGGGCGAACGCCTGCGAGAGTGGAGAGCCATCGCGGTCCACAATGGCGACCTCGGCCGCATAGGGCTCGTACTCCGCAGGCTCCGAAGAGGCGGATGCCGAGCTCGCGAGCACGATGAAGGCGCCCATGAGCGAGATGACGAGGGCATATATCGTGAGGTAGAGCGGGTGAGCGGCAACTACGCGCAGCGCGGCCTTAAAGGTGCTCATAACGCTGCCTCCTAAAGACAAGGGTGGCGACGAGGAGAAGCGCGAGGGCAAACGCGACGCACGCGGCGGCGCGTGCAAAGAATGGCGTCAGGTCCTCGTAGAAATAGAGGCTCGTGAACATGTCCGATATGAGCTTGGAGGGATTGAGCCACGCCTCGGCGGGGAACGCGCGCGCCACCTCGTCCGCAAGGGCCATGGCAGGCATGCCGTAGAGGCCCGCAAACAAGGCGCCCAAGCATGTCAGCAAGGTGAGGAGCCCGTCTCGCGGGCCCTTTCCTCCGCGCAGGGGCAGTACCGCCACAAACATGCCAAGACCTATCGAGAGGAACGAAGCCGCGGCGATGCCGAGAAGAGCAAGTCCCTCTCGCCCGGCAAAGTCGACGCCCGCGACGAAGCGCACGAAGGCGAAGACCAGCGTCAGGTTGACAAGAGCCATGGTCCAACAGGCAACGAGCGTCGATGCGAGGGTGGCGAGGCGGCTCTGACCTCCCACGCAGCGTCTCGCACCCAATGGCGAGAGGTCGCCTGCGGCGTCGACCATCGCCCCCATCGCGACCTGCGCCGAAAACAGAGCCGCCATACCCAAGAGGGCATAATAGAAGCGCACCGTGTCGTCAGGTGTCGAGCGCGTGAGGGAGATGCGCTTGACCTCGCCCGATATGCCAAGGACGTCCTGGATGGCGCTTGAATCGGCAATCAGGCCCGGATCGTTCTCGAAGGCGGCTTCCACGAGCGCCGAGGTCTGGGTGTATGAGCTCGCGACCGTCTCCAGAATCGAGCGGTTGACGCTCTTCTCGGCGGTGCCGTCGGTGTTCGAAGACCCAGCACCCAGGATGACCTTGGGGCTTCCATAGGCCTCGAGGTCCGGGTCGGCCGAGTAGACGCCAAACACCTCGCCTGAATCGAGGAGGCGCTCGCCTTCCTCGACGGAGGAGACGGGACGGACATCGAGCAGGCGACCATCGCCCTCGGCATTCAGCGCGTCCACGACCTGCGAGAAGCCCGAGGTCTCCCAAGCATCGTCCTCGACCACGGCGACCGGCACGGGGTCAACGCTCTGGGAGTTCTTGAGGCTCGAGAACATGAAGATGAACATCGTCGAGAGGATGATGGGGAAGAGCAAGGTCCAGATCCACATGCTTGGCTTGCGGGCGTTCGCCAGGATGGTCGCTTTTATCGTCGATAGCATCACGGCCTCCTAATCGCGCAGCTCGCGGCCGGTGATTTCGAGGAAGACGTCGTTGAGCGTCGGGGGTTCGGAGTAGATACGGCCAAGCGCGACGCCCCGCGCCCGGAGCGCATCGAGGATATCCGTGAGATTGTGTGGGTACGCCTCGCAGGAGCAGGTGAGCGCGCCGGCGGCGTAGCTCGCGGAAAGCACGTGCGGCAGCGCGCGAACGCTGGCAAGGACGTCATCGGCGAGCTCGGCCGCATCGATCACGACCTTCTCCCCCATCGAGATCATGCGCTTGAGCTCGTCGTTCGTGCCCTCGGCGAGGGTACGGCCCCCGTCCATGATCATGATGCGGGAACAGATCTGCTCGACCTCCTCCATATAGTGGCTCGTGTAGACCACCGTGGCGCCCTCGTCGCGCAGGCGGCAGATGCCGTCGAGAATCGAGTTCCTGCTCTGGGGATCCACGGCGACCGTGGGCTCGTCGAAGAAGATGAGCTCGGGCTTATGGGCGATGCCGCAGGCGATGTTCAGACGCCTGGCAAGGCCGCCGGAGAGCTTGGCGGGGCGGAACTTGACGTAGTCGCCAAGGCCAACGAACTCGATCGCCTCGTCCACGAGGGCGCAGCGACGGGCGCGGTCGGCCACGTAGAGGCTGCAGAAGTAGTCGATGTTCTCTCGCACCGTAAGCTCGTCAAAAACGGCCACCTGCTGCGGCACCACGCCGATCCTGCGCTTGAGGTCATAGCGCGTGGGTTCCATGGGCTCGCCGAAGAGCTCGATATGGCCCTTGTCGTAGGTCAGCAGCTGCAGGATGCAGTTGATCGACGTGGTCTTGCCGCTTCCATTGGGGCCAAGGAGGCCAAATATCTCGCCTTTGGCGATGCGGAGGTTGAAGTGGTCGAGCGCGAGAAGGTCGCCATAGCGCTTGACGAGATTCTCGACGCGAACGATGTCGCTCATCAGTTCACCCTTCGGACGGTTTTTCCATTGCCTGCATCGTACGGCCAGCCCCGCCCGGGCAACAGTGATAATTGTCACCACCCGCAAGAGCTGACAAAGGGACAGTCCCTTTGTCAGGTTTTGCAGCCTTCCTCCCGCAGGAGTTTTGTCACGAGAGGCGCTTGGAGAGATGCGCGCTCTACGTACACGCATACAATGGCCCCATGAACAGACTATTCGACAAGCTCATTGTGCTCACCTGCTGCCTCGTCGGCGCTCGCGACTTCCAATCGACGCGGAGCTGGTGGCAGCGCTTTGCCTCTCCGTCGCCTTGAGCGCGTGTGTCGAAACGCTACGCGATAGCGCCCAGCTGCGCGGAAGCGGGATTGCATCGCTCGCATTCATTGCCGCCTCGATCTTCGTGCCCGCGCTCGTCCCCTTCGCCCCGCTCGCGCTCTACGATGCCGCGCGGGGGTTCGACCGCGAGAGTCCCTCGCCGTTGCTTGGACGCGCGGTGCTCTTCATGATCGCGCTCGCCGCACACCTTTGCTCAGGCAACCTATCGGCAGAGACGATCGCGCTCTCCACCGTGTTCGCGTTCGCCGCGACGTTGCTCTCCGTCCGCACCACGCAGGTCGAGCGCGAGTACGCTCGCAACGCCACCGTTCGCGACGACCTTCAGGAGCGCACGCTACTGCTGGAGGCGAAAAACCGCGACCTCCTCGAGCGACAGGACTACGAGGTGCAGGTGGCGACCCTCGCCGAGCGTGCCCGCATCGCCCGCGAGATCCACGACAACGTTGGTCACCAACTCACGCGCGCCAAACTCCAGACGGATGCGCTGGCCATCGTCCACGAGACGGACCCCGCCGCGGCAGCAGACTTCCAGAGCGTCGGCCGTACCGTAGACGAAGCCCTCTCGCTTGTCCGCGCGAGCGTGCATGACCTCCACGACGATTCGTCTGACCTCGGGCTTCAGGCCCATAAGGTAGCCGACGCCATCATGCGCGGCTCGAGCGTGAGAGTGGCGGTCGAGGTCTCCTGCGAACACGTGCCCGCAAACGTGGGGACTTGCCTTCTCGCCGTGATGCGCGAGGCCATGTCGAACGCGCTGCGCCATGGGCGCGCGGGAAGAATCGAGGTGCGTTGCCTCGAGCGCCCGGCGCTGTGGCAGCTGTCTGTGCTTAACGACGGAGGGACGAGAGGCGGTATGGTGGCGCCTGTCGCCGTGACAGGCGTTCCGGCAGATCGCGGGCATCGCGCGTCGGCAGGTGACGGATACGGCGTATCGGCAGATCAGACGGTGATTTCCGGCCAATTCCACACGAGCGGCGGCATGGGCCTCGCATCCATGCGCGAGCGCGTCGAGGCACTCGGCGGGTCCTTCTCGGCAGGACCGAGACGTGACTCAACCGGCTGGCGCGTGTTCGCATCGATTCCCAAGGAGAGGGTTAGCGCAACATGAGGATCATCATCGTCGACGACGACAAACTGGTCTGCGATTCGCTCAAGATCATCCTAGGCGCGCAGCCTGACATCGAAGTGGTGGGCCTTGGGTCATCCGGCAATGACGCCGTGAGGCTGTTCCGCGAGCTTGCGCCCGATGTGGCGCTGCTCGACATCCAGATGCCGGAACGCGACGGGCTCTCCGCCGCCCGAGAAATCCTTGTCGAGGACCCGGCGGCGCGCGTCGTGTTCCTCACGACCTTCTCGGATGACGAGTATATCGTCGCGGCTTTGAAGCTCGGCGCGCGCGGATACCTCATCAAGACGGACGTGCAGGCCATCCCGCCAGCGCTCGCCCAGGTCATGGAGGGCAAGCGCGTGCTCGAGGGAAAGCCCGCAGACAGCGTGGATTTCTCCGCTGGCGTCGAGGAGGCGGAGTCGCACGAACGGACCGGCGCCTTCGCCACACTCACTGACCGCGAGTTCGAGGTGGTTCGCCTGATTGCCGAGGGCCTCGACAACAAGGAGATCGCCGCCACCGCCTACATGGGCGAGGGCACGGTGCGCAACCACATCAGTTCGATCCTCGCCAAGCTGGGCCTGCGCAACCGCACGCAGATTGCGATCGCATACCTGAAGGCGTAGGCGCGGCGTCACTCGCCGGAACCCACCTCTCGTAAGGGATTGGCGGCAGAAACGGGCGGCGTCGCTTGCCGGAACCCACCTCTTGCCCGCCGGAGCCCACCTCTTGCCCGCCGGAGCCCACCTCTTGTAAGGGATTGGCGGCAGAAACGGGCGGCGCGTCCACCAGAACACACCTCTTGTAAGGGATTGGCGGCAGAAACGGGCCCAATTCCTTACAAGAGGTGGGTTTGGCGAAGGTGGACTTGGTGAGCAAAAGAAGGTGCAACGCAGGACGACAGGCTCTCGGGACGAGCCATTTCCCAGCGGCGAAAGACGCTACGAAGCAAAAGAAAACAGGCCGGAAGCTTATGGCCTCCGACCTGCATCTTTTCTGGTGGCGGGGAAGGGAATCGAACCCCTGACACGGGGATTTTCAGTCCCCTGCTCTACCAACTGAGCTACCCAGCCGAATATGTTGCTCTCCACTCGCGCTTCGAGCTCGTTAACTATATCAAATAGCAAACCTCGGTCAAGCGACTTTTTTGGAAAAGTTTGAAATTGGTCAGGCCACCGGCAAGCGCCCCGTCTCAGCCACACGCCTTCGGTCGCCTCTCGCCGTCCCCAAGAGGCTCCTGCCTGATAGTGACGTTGCTTCCGTCAACCTCTACGACGACCGTCGACACCGGGGTCTGGATCCTCACGCAAGGCACCCCGCGGACAAACGCGACAGGCTTCTGGGCGGCGTCGGATACCGACGGCACCACAACGTGCGAAGGAGCCGGAGAAGCAGGGGCAACGGATGCCGGAGAAGCAGGGGCAACGGATGCCGGAGAAGCTGGGACGACGGATGCCGAAAGCACCGGAGAAGCGGGGACCTCGGATGCCGGGGAGGCGGGGACGACGGATGCCGGGGAAGTGGCACCCGCAGGCGATCCGTGGCGAGACGAAACCCGGCGAACATAAGACGCGCCGGGAGTAGCGCCAGATGGCGGTTGAGCTCCCAGGGATTCGGAAGCCCCAGCTCGAGACTCCCCCTCGGCGCCTTCCTCGACGCCCGGCGCGACATCCGGCATACTCACGGGTTCCTCAAGCGCCGCATCGCGTTTGTCAGCACTTGGCGGCGCCCCACCACCGGCGGCCTCACCCTCAGCCCAAAGCCCGTCAAGCGACCCCCAAGGCTCGTCAACGTTCTCCCAAGGCTCGTCGAGCGTCATAAGGCCAACCTCGGGAGCCTGCTCCGGAAAGTCATAGAGACATCCGTAGCACCTGTTCATGTCCGAAAAGAGCACGGCCCCGCATCGTGGGCACGTCTTCGTAACACCTACCTCATCGTTCGCGCTTGAACGCCCAGTTGCACTCCCATACCCTCTCCCCTCGCCCATACCTGTCATCTGCATCCCAGACATCGCTTCTCCCCTCAAATCTCCTCATCAACGATTCGAATCCCCAGTTGCTGTCCCACGCAGGGCCAGGGCCCCGGCATACTCGGTCTCTCGAGCGCATGGCACGCGCCACGGACTCGCACGAGCCTCCCCGGCCGGAGCCCTCGCCACGAGCCGAGAACCTCGCCGGATTCGCCCACCAACGCCACGTCGATTGCATAACGCATCCCAAAGGTATGGACCGACGCGCACGGAGTGAGCAGCACGCACCTGGCGCCCGAGTCCAAACGCGTCCCCAATAGACCCCGAGCACGCCTCCACCAACTCCGGAGCACCTCCGCCCGAGCGACCACGACCTCGCGCTCGCCGCCCTCGAAAGCCACCTCGACTAATTCGCCCTTCACATCCGCCCTCCTCACGTGATGATCGCCGCGCGGTACCTATCTACGACGATCTCCCGTTCGTGTCTGACCAAAGCGGGAATCTGATATCCCACGCCCGCAATGGAGACGGACGAGGGCCACGGCCGGAACACGAGCGTGCAGGTAAAACGCGTCGTTCCCGCGGAAAGGTCGAGAAGCGCGCCGGAGGCGCCTTCCATCAGGTCCTCGACGGACACCTCCACCTCGCACGCCAAGGGACTCATGCCGCGCTCGATGGCGCTCCTCACCTCGTCAACGCCAGCAAACGAGCTCGTAGCCCCCGAAGGCGACACCCCGTGGGCAAGCACCGCATCCGGCGCAACTCTATCGAAGCGAGCGCAGAGCTCGGCATAGTGCATGACGTTCACCACCACGAGCGCGCAGGCGACAATGACGGGGATGAGAACGGCCAGCTCGACGGCCATCTGCCCGCTCGACTCGCGAAACACGAAGCTTCCGTACCGTCCAGCGCCCATGTGCAACGCCACGTCCGCCCGCTTACCGGAGCCGGCGCGCCGCGCTTGACTCACGTGTCTACCGGAACTCGCACGCTTACCAAAGACCGCGTGTCCCTTGGCACCCCCATGCCCCCTCATGACGAATCAGCTCCCAGAAGAGCGCCGACATCGATCGTGAGCGGCACCGTGATATCCGTCCCAGGTATTGGCAGCTCCGCAATCGCATAGGGACCACCACCAAGCTCGTTGACGATTACCTGACCGAGCGCCCTCGCAATCGAGGCGGGATCGCCAGCATCCGGCAGACGCTCGATGAGTTCTCGCGCGTTCGCTACCTGTCCAAAGCCCGCTCGGTCAAACACGTTCTGGGAGTTGGTAAGAACCGGCTTGCGAAGTCGCAGGTCTGCCGGCTCAAAACCCACGGCCCTTACGATTTCCGACAACCTATCGTTCAACCAGGAGGCAACCGGTCCAAGCAGCGTGCCGCTCAAGCCTGAGAGAGCCTCGCTCGCCGCGTCTGACAAACCATCCGCGCTCGAGCCATAGCCTCGCAAGAGCCCCGCCCACAACTCGCCGATCCCGCCGAGTACGCCAGCGCACCCCCAACCGATGTCATCGCCCAAAGCCTCGAGGAACCGCGTAAGGACATCATTACCATCGGCGTCAGAATCCGGCGCGAGCGTGGCTGCGGATATGGCGGCGCCGGTCGAAACGGCGAGGGGCGCGCTGAAACCGTTCGTTAGGGAATCCGGCAGGTCTCCCTCGCCCCTTCCTACCACGGCGACGCAGCCCCACGCTCCCGGCGGGCAGATCTTGAGACGCGGCGACGCGAGGGTCTCGAGCGCTTCCTCGAAGGCTGACGCGCCCTCGTCCGCATAGTCCCTCATCTCAGCTTCGGCGGCAGCAAGATCGTCGGCGGCGGCCTCGTAATCGAGCGAAGCCGCGACCACACGAGCCCAGTAGTACTCATAGCCGTTATCTATGCTCGTCGACGCGGCGGCAACCTTGCCCATATCCGCCGAGCTCATCTGGCAGGTGGGACACCGCGCAACGGTGCCCGCATCAAGTTGCGACAGAGACGCCTCGCCGGCGGACGCACCCTGAGCCCCGGGACACCGCAGGGTTGAGTGAAGTGTGGCGCGTCCCCCCTCCTGCGTGCAGGGCCAGCGGGCATCCGTGTAAAGACGCGTGCCTTGCATCTCGCCGGTGTTCTTGGGGAGGCTCGGGAGGTCGATATCGACTGATCCATCCGGAAGCTCCAGATAGTAGCCAGCCTCCATCTCAGACAACGCGTACTCATAGAACGCCAGCCTACACTCGGAGTCAGTGAGGTATCTGATTCCCTGTCCAGCGGGCACTTCGATGGCGGCACGCCTCGCGTAGTAACTGCGCGAACGCAAGAGCGGGACGCCAAACGTCCAGCTCTCCGGCGAGGGATAGTACGGGTTCTCCGTCACCAAGAGGCCGGCAAGACCATCCGCCCGCTCGCGCATGTTCATGGGCTCTCCGCCACAATCGGCAAGCCAACCCTCACGCAGAGCCTCGTCAAGACGGTCCTGAGCATCCTTGGCTCGGTCTGACGCATCCTGCAGATGATCCGCCACTTCGGCTATCTCGTCTCCCGTGACGTCAGATTCGAGCGCGGAGAAGTCGCTCTGAGATTCTTGGGGAAAGGGAATCGCGCAACCAACGTAAGAGGAACCCTCGCCCTCGTTCGCCTCCACGACAGCGGCAGAGCGGGCAGCGATCGCCAAAGGCAGCGTCTTCTCGACTGCCTCGAGGCCGCGTGCCGCCGACATGGCGAACCCCCTACGCGCATCAAGCATTTTCACGCCCGCCGCAACGGTCTCGGCGCCCACCGCGGAGAGGCCGGGAACGGCGGAGACCACGAGGCCGGCGCCCAACGTGACCATGCCCGCAAGACCCAGAGTGAGCACGCACGCATCAAGCGTCGTCGCCACAGTTGAATACGCTGCCACCACGTTCGCACCGGCAAGCGCGGCGGCATCCGCCGTAGACTGAACATCCGCAGAACGGTTCTGCACCCATGCGACCGAGACGAGCGAGCACACGAGAGACAGGCTCACGAGAAGGGCGAGCGCCACCGCGACGGAGGTGTAGCCGCCCTCGTCGTCGACAAAAGCACCGATGCCCAGCTCGAGGCTCGCAACGTCTCTCTTTGGCTCGCAGCAGGACGCGTGGGAATCTTCCCTCGCCGGAGCGTCTCCGTACTCGCTCCGCCCGTCAGTCCCACATCGTGACCCACTCACCGTAACCTCCCTCCAACCAATCCGGACGAGTCCCTCCCGTCACCTCGACGCGCAGCACCACCTCGTCGCCATCAGGCTCGCCGAGCATCTGGGCCAGCACGCCAAGCAACGGAAGCGGGCGCAAGCGGCCCTCAACGCCCACGCGCACCTCATGCGACATCGAATCTCCCGAGAGCTCGACCTCCCATTCGCCGGTATGGAACGCCGCGACGTCAGGTACCGCGCGAAGGCGTCTTTTGACATACGCCTCGCACGCGGCGTCGTCACCCGCACCTCCCACCTCTCTCGTGGCCAGCACACGCACCCCCTCAGCCGCCGCCTGCTGCATGACCGATCGCGTATAGAGCAAGAATGCCGGCTGCAGCAATAGCGCGAGGAGCAGCATGATCACCGGAATGAACGTTGCGGCCTCGACACTTGCCTGCCCTAACGCCTCAGAACAGAACGATGTCCCGCATGCCGCCGAGCATCCCCTCGCCCGAAACAGAATGCGACGAAGCAGACTCCCCAAGGCGCGCGAGGCCTCCCGCGCCCACGGCCTTCCAAACGGCACCAAGGACGAGCAACATCGCAAGGAAGGCCGAGAGCACGAGCACATACTCGACCGTCGACTGTCCTCGACACTCGTGCACGAGAGACGCCCGCTCGTGGCCGCTCTTGGGCGGTTCCGTCGGTTTCCTAGCCAGACCCCTCGCTCTCGCCCGCAGCCTCCTCCGTCTCCGCCTCTCCCTCCGTCGCCGTTGCCGCATGGGAATCCCTCCATTCCGCGACCTCCATCCGCACCGTCGTCACCCGGCTCCCCTCGCCCGCCTCGCAGACGAGGCACAGCTCGGACCAGCTCGGACCACGCACCACACAGCCCCACGTCCGACCAACCAGATCAATCCAACCGGCATGGGCAAGCACCACCTCGCCCTGAGAACAGTACTCTCCTAGAACCTCTCTTGCCGTCTCAGCCACGCCAAGGTCGACCTCGCGCACAGAGGTAGAAGAGGGAGCAGAGAAAGCGAGATCGCCGAGGCTCTCGAGACCAGAGGGGACACCCAAATTGGCGTCGCCCCCATCTGGCAGAGGCAGGGAGGACGCTCCGCCCGTCCAAGGCAGCGTCTCGACCGGTGAGGCCAAACCACCCCCTCCATCCGCACTTTCAGCCGAGCTTGGCCCGGCAACGCCCCCTCTCGCACCCAGGGCGAGGTACCCGCAGACCAAGACCACCAACAGAACGCCAAAGAGGCCGAGCAGCACCACCTTCATCCGACGTCGCAGCGAGCGCCTAAAGCGAGTTGATGCCATCGGTGATCTCGGTCCAGAGCTCTTGGAGCCTGCCTCTGAACGCTACGACGGCAACTATCGCCATCAGGACCAGCACGCCAACGAGAATCGCGTACTCCGTCGTCCCCTGACCCAGCTCCTCCCTAGCGAGCTCGCGCGATCGCACGGGCAAGCGCACCCTCAAGAACAAGCCCGTCTTCGCGCGGCAAACCGCATCTCGAATCCGCCCAACAGCCAGACCAGCAACCCCAATAGCCATCTCAGCCTCCAATCCGAGCGGCATCGCCGCTCAACCTGCCAGGGCCGCCGACAGCAACGGCCCCAATATCGCCAGCAACATCGCCGGAACCACGAGCGTCCCCAGGGGGACGAGCATCTTCACCGGAACCTTCTCGATGCGTTCCTGCACCCGCGACCTCTGCTCTTGCCTGATCGAGGCGGCCTGACGCTCGAGCACCTGCGCAAGCGGGGCGCCAAACGAAAGTGCCTCCGTCGCGGCCGAGCAGAACCCCTCGAAAGAGGGCGACCCCAAGCGGGCGGAGAGGGAGGAGAGCGCCTCAGAGCGCCCTTCCATGCCCATCTGCCACGAGAGCATCGCCGCCCGGACCTCCCTCGAGAGCTCGCAATCCCTGCGATCGCAGAACAGCGCGAGCGATGCATCGAAGGAAAGGCCCGCGGACAATCCCAGGCCAAGGATGTCGAGAAACTCCGGCATCTGCCTCTCGCAGGCACGCGTCACTCGCGCCGACCCCTCACGCTCGAGAGCCTTCCGGATCCTGGGCATGTGCCGCAGCAGCGCCTTGGCATCAAACTTCGGAGCGCCTTCGCCCCTCTCCCCGCCAAGCGCGAGCCATGCCGCCAGACAAGTTGCGACTCCCACCGCAAACCCGCCAGCCATCACATCACGCTCCTCATGAGCCGCCGGATAACAAGGAGGGCAATGGCGTCGAGAAGCACCGCCGCGCACACGCAACCACAACCCACCGGCGTTGCAAGACCGAGCCTAAAGTCCGGCGAAATCAGCGCCAGGGCACCAACCATGCAGGCCGGCAGCGCGCTCACCACCCTTGCAGAGAGCCTCACCTGTGCGGTCTTGGCGATGAGCTCCCGCTCGAGCTCGAAGCGCTCCTCCACGAGCCGAGCCGAGCGCGCGAAAAGCCCCTGGAGCGGAGCCCCTGTGCGCGAGGAGACTACGAGGGCGCAGACCATGAGCGACACACCCGGTGCCTGGGTGCGCTGGGCGATCTCCTCGACCGCCTCCGCCGCACCCACCCCACACGAAACCGCAAGCGAGGCTCGGGAGAACTCCCGATAAAGCGGGCCGTCACCTCGTGACCCCACGTAGGCGATGGCCTGCGATAGGGTCCTTCCCGCCGCCATCGCACCAGCGAGGGAGCGAAACGTCTCCGGAACCTGGCGGGCAAGCTCGCGCTCGCGCAGGCCCGTCCGCGAGCGCGCCCAAGCGGGCACGCCCGCAAGTGCGCAGCCAAGCCCCACGACAAGACCAACGACAGAGCGAGCGCAAACAAGCCCGGCAAGGGCGGACGAAGCAACGATGCAGACGAGGAGCGCGAGGCCCGCCTCGCGTCCGCGCACAATTCCCGCGAGAGCATCGTCAAGTGCGAGTTCGTCCGCCGCGATACGCCAGCTCTCGATTCGAGAGAGGAGCGTCACCGGCCGCGTGGCGCCCAGCGAGCCAAGCGCAGACGCCGCGACAGCCCGCACGTAGCCCTCTTCCCCGCCCGGACGCCTGGCAACGCCCCTCGCAGCGCATAGCAACCACGCAGCCAGGGCTGCGAGCATGCCGCACCCTACGGCACCTGCCCACGCCATTCGACCACCTCTCCCTCACCCAACAGGCCCTCACGCACGGCTCTCTCAACAAAGCGAGGCACCTCGACAAGCTGCCACGAACGCGTCGCCGAATCGAAGGACACAAGCTCGCGGAGGGCCACCCCTCCCGCCTCGTCGCGCCCGACCTCGCATGTCGAGGACACCACGCGCGAGCCGTCCGGCATGCGCCTCGACATCACAATCAGGTCGAGCGCCGTAGCAACCTGTTCCTCGATCAGCGCCGCCGGGAGGTCCATTCCAAAGCGCGCCATAAGGACGAGCCTGCTCACCGCCTCCCGCGCCGTGCCGGCGTGTAGCGTGGTAAGGCTTCCGTCATGGCCCGTGTTCATGGCCTGGAGCATGTCGATGCACTCCTCGCCGCGCACCTCTCCCACGACGATGCGATCCGGCCTCATTCGCAAGGCATTCGTGACAAGCGTTCGGATGCTCACGGCACCCGTCCCCTCGATAGAGGCATCCCTCGCCTCGAGCCTCACCACGTGAAGCCCCTCCTCGAAGTGGAGCTCGGCGGAGTCCTCAATCGTCACAATGCGTTCGCGTGGGTCGATCTCGGCAGACAGGGCATTCAGGAGCGTCGTTTTCCCCGAGCCCGTGCCTCCCGCCACGGCGATATCGCACCTGAGGCGCACGGCCCACCCGAGAAGGCGTGCGTACCAGGCGGGAAGAGACCCAAGCCCCACAAGACTCGGCAGGGAGCGAATCGCACCCGAGAACTTGCGAATCGTGAGCGCGGGACCCTCCATCGCCACGGGCGAGATCACAGCGTTTACGCGAAAGCCATTCGAGAGGCGCGCGTTCACGATGGGGTTCGCGTCATCGAGTCGCCTGCCAAGCGGTGCCAGGATGCGATCGATGGCGAGCATGATCTGCTCGGGCGAATCGAAGACTCGTTCAGCCTGCTCGAGCTTGCCGTCGCGCTCGAAGTAGAGCGAGCGGCATCCGTTCACCATGACCTCCGTGATCGAGTCGTCATCAAGCAGCGGCTGAAGCGGCCCGAGACCAAGGACCTCGTCAATCACTTCGCGGACGAGCGCCTCGACATCAAACGCCTCCGCACCGACAACCTCGCCGGCATTGATCGCCGCCACGCATGCCACGGAGAGCTCGTCGCGCGCTCGCACCACGTCTCCTGAGGAGACAAGCGAGGCCATCTCCCGCAAACCGAGCCTGTCCACGAGGGCACGCTTGAGCGCAGCACGAACCTCGACCGGGGCCGCCGCGGCAACTGAAACCTCGCCCCTGATAGGCGAAGCGACGGCTTCAGCATCCGTCGCGGACTCGCGAACGCGCTCGAGGACGCCCATCCCTAGCTCGCCTCCCGCACGCGGCCGAAGAGCCTACGCTGGCACTTCCCACCCGCAAGGGCGCGCGCCGGCGCGTCGCCCTCAGGAAGACGCCCAAGCTCCTTCAAGACCGCTGCAAGGCCATGGGCCACGGCACGAGGCATCGCGCCGTCGAGCGTCACTAGCTCGGATGACCCACCAGTTGCGAGCAGCTCAACGACCTCAAGACCGCCATCTGGCACGCGCACCTCGCGGGCGCATTCAAGCCCGACGGCCGCACGCGCGACGAACGACTCGTCTCGCATTTTTGGGTCGCAACCATTCATCAGGCGCACGATCCTCGTACGCGCGATACCGAGACGAACGGCAAGCCCGCCGCAGCGAGCAAGCGCCGCGATCGCGCCCGGTCGGTCATCAGAGACAATCACGAGCCTGTCAGCCGCCTGCGCGGCAGACGCCGTCGCATCTCCCCAGCTTGCCGAAGTGTCGACGAGCACGAGATCATGACTCTGGGTTAGCCTCGCGATGATATCCGCGGCAAGCGGCTGCACGCACTCCGCATACTCCGGCTCGCGGCAAGGACCCCAAACACGCACGCGGTCGCCCGCCACGGCTCCGAGAGACTCGAACGCCTCGTCATCAAGCGCACCCGTCGCCACCTGCGCCAGGTCAGCGGGCCTCTCGGCACCGGCAAGCGCGGAGAGGTTGCCAAAGGCGAGGTCGAGGTCGAGGCAGGCCACGTCGAGCCCCCATGACGCCGCCACGTGGGCGCAGGTCGCAACGATGGTCGACTTGCCCACGCCTCCCCTACCCGAGACGAACGTGACCACGGGCACGCCCTGCCGCCGCTCGCTTGCCGCCGCCCGACCCGCAGCCATAACGCCCGCGATCCCCATCGTCTTGCGTTCCACAGCCTCCCGCGAACGGGCGGCGGCAAGCTCTTCCTCAGTTATGACGCGATCTATGCCGGCACTCTTGGCGCGGGAACGCAGCGAGCCAGACGCGTGCGGCACGGCAAGCACCACCTGTGAGGCGCCCCCGTCCGCCGCGACGGCTGCCGCGACATTTACCGCAGCAGGTCCGCGCGCACCCTCGGCAACGAGGGCCGTAGCACCCCTCAAGTCACCGCGAAGCCGTTCTCTAAAGCCCACTGCGTCACCAACGCACGAGATGGTGGCACCGGCGTCACAAGTGCGTGCATACGCCTCGAGAGCGGCAGCCTCTCGCTTGCCAGAACAAATAGCCCAGTTCGCCATCACGCCTCATCCCCCGTCACGGGAGGGACGGAGGTCGGGGCAACGGGAGTCACACCATCCTCCTCAAACTCCACGTCATCGGCAGGAAGCGCTAGGCGCAGGCTGCCATCGGCGCCGGCGGAGAGAATCGTCGTGACATGCTCGGGATCGACCGCGAGGGTTACAAGCCCGTCCGTCCCTCCAAAGGCGGATGCACTGGATGCCCCGAGCACGATCACATCCGCCGAAACAAGCTTTACGCCCGAAGCCGAAGACACGTAGGCGAGCACGCGCGACCCCGCCGGCGTATCCGCCGCGACGCCAGACTTATCGCCGATCTTCACGCTGACGGCAACTCGCCCCTCTGGCACCTCGATGGCGCCCTCCGTGGCGGCGACGTCCAGCTCCGTCAAGGGCTCGCCGGCACTCACCGACGCGGCAAGACGGACTCCCACCACGTCATCAAAGCTCGTCACCGCCTTTGCGGGCGCGAGGTCTGCGAGCCACTCGCGCATCTCGAGGTCTGGCTCGGCAAGCACGCTTCCCGCTGGCAACTCCCTGCGAGCGACCACGAGCTGGGTGACCTCGCCGCCATAGCGCTCGAGCACCTCCGCGCGCTCGGACCTCACCTCCGCACGCGCAGCATCAGCCGCGGCTGCCGCAAGCAGCATCGCGAGCACGCCGCACGCCGCGGACGTCGCAAGCCTGACCCTTCGCTTCATGGTTCCTCCCGCCACTCGTTGAACGTGGCGGAATCATCGCCTGAAAGCGGTCCCGAAAATGGCTCGCTCGCGAGAAAGTCCCACGCGCTCAAACCCAAATCAGACACGTTCCCAACACGTTTTGCGCAAAACGTGTCATAGTGCGTCAAACAGACTGTTGATAACTATGGTTTTCGCAGGTAGAACGCTTATAAAAGCAAGCTGGCGAGCGCCCCAGAAAGACACTCGCCAGCTCAAAAATCTTTATTGTCTTGATTCCGCCGTCCGCTCGCCCGGGCCGCCCCGGCCGCCCGCTCGCACCGACCGCGCCGCTCGCCCGGACCGCGCCGCCCGCTCGCCCGGACCACGCCAGGCGCCCAGCGCCTACAGCGTCACGTCCGGATCGAGCGTGTCCGCGCTCCTGCGCATCTCCGCGGCAAGTGCGAGATACGCTTCGAGCCGTATCCCATCGAGCTCGCCCGCCGCCTCGGCCTCCCTCACGGCACAGCCCGGTTCTTCGCCGTGCGTGCAGTCGTGGAACCTGCACTCGCCCGCAAGCTCGGCAATCTCGGGGAACGCAAGCGCAAGGCCGCGCTCGTGACCCACAAGCGGTAGGCTCCTGAGGCCCGGCGCGTCGCAGATAACGCCCGCACCCGGAAGCTTCACCATCATGCGCGCGACCGTCGTGTGGCGGCCCATATCGTCGCGCTCGCGAACAGCAGCCGTGGCAAGAGCGTCCTGCCCGAGCAAGGCGTTCAGCAGCGTCGACTTGCCCGCGCCGCTCTCCCCCAGGATAAGGGCGATCGTTTGCTCCGGCACAAGGGCGCGCACGCCATCCAGGCCCTCACCCTCGGCAGAGGAGGTCACCACGACGTCGACGCCCTCGCCTGCGAGCCTGCGAACGCGCTCGACATCGCACTCGAGTTCCTCCGCCGTTCCCTTGCGATCCGCCTTGGTGAGCACCACGGACGCGCGGCAGCCGCAGTCACGGACGAGCACGAGCGAACGCGCGATGCGCGCAAGCGCGAGCTCCCCCTCGCCCAGGGCCGCCACGATGATGACCTCGTCGAGATTCGCCGCGAGCGTCTGGAACTCTCCGCGCTTGCCTCCGCGCCACCGCGCGAACGCACACCTGCGGGGAAGAACCTCGTGGATGACGCCCATGTCGTGCGTGGGGTCAACGGCGACCGCTACCCAATCGCCGACGGTCGGCATGATGCCCGCCTCGGCGGCAGCGCCCTTCGCGAAGTCCACGGCATGCTCCGCGCGAAGCGTCACGCCCTCGCACGCCACGAGCGGGAAGCTCCTGTCGAGGCGCACCACGCAGCCCAACGCGAGGGTTGCGGCGACGCCATCGCCCAGGCGCGAGGCCACGCGCTCCCGCGCGCCCTCGAACGCAGCAAGCTGCTCGTCGCTCGGTCGCACGTCACCAAAACCGGGCACGTTCGCCAGTTCATCCACGGCAGGCAGCCCCGCCAGGATCTCGTCGCGAGACGCGCGCGAGGCGCCGCCCCCGTGGGAGCGACGCCTCGGCTGCTTGGTTGACCTGCTCTTTGCCGGTCTCTTTCCCATGCGTTAGTCTTCCTTCTCCACAGAGCGCATGATGGCCTTGTAGATCTCGATGAACGGGATGATCAGGAAGGCGATGCCCAGCGCGGTGAGGGAGCCCTTGAGCTCGAGGCCCGGCACACCAAAGAACATCATCGAGAGCGGCTCAAACTCGACCACGATGAGGGTCAGCACGAGCGCGAGGGCAGAGGCGGCCCAGAGCCAGCCGTTCTGCTTCTTCATCGTGAAGATCGACTGACGACGGCTGCGCATGTTGAAGCAGTGGAAGATCTCGACCATGTTGAGCGTGATGAACGCCATCATGACGCCCTCTTCATCCGCGGTACCGGCAATCATGTCCGCGATGTTGATGTAGCCCATGTCGAAGTACACGCCCGCGAAGAAACTCGCGAGGACAAGCACCGTGATGATGATGCCCTGGACCACGCAGTCGAGACCCATGTGACCAGCGAAGACGCCGTCAGAGGCCTTGCGCGGCTTGCGGCGCATAATGTCGCCCTCGGCGTCCTCCATGCCCAGCGCCAGAGCCGGGAAGCAGTCCGTCACGAGGTTAACCCACAGCAGCTGGACCGGCTGGAACAGCGTGAAGCCAACGAGCGTGGCGACGAAGACCGAGAAGACCTCGGCGAGGTTCGCGGAGAGCAGGAACTGGATGACCTTGCGGATGTTGTCGTAGATGCGACGGCCCTCTTCGCACGCGGAGATGATCGTGGCGAAGTTGTCGTCCGCAAGCACCATGTCGGCGACGTTCTTGGTAACGTCGGTGCCGGTGATGCCCATGCCCACGCCGATGTTGGCGCGCTTGATGGAGGGAGCGTCGTTCACGCCGTCGCCGGTCATGGCGACGATCATGTCACGGCTCTTCCATGCCTCGACGATGCGCGTCTTGTGCTCGGGCTGGACGCGGGCGTAGACACCGTAGTCCTCGATGTGGGCGTCAAGCTCTTCGTCCGTCATGCGGTCAAGCTCGGCGCCGGTGATCGCCTGCGAGCGATCCTCGATGATGCCGAGGTTCTTGGCGATTGCCACGGCGGTGTCGATGTGGTCGCCCGTGATCATGACGGTGCGGATGCCGGCGGTGTGGGCCTCGTCGATGGCGGCGGCCACCTCGGGACGCTCAGGGTCGATCATGCCGGAGAGACCGCAGAACGTAAGGTCCTGCTCAAGGGCGTCAGCGGAGAAGTTCGTGGGCTTGGCCTCGTAGTGGCGGCAAGCAAGCGCGAGCACGCGCAGGGCCTGGTCTGCCATGGCCTTGTTGGCCGAGAGGAGCTCAGTGCGCTTCTCGTCAGTGAGGGGCACGATCTTGTCCCCATCGAAGATCGAGGTGCAGCGGCCAATCACGACGTCCGGGCCACCCTTGGTGTACTGCTCGAACTCATTGTCGAGAGTCTCCACCACGACGGACATCATCTTGCGGCCGGAGTCGAACGGAGCCTCGCCCACGCGCGGGTGCTCCTCGACAAGGCCCGTGAGGCCCGCCTTGCCCGCGTCGTTCACGAGAGCGCACTCGGTGGGCTCGCCCACGGCCTCGCCAGCCTCGGCATCCCACTTGGCATCAGAGCAAAGGGCCATGCCGGAGAGGAGCTTCTCCTCGGGGGCGGCGAGCAGGTGATCGACGACGGTCATCTTGTTCTGCGTGAGGGTGCCCGTCTTATCCGAGCAGATGACCTGGGTGCAGCCGAGGGTCTCGACCGCGGAAAGGTTGCGGATGATCGCCTGACGACGGGCCATTTTGGTGACGCCGAGCGACAGGACGATGGTCACGACGGCGACGAGGCCCTCGGGAATGGCGGCGACGGCGAGCGACACGGCCACCATGAAGGTGTTGAGCAGAAGCGTGGGCTCCTCGGCCATGTTGCCGAAGCCGTGACGGAGGACGTCGACCGCAAAGATGACGACGCAGATCACGATGACGAGCTTGGTGAGGATGTGAGACAGCTCGTCGAGCTTGACCTGGAGCGGGGTGAGCTCCTCCTTGGCGTCCGAGAGAGCGCCCGCGATCTTGCCCATCTCGGTGTCCATGCCCGTGGCAACGACAACGGCGCGGCCGCGGCCGTAGACCACGGTGGAGCCCATGTAGCACATGTTCTTGCGGTCACCCAGGGGCACGTCATCGGCATCGGCGGCGAGCTCGATGGCCCCGGCATGCTTCTCGACCGGGACAGACTCGCCGGTAAGCGCCGCCTCCTCGATCTTCATGGAGGCGCTCTCGATCACGCGGCAGTCCGCCGGGACGGAGTCACCGGCCTCGAGCAGGATGACGTCGCCGGGCACGAGCTCGGATGAGTGCAGCATGACGAGCTTGCCGTCGCGCATGACCTTGGACTGCGCGGCGCTCATCTCCTGCAGGGCCGCGAGGGCCTCCTCGCTCTTAGCCTCCTGGATGACGCCGAGGGCGGAGTTGATGATGACGACCGTCATGATGATGATGACGTCCGCGAAGTCGACCTCGCCCTGAATGGCGCCCGTCACCGCGCTGATGGCCGCCGCAGCGATGAGCATGATGACCATCGGATCGGCCATCTGCTGGAAGAAGCGGATCCACAGCGGGGTCTTCTCCTCTTCCTTAAGTTTGTTGGGGCCGAACTTCGCGGCACGGGACGCGGCCTCCGCGCTGGTGAGACCAGCGGTGGCGTCAGTCTCCTGAGCGCTCAGGACCTCGGCGGATGTAGATAGGTATTCTCTCAAGATTGCCCTCCTGGTTTTCAGGCGCGAGCCAGATTGATGCCCGATCATAATTCCCAGGAAGGGCAAGGGCTCATCAAGGTTGCCGTGGTTCGCGCGTTGTCAAATCTTTTCAATGATACCCAACTCGACGGGCTCTCACCAATCAAGCACGCCATGCTCTCAAACCACGCAACCAGACGCTAGGGAGCCTGCCGCCACCACGCAGACTCCGCGCGACTGAAAAAGGGACTGTCCCTTTTTCAGCTTCAACGGCTCGCCTCCCCTGCGCGCCGGCGCGGGCCGACAAAGGGACTGCCCCTTTGTCAACTTGCACGCAAAAGCTGGAGGCCAGGCCCCATCAAGGGCCATGTAAATGCCTATCGCATCGAAGTCAACCGTATCTAGCTGCGATTATTCATTCAGTCTTTACGTGTTGCTAGCACATTCGACCACGCTTCATGTTTTACAATTCCTCTTGGAGTATGGAATGGAAGGGCCATGTGCCCAACAACGATCCAGGAGGGAGTCAGGCAGCGTGAAAATCCTCTTCTACGACGCCCGTGACTACGACCGAGATTCTTTCGACGCCCAACTCAAGAACTATCCCAACATCAAGATCGACTACATCGAGGCCGACCTCTCGCCCGTCACCGCCTCGCTCGCTCGCGGCTATGACGCGGTCTGCGCCTTCGTCAACTCCGACGCCTCCGCCATGGCGCTCGAGATCCTTCGCGGCTTTGACGTGAAGCTCGTCCTCATGCGCTCCGCCGGCTTCGACGCCGTCAACGTGCCCGTCGCCAAGGACCTCGGCATGACGGTCCTGCGCGTCCCGGCCTATTCGCCGGAGGCCATCGCAGAGCAGGCCATCGGCCTGGGCCTCTGCGCAGCCCGCCGCATCCACAAGGGTTACGCCCGCGTCCGCGAGAATGACTTCTCCCTCCAGGGCCTCCTCGGCGTCAACCTCCACGGCAAGACCGCCGGCATCGTCGGCACCGGCAAGATCGGCGCCGCCATGGTCCGCATCTGCAACGGCTTTGGCATGAAGGTCCTCGGCTATGACGTCTACCAGAACCCCTCCCTCGAGGGCATGGTCGAGTACGTCGAGCTTGACGAGCTCCTCCGCAGGTCCGACCTCATCTCCCTGCACTGCCCGCTGTTCGACAGCAACCGCCACATGATCAACGCCGACGCCATCGACAAGATGAAGGACGGCGTGATCTTCATCAACACCGCCCGTGGCGGCCTCGTTGACACCAAGGCCCTCATTGAGGGCATCCGCTCCGGCAAGATCGGCGCGGCCGGCCTCGACGTCTACGAGGAGGAGGGCGACAACGTCTTCCGCAACCGCTCGAACACCATCATCGAGTCCGTCACCTCGACGCTGTGCTCCTTCCCCAACGTCGTCATGACGAGCCACCAGGCGTTCTTCACCAAGGAAGCCCTCGCCTCGATCGCCAAGACCACGCTCGACAACGCGACCGCGTTCATGAATGGCGAAGAGCTCCCCAAGCCCGCTGTCGTCTGCTAGCAAACCCGCGCTGCCCTCCCCGACGAGGCAGCGCTTTTAATATCTAGCCCCTTTGGGCAGCCAGGCGCGCGCAAAAGTCGCCCGCGCCGAGCAGGCGGAACCCCCATTCCGCCCCCGGGTGTCAGGCATGGGGTCCGGCACTCGTCACGCGAAAGGAAAGAAATGCAGTCCAAGAAGACCAAGATCGTCTGCACCATGGGTCCGGCCACCGAAGACGAGGCCGTCCTCGCCGAGCTCATCAAGGCCGGCATGAACGTCGCCCGCTTCAACTTCTCCCACGGCTCCCACGATTACCACCGTGCCGGCGTCGAGCGCGTCCGCAAGGTCTCTGCCGAGCTTGGCATCCCCGTCGCCATCATGCTCGACACCAAGGGCCCTGAGGTCCGCACCGGCGTGCTCGAGAACGGCGAGAAGGTCCACTTCGAGACCGGCGACAAGACCATCATCACCACTGATGATGACGTCATCGGCAACCACGAGCGTTTCTCCCTCGACTTCAAGAACCTCCCCAACGAGATCAAGCCGGGCGACCGTATCCTGATCGACGATGGCCTGCTTGAGTTCGACGTCGACTCCATCGACGGCACCGACATCCACTGCACCCTCGCCAACTCCGGCGACCTGGGCGAGCGCAAGGGTGTCAACATCCCCGGCGTCGACATCTCCCTCCCCGCGGTGACTGACCGCGACCGCGAGGACATCATCTTCGGCTGCGAGGTCGGCATCGACGCGATCGCCGCCTCCTTCATCCGCGACGGCAAGGGCGTCGAGGAGATCCGCCAGATCTGCCACGAGCACGGCCGCGACAACGTCTCGATCTACCCGAAGATCGAGTGCGCCCTCGGCATCGAGAACTTCGACGACATCCTGGCCCACGCCTCCGGCTGCATGGTCGCCCGCGGCGACCTCGGCATCGAGATTCCGCCCGAGAAGGTGCCGCACGCGCAGAAGGAAATGATCCGCAAGTGCAACGCCGCCTACAAGCCGGTCATCACCGCCACGCAGATGCTCGACTCCATGATCCGCAACCCGCGCCCGACGCGCGCCGAGGTCAACGACGTCGCCAACGCCGTCATGGACGGCACGGACTGCGTCATGCTCTCCGGCGAGACCGCCGCTGGCAAGTATCCGGTCGAGGCCGTGAAGATGATGGCCTCCATCTGCCGCGAGACCGAGCAGTTCCTGCCCGAGCGTCACAGCTACCACGAGCGCGGCGGCGTCCGTGACGTCAACGGCTCCATCGGCTTCGCCGCTGTGACCACCGCCAACCGCGTGGGTGCCAAGTGCATCGTCGCCCCCACCGAGAGCGGCCGCACTGCCCGCCTCATCTCCAACTTCCGCCCGAAGCTGCCGATCTTTGCTGTGTCCCCGCACGATGAGACCGTCCGTAAGTGCTGCTTCTACTGGGGCGTCACCGTCCTTCCCGGAACCGCCCAGGGTGCCATTGACGTGACCGTCCGCCAGGCCCTCGACCTCATCCACAAGAAGGGCCTCGTGAACGAGGGCGACCTCGTCTGCGTCACCGCCGGCGACCCGCACACCGCGCCGTCCCAGGGTGATTACATCACCTCGACGAACATGCTGCTCGTGGCGCAGGTCCCCTCTGGCGAAGCAGCTGTCGCTGGCAACAAGCACGAGCTGTAAGCCTCGCGCCAAAGAGCCATTGACGGCCGGCGCAAAGCCACTAGGCCATAAGTCGCGACGCAGGTCGCAACGCGAATCAGTCACTCCCAAGTGACAACAAGGCGCCCCGAGCCATCAGGTTCGGGGCGCCTTTCATGTGTCGAGCCAGCTGTTTGCGCGAACGCGCGTGTGCAAGCGGGGCCGAAGCCTCTAGAGCTTACGGGGCGTGGGCTCCACGCAACGATGCGCATGGACCGCCTCAAGCGCCCTGGCCTGGCCCGCGGCGTCCCCGGCAAGGAGGGCCCTGCCATACGCGTCCGCGTCGAGGATGGCGATCTTGAATCGCTCGGGAGTGAAGCCATAGGGAGCGCGGCCCCACTCGTTGGTCTTCTGAGCGCGCTCGACGATCCCCTCAAGCGCATCCTCACCGCACTCAAGCTCGCCAAGGGTCACCGGGAGACCAAGGGTGCGGTTAAGCGCCGCGTACTCGACGAGGCTCTCCGCCTGGTCATCAAACGCCTTGAGAACGAGCACGCCAAACGAGACGACCTCTCCGTGAAGATGGCGCTCCGCTGCCTTCCCCATGCCCGTATAGGCGTTATAGAAGGCATGCGCCGTGCTCGAATTGAAGTAGTAGGCGCCCTCGGCGGCACCGAGGTTCGTCGTCATGTTCGAGACGAGGCCCGTGGAGACGATGATGTCGAGGACGATCTGCTCGAACTCATAGCTCGACTCACCCGCGCGCTTATCCGCGAGGGCCTTCTCGGAATAGTCGAGCAGAGGGCGCTCGCACGACACCGCGAGCGCACGACCCATGAGCGGCGTGTGGGGCAGGTCGAGGTCTCGGCTCGAAAGCTCGACCTCAGGCTGCTTGGAGAGCGCGTCTCCGATGCCCGCCCAGAAGTAGTCGTCAGGGCTCTCCGAGATGACCTTCGTGTCGATGAAGGAGTGGATGGGCGGCTCCTTGGGCAGGAAGTAGTTATCGACCGAGCCATCCTCCTTGTAGAAGACGCCGATCGCCGTCACGGGAGCGCAGTTCGAGGCGACGGTGGGGAACGTGAAGAGGGGCTTGCCAGCGAGCTCCGCGATCTCCTTGCTCTCGTCGATGGCGCGGCCGCCGCCCATGCCAAAGACCATGTCAGCCTCGGCGACACGCGGATCCTGGGCGATTCGAGCAGCCGACGCGTGCGTGGACTGGCCGCCATACCAGATGAAGCCGAGTATCTCGACGTCTGTGCCCTCAAGAGCGTCCGAGAGGCGCGGGCCGGCCTTCTCCATAGCGGTCTTTCCGCCAATCACGACGGCCTTGCGCCCGAAGCGGCGCGTGACCTCGGGCACTGCCTTATAGGCATCAACACCCACGGTGTAGCTGGGCAGGTAGTTGATAGTCGTAAGCTCCATGCACGTCCTTCCCCCGATGGTGACAGTCAAGACAAGCCAAGCCCTCTTGGAGAAAGGCGTTGTTGGACATGAGAAATGTCGCCGTCAAGGATTAACAATCCCGACGGCGACATCAAAGAAGGGTCAAAAGAGAGCGCGGCAAACACACTGTTTAAAAGGCCATTACCTCGTACGAACGGAGCTGATCACGCAGCGGTTTGCGGGGAGCCAGACGCTACCCCACTCCACGGGTGTACCGTCCTCGAGGCGTACGAGCTGGTCAAGATCAAGCACCGGGGAACGCTCGCCGCACTCGAGCCAGCGACCACGCCTCTTACCCGCGGCGCGAGCGCTGTACGTCATCTCCGCATCCCCAACGGGCTGGCCACTCGTGCGCTCGACGGCATCGAACAGACCCTCGCGCTCAAAGTCGACGTTCTCGAGGCCAGGGCACGGCTCAAGGTTAATGCGGCTCTCGATGAGCATGACGGGCTGCTCCGCAACGGAGCGGACGCGCATGAGGTAGAGAAAAGTTGACCCCTCCGCAATGCCGAGGTTCTGCGCGCAGACGCGGTTGGCACGGTCAATGCGCTTCTCAACCACACGGGTCACGTACTCGATGCCCTGCTCGTTCATGGACTCCGCGAACGAGTGGAGCTTGTTGCCCGAGGGACGAGCCATGACCGGCTGGATCACGAAGGTGCCGCGACCACGCTGTTGAACGAGCAGGCCCTCCTCGACAAGTGAGCGAATGCCCTTCTGAACGGTACCGCGAGAGAGGTGGAGCATGGCCATTAGCTCGTGCTCGGACGGGATGCGTTCATCAACACCCCACTCCTTGGAGTAAATCTTCTCACGAACATAGTCTGCTACCTGCACGTAGAGCAGCGAGGTGTCCTTCTTCTCGAAGTCAGCCATTGCGTGCCTTCCCATGAGTGCCAAGTGCCCGGCGTCAGGAGCGCTCTACGGCCCCCAGCAACTTGACTAGTTCTGGCTGAAGTGTAACCCCGAAGTTGACTCCCAGGCAATCGTTAAGCCTAAAATTACACGACTAGTCAACCAAACTCTACCTGCGGTTTTAGTAGTAATTCTTTATTGAGCAAGTAAGCGTTTACGCAACAGGAGACGCAATACCCAAGCAATCAACGAATGGTCAACCTCGCAGGAAGCACGCCTTCAAATAGACAGGATGGTCAACTTCGTCGTGGACGGGATAGTCAACTTCGCCGTGGACGAGATGGTCAACTTCGCCGTGGAGACGCGCGGGACCGGGCCAATAGCCCTACGCCGAGACGCGCCTCGCGTAGTCACTCAGGCGCTCGACGAGCAGATCAGTCGCATGCTCAAACACCTCAAAGAAGAAATCGCTGGTAAACAGGCTGTACTCAGGTGTGCCATCAATATGGTTGCGCTGGTTATCCTCGACAATGCCGCGTGCCACGTCAACGGAACGCGTCACGTCCCGCTCACGGAGCGCATACTGCGGAAACTCCGCCGCCTGGGCAAGCACCGCGGCGGTCGCCTCGCAGGTCAGCGTGATGGGCAGGGTACGCCCAAACTTATCGAAATCTCCCTGCTTGCGAATGCGAGTCGCCTCGCCCGTTGGCACGTGATAGCGCTCGAGCCAAGCGTGCGTCGCCGTGTTATAGACACTGTCACAGAGCAGATGCGCCCAGGCACCCAGCACGACGTCGCTTGCCCGATAGCCAGGATGGGACAGGCGCTTCGCCACCTCATCGTGCGTCGGCTGACTAGCCGGAATGATGAAGGATCCACCCGCGCGAGAGATCCTCACGCCCTCCTCCACCGTAATGGCCGCGGGGCCAATGGGCACATCCGCAGGAATCTCGAGGGTAGGCTCTACGTAGAGATCCCAGAACTCGCGCTCGCGAGGAATGGGAATGGCACATGGGTCCGCAAAGTGGGTGAGCGCATACGGCAGAATGCCGGAAGGATGCGGCAGCATATAGCCCACGTATACGTCTGGCACATAGTTGCCAAACAGAAATGCATCGACGTCACGGATGCCAAAGGAGGAGGCCGGCCCCTCCTTGAGCAAGCGCTGAACATGGGCGGTATGTACGTTCCAACTAGGCATAGGCCCATGGTAGCACGCACGCGAAGGGGGCCGCCACAAATGTGACGACCCCCTAACGTTCAGGAAAACTAACGAGCAACGACGTCCGTGCCTATCGCAAGTCAAACGTCATCGAATCTCGGAGCTTGCCCCGTCGCTCTAGGAGCGCACCTCGCCGCCCGTAGAGGCGCAGACCTTCTTCACGACCTTCGCGTGCGCGCGCTCGACCTCCTCACTCGTAAGCGTGTGGTCGTTCGAGCGATAGGTGAGCTGGAAGGCCATCGACTTCTTGCCAAGGCCCACACGCACCGGGTCACGATAGACGTCAAAGAGACGGGCGCTCTCGAGCAGCTTACCGCCAGCACTGGTCAGACGCTGCATGAGGGTCTCGCACGTGACGCTCTCGTCAACGACGATCGCAAGGTCGTGCGTGATGGCGGGAAGCGTGGGCACGTCGACATACGGCAGCTCGCGCTGGGCAAGACGCAGGAGATGCGGCTCGGAGAGTTCGAAGGCAATGACGTCCGCGTCAATGCCAAAGGCATCGAGACTCACGGGGTGGACGTTGCCCACCCAGCCGATGAGCTCGCCGCCGGCATAGACCTCGGCCGCGCGGCCAGGCTGCAGCCAGGTGTACTCCTCGGCATCAGCCGGCTTGAAGCGAACCTTCGTGATACGAAGCGCGGAGAGCAGACGCTCGACGATGCCCTTCGCATCGAAGAAATCGAGCTTCTCGTGCTTCTGGTTCCAGCCGTCCTCGCCCCAAGCACCGGAAAGCACACCGCAGACGTAGCGGGGCTCGTCGGGAAGCGTGCGCTTCGCATGACCAAAGAACACGCGGCCCTGCTCGTAGAGGGCGACGTTCTCAACACCGTGGTCGAGGTTGTAGGCGACGGAGCGGAGAAGGCCCGGGAGAATCGAGCGACGCATCTCAGAGTTGTTAGCGAGCAGCGGGTTCATGATGCGAACGGGCACGCCACGGCCAGTCTCGGTGATCTTTGCGCGCTCGAGATCACCGTCTTCCGCGAAGCAGTAGGTGAAGGTCTCCGAGAGGCCGCAGGAGCGCAGCGTGCGACCGATGAGCTGCGTGCGCTGCTGGTCGACTGTGAGGCCACCGTGGTGGTTCTTGGCGCCGGGGAGCGTCGGCTCGACGCGGTCCATGCCCCACAGGCGAATGACCTCCTCGATGAGGTCGGCCTCACGGGTGAGGTCCGGGCGAGAGGTGGGCACCACGACCTCGAAGTCATTGCCGCCCTTCTGCGGAACAACGGCGCAGCCAAGGCGCTCAAGCAGGTGGGAGATCTCCTCGTTGGTGATGGGAGCCCCGCACACAGCGCGGACGCGATCGCCGCGAAGGGTGATGCAGACGGCCTCGACGGGAACGGGATAGACGTCAACGCGGCCACGGCAGACGGTGGCGCCGCAGCAGCTCTCGAAGAGGGCGGCTGCGATGTCAGAGACTTCCTCGCAGTTAGCAGCGTCGACCTGGCGCTCGTAGCGAATGGAGGCCTCGCTCATGAGGTTGAGATTGCGGCTCGTGCGGGAGATGTGGCTCTTGTCAAAGCAGGCACTCTCGAGAAGGACGTCAACGGTGGTGTCGTCAATCTCGGAGTTGAGACCACCCATGACGCCGGCAAGGGCGATGGGGCGCTCGCCGTCGTCGGTGATGACAGCCATGTCGCTCGTGAGCTTGCGCTCCTCGCTGTCGAGCGTGGTGAGCTCCTCGCCATCGCGAGCGGCGCGGACCACGACGTGACGACGGCCGTCGCGCTCAGAGAGCTTTCCGAGGTCGAAGGCGTGCAGCGGCTGGCCGGTGAGGTACATCACGTAGTTGGTGACGTCCACGACGTTGTTGATGGGACGGCTGCCAGCGGCGATAACGCGACGCGCGAGCCAGTCCGGGGACGGGCCGATCTTCACGCCACGGACGACGCGGGCCACGTAGCGAGAGCAGAGCTCGGGGGCGTCAATGCGCACGTCGACGAGGTCAGAGGACTTGGGGCCCTCCTCGTGCTGAATCGCAGGAAGCTCGATGTGCGTGTCCTCGTCGAGAACCGCGCCGACCTCGGTAGCCATGCCCACATAGGAGAGGCAGTCCGGGCGGTTGGGCGTGATCTCGCAGTCAAGGACGGTGTCGGACAGACCACGGTACTCGGCGAAGTCCATGCCCACGGGGGCGTCCTCGGGAAGGATCATGATGCCGGAGTGGTCGCCACCGAGACCGAGCTCGCGAGCAGAGCAGTTCATGCCACAGGACTCCACGCCGCGAAGCTTGCTCTTCTTGATCTTGAAGTCACCGGGGAGCACCGCGCCGATCATCGCGACGACGATCTTGTCGCCCTCCTCGAAGTTCTGGGCGCCGCAGACGATCTGCAGCGGAACGGGGTTGCCGTCCGCGTCGACGTTCCTGGCGCCAACGGAGACCTTGCAAAGCCACATGTGGTCAGAATCCGGGTGCGGTTGCTTCGAGACGACCTGGCCAACGACGACATGGTCGAGATCGGCGCCAACGCGCTCGATCGTCTCGACCTCGGTGCCGGTGCGGATGAGCTCGCGGTACAGGACCTTGGGATCGGCCGGGAGGTCGACCATGGAGCCGAGCCACTCATATGAGATGCGCATGTGAATACCTTTCTATAGCGCAGATACATCGGGATCAAACCAGGGTTTCTGCGGTGCGTCAGATGGGCCCGAAAGAGGAGCGCCGCGTGCCAAGGCACGCAAGCGACGGTTTGAGGGACCAGATGGCGTGCTGCGGAAAGCCTGGGGGTTAGAACTGGGAGAGGAAACGCATATCTCCCGTCATCAGCATGCGCAGGTCAGGCAGGTCGTAGCGGAGGGCGGCGACGCGCTCGGCGCCGATGCCGAAGGCGAAGCCGGTGTACTTCTCGTGGTCGATGCCGCAGTTGTCGAGAACGTTCGGATCGACCATGCCGCAGCCGAGGATCTCAAGCCAGCCGGTGTTCTTGCAGAAGCGGCAACCCTTGCCACCACAAACGCCGCAGGACACGTCAACCTCGCAGGAGGGCTCGGTGAACGGGAAGAAGTGGGGACGGTAGCGCGTGGCTCGGTCCTTGCCGAACATCTCGCGGCAGAAGTAGTCGAGGGTTCCCTTGAGGTCGCCGAAGGTAATGCCCTCGTCCACGACGAGGCCCTCGATCTGGTTGAACTGCGGGAGGTGGCACGCGTCGGGCGTGTCGGGACGGAAGACGGTGCCCGGGCAGATCATGTAGATGGGTGGCTTCTGGGCCTCCATCGTGTGAGCCTGGACGCCGGAGGTCTGCGTGCGCAGGAGGATGTCGGACTCGCCGTTGGCGTGGACCTCGGAGTGATCGAGGCTGCCAGGGTTGTTGTCCTCGACATAGAAGGTGTCACGGGCGCTACGGCTCGGGTGGTCGAGCGGCGCGTTCAGCGCGGTGAAGTTGTAATAGCTGGTCTCGATGTAGGGACCGTCCTCGACGGTGTAGCCCATGCCGCAGAAGATCTGCTCAATCTCCTCGATAATCTGCGAGATGAGGTGCTGCGTGCCCACGGACGGGACACGACCGGGAAGCGTCACGTCGACCGAGTCGGCGGCGATGCGCGCCTCGAGGGCCGCGTGCTCGAGCTCGTGCTTGCGCTCCTCGAGGGCGGCCTCGATGCGGGAGCGAACCTCGTTGGCGAGCTTGCCCACCTTCGGACGGTCCTCCGGAGAGAGCTGGCCCATCTGGCGGAGGACACCGGTGAGAGAACCCTTCTTGCCCGTCACCGCGACGCGAACGCGGTCGAGCTCCGCAAGGTCGGCGACGTTGCCGATGCCCTTGTGCGCCTCGGCCTCGATGGCCTTGAGGTCGTCAATGATCGTCATGCCTTTCATGCCCCTTTCGTTCGCGGGCTCGCGCCCGCCTTCCTTGGCGAGAGTGCGCGACAAAAAAAACCGCCCTTGCTCGCCTTCTTGCGAGCAAGGGCGGATGAGTCTCCGCGGTACCACCTTGCTTGGCCGTCGGATGTCTTGCCCGACGTACCCGCTCTTCTCCCCGTCTCGTGGGGCGGACGGCTCCCCTACTTGCGCGCGTTGACGCATGGCGCTTTCAGTTCGCGGCTGGTGGAGTGAACTCTGGCCGTCAACCTTGGAGGGACCTCTCAGCCGGTGGGCCCCATCTCTTATCCGCTGGCGACGCGACAGCCAAACCTCTCCGTCATTGCCTAAGGAGGAATATTAGCACAGCTACCAGCTCTACGCCCAGCTCGCAACAAAGGAGGGGTGCATGGCAAAAGCCATACACCCCTCCTCGCCTCGCTTTTAGCGAAGTTGTCTACTCTTCGTTGGAGACCGTCTCGGAATCCCCAGAGTTCTCGGGTTTGTCAGCCTCGTCACTGAAATCCGTCGGGTTCGCAGGAACAGCCCCAAACACAGACATCACGCGGTCGAGATGCTCCTTGGCTCGAGCCTCATCTCCCTTGTTCTCGTACTGGAGAGACAGGAAGTAGTTGAGTCTCGCCTTCTCGTCCGGCTCCGCATCCGCAAGCTGGTGCTCCATCTCGGCGATGTAGGCGAAGCTGTTCTTGAACACGATGGCGAACGTCTGGCGCGCGTCGCGGAGCAAATCCTTGTCCTCGAAGCTCTCCATGAGCTCAAGCACGTGCTCGGCACCCTCGCGATCCTTCTGCATCTCGTAGAAGTTCATCGCGCGAGCAAGCACCAACCGACGTTGCACGTCGGTGCAGCGCATACGCAACAGCACGTTGAGCTCGGTCTTCTCGCCCTCGACATCCTGCATTGCCTCAAAACCGTTGAGACGCATGTAGTGGAGGTTGAACGGCGGAAGGCCCGTCTTCGCCGCAGCGCCATCGAGGGTCTTGATCATTCCCTCGAAGTCCCCCGCCATGAATTGGTCTTGCGCCTTCGAGACGGCACGACCCCTGACGAGCCTCCCCGCAACGCTGCCAAGAAGGGCCACGATAACCAGAACGATCCCTAGCGTCCTCACATCCATAAGGGCAACCTACTCCGCGGCGTAGAACTCGCGCATGTCGTCGACCATCTGCATGAGGGTCGGGACATCGGTGTATGCCATGTGACCGCAGCCATAGCGGTGGTAGGTGATGCGGCTCTTGAGCTCTGCCGGGAGGAACAGCTGCGACATCGTGTGGTCCATGTTCCACCAGGGAGTCGCGGCGTCATAGCGGCCACCGAGGATGGCAAGCTTGGTCGTCGGGCTACGACGGAGTGCCGTGGCGATGTCGAACGCGAGGTTGGGAGCGGCGGTCTTGGTGTCGTCCATGCCGGGCTCGTCGTGGACCCAGTTCCAACCGATACCGATCTCGCTCCAGACGGACAAACGGTACTCGGCGGGGTTGACGTAACCAAGCGTGCTGCGGAGGAAGCTACGGAACGCGCCGTACCAGACCTTCTCGAGAGCGTGGGACGCCGGATCCTCGCAGGCGAAGTAGAAGGTGTTGCGCTGCACGGGCAGCGTCATGGTCTCGGTGTAGCGCATGTCGAGGCGACCACACATCAGGCCACGGTCGCGCACGATGTTCGCGCGGAAGTCCTCGAGCTCGATGCGGTTATTGTGAGCGAGCAGGAAGTCCGCGGGGATGCCGATGTAGTGCTCCATCTTCTCGGCGATGCGACGCTTCTCCTCCGGGTCGATGCGGTCGCCCTTCATGAGAGACGGGGCATACTCGTTCGCGGTGAACTCGCTCGCCTCATCGAACCACTCGTCGACATCGACGCCCTGGCCCGTGACGCCAAAGTGCTGGGCCGTCGAGGCGAAGCTCGGAAGCATGCCGAGGTAGTACAGGTCATTGCCCGGCAGGTTCTGCGACCAGTCAAAGTACGCAGAGAGCATCACGACGCCGGCCAGCGGCACGCCGGCCTCGCCGAGATAGCGCATAAGGACGGAGGAACGCATGGTGCCGTAGGACTCACCATAGATGTAGAGGGGGCTGTCCCAGCGGTTGTTCTCGTCAAGCCAACGAACGATGGCACGGCAGAACGTGCGAGCATCCTCCTCAAGGCCGTAGACGCGCTTCTTGTCATAGCCATCAGCGACGAAAGACCAGCCGGTGCCCAGAGCGTCCAGGAACACGAGGTCCGTCTCGCGCAGGAGCGTGCCGGGGTTGTCGACGACCTCATAGGAGGCGCTCGCGAACTTCTCGCCCTCGCTCACAACACGCTTCGGGCCAAGGCCACCAAAGTTGATGGGCACGGACGCAGAGCCCGGGCCGCCGTTGTAGGCAAACGTCACGGGGCGCTTGGAGGAGTCCACGGCCTCGCCGTTAACGCTGGAGGCAACGTAGTTCACATTGAACATCTTGCCCTCGAGCACGCGCGCGGGGTCATAGATGTCGAGGTGACCAGCGGCGGCGGCGTACTCGATGTGCTCGTCGCCATACTGCCAAACCAGGCCCTCGGTGCGCTTCGCCTCGGGAACGGCGTTGGCGTCAGTCGCAGCGTCCATGCCGCAGCAGCACTTCTCGTCAGTCATTTACTCCACCCCCAGCATGTCGCAGAGCGACAGCATGTAGATTTCCGCCGAGTGAACGATATCGATAACGTCGACATCCTCGTTGTAGCCATGGATGCCCTCGTTGTTGGCCGGGCCAAACTGGATCGTCGGGGCACCGAGCGCGCGGTAGTGCGCGGCGTCAGAGCTCGCCCACTGGTAAGCCGGCAGGCACTCCTCGTTCCAGACGTCCTCGATGTTCTTCTTGAGGCTCGTGACCAGCTTGGACTCATCGTCGGTGTAGTTGCCCTCGGCGATCCAGTTATAGCTGGCCTCGACGCCCTCGACGCCGCTCTTGGCGATCAGGGCATCGACCGCGGCAACGACTTCCTCGTGCTTGCAGCCATACGGCAGGCGAACGTCGACGCTGCAGGAAGCAAAGTCCGGCACCTGGTTGATCTTGCCGCCACCCTGAATGATGCCGACGTTGGTGGAGCAGTGGTCGATGACGTTGCCAACACCAGGAGTGCCGATCGTGCGCTCGGCGATGGTGCGAGAGTTCTTGACAGCGCGAGCCTGGGACTCGTCATAGTGACCGGGAACAGCGGTGATCTCGTCGATGAAGGGGATGACCTTCGCGAGCTTGTTGATGGCGTTATCGCCCTTGTAGTTGCCGGTCGAGCCGTGGCCGGGCACGCCATGAGCGGTGAACGTGAGGTGGAGGATGCCCTTCTGGCCAATCTCGATCGTGTCGTGGCCGGTGGGCTCGCCGATCATGACGGCATCAGCGCCGTCGGCATAGCCGTTCTCGCAGAACCACTTGGTGCCAGAGCCGGCAATCTCCTCATCGCAGACGACGTGCAGGCGGATATCGCCCTTGAGGTCAACGTCAGCCTCGTTCAGCATGGCCATAGAGAAGAGCAGAACCGCGAGGCCGCACTTCATATCAGAGGTACCACGGCCGAGCATCTTGCCGTCACGAATCTCGCCGCCGAAGGGATCAAAGTCCCAGCCATCAAGATTGCCAACGGGCACGACGTCAACGTGACCGTTCAGAACGACGCGGAAGCCGTCCTCGGATCCAATGTGAGCATAGACGACAGGATAGTCCTCGCCGCTGTCCGCAATAAGGCGCTCGGACTCGATGCCGTGCTCGGCAAGGTAGTCACGAACGAACTTGATAGCGGGCTCCTGGTCATCAATCGGGCTCTGGTTCTTGATCTGGATAAGCTGCTGGCAAAGCTTGAGCAGATCGTCCTGGTGAGCAAGTACAGCCTCGTGAAGCTGCTTCTTCGTAATCGACACTACGATTCCGCTTTCTCTCATGGCGCGCCGAATCCCGGACACGCCAGCCATTAGACAAACGCAAGACTTGCAGACAAAACAGAAAGGGACCAGCCGGAAACGACTGGCCCCAAAATAATAGACCTACTCCGCGACCTTATCGTGGTAGAGGAAGCACGCGACGCGGTGGTTGTCCTCCACCTCCATGAGCGCGGGACGCTCGTGGTGGCAGCGCTCCGTGGCGTTGGGACAACGGCCAGCCAGCGGGCAGCCGACCTGCTCGCCCACCGGGCTGGGAATCTCGCCCTCGAGCTTCATCTCGGGGTGACGCTCGAAGGGATTCTCGGGCGGAATAGCCGAGAGCAGAGCCTTCGTGTAGGGGTGCAGCGGGTTCTCATAGATGCTGTGGGCAGGCGAGATCTCCATGACGCGACCGAGGTACATGATGGCCACGCGGTCAGAGATGTGCTTGACCACCGAGAGGTCGTGGCTGATGAAGATGTACGTCAGGCCACGCTCGCGCTGGAGGCGACGGAAGAGGTTCAGGACCTGGGCCTGAATAGACACGTCAAGCGCGGAGACGGGCTCGTCGCACACGATGATCTTCGGATCGAGCGAGAGGGCGCGAGCAACGTTGATGCGCTGGCGCTGGCCACCGGAGAACTCATGCGGGTAGCGCTGCAGGTGCTGGATGTCGAGGCCGACTTCCTTCATAAGGTCGAGGACCTTCTGCTGGCGCTTCGCGGCATCAGGCTCGATACCATGGATGACCATCGGCTCCTCGATGGAAGCCGCCGCGGTGAAGCGAGGGTCAAGACTCGAATAGGAGTCCTGGAAGATCATCTGAAGATCCTTGTGCACGGGCTTGCGCGCGGCGCCCTTAAGCTTGGAAATATCCTGGCCGTTATAGATGATCTCGCCGCTCGTGGGCTCATGGAGACCAACGATGCAACGTCCAAGGGTCGACTTGCCACAACCGGACTCGCCGATGATGCCGAGGGTCTCACCCTCATAGACATCAAGCGAAACACCGGACAGTGCATGAAGCGTCTGAGGCTTGCCGAAGAGGCCGTCACCACGAAGACGGAACTCCTTGTTAAGGTTCTTGATGCCAAGAATCACATTATCGTTGGCCATTTAGTTCGCCTCCCCACGAACGAGGCTCTCCTCGCCGTTCTGCCTGTGGCACGCCACGAAGTGGCCAGGCTTGACCTCGACCAGCGGCGGGACCTCATGCTTGCACTTCTCACAGGCGTAGGGGCAACGGTTGTAGAAGTTACAGCAGGTGCCGGTGAGCCTCAGATCGGGCGGAACACCCGGAATGGTCTTGAGGTCGGTCTTCGCCTTATCCGAGAGCTTGGGCATGGAATCCAGCAGGCCCCAGGTATAGGGGTGCAGCGGATTGGCGTAGAGCTCCTCCATGGGGGCATACTCGCAGGTACGGCCCGCATACATGACCATAACGTCATCAGCCATCTGCCAGACGATACCGAGGTTGTGCGTGATAAGGAGGATGCCCGTGTTGAGCGTGTCCTGAAGGCCCTTGAGCAGGCTCAGGACCTGGGCCTGCACCGTCACGTCAAGGGCGGTGGTGGGCTCATCGGCGATGATGAACTTGGGGTGGCAGCTCATTGCCATGGCGATCATGACGCGCTGGCACATACCACCGGAGAGCTCGTACGGATACGAGTCCATACGCTTCTCGGGGTTGGGGATGCTCACGAGCTTGAGCATCTCGATGGCACGCTTGCGCGCGGCCTCCTTGTCGAGACCGTCATGCAGGCGGATGTTCTCGATCATCTGGGTGCCAACCTTGAACACCGGGTCCAGGGCCGTCATCGGGTCCTGGAAGATCATCGAGATATCCTTGCCACGAAGCTCACGGAGCTCAGCCTCGGTGGCATGCACGATGTCCTTGCCGTCGAACATGACGCTGCCGCCCTCGATCTTGCCGGTCTTGGGCAGAAGGTGCATCAGAGAGCTCGAGGTGACGGACTTGCCGGAGCCAGACTCACCCACGATGGCAAGGGTCTTACCGCGATCGAGCGTGAAGCTCACGCCATCGACGGCCTTGGCGACGCCGGCAGCCGTGTGGAAGTACGTCTTAAGGTCGTGGACCTCAACAAGATGCTCCGAGACCTGCTCGGTAGCTGCGTTGGTCTCGGTAGCCTGAGAGTTGTTCTCGCTCATAGGGCCTACCTCTTCTGCTTCGGGTCGAGAACGTCACGAATACCGTCACCAAACAGGTTGAAGCCAAGAACGGTGACGAGGATGAACATGCCAGAAATCGTGGCGATGTGAGGAGCGCCCTGCAGGCAGCTCTTGCCCTCGGAAAGAATCGAGCCCCAAGAAGCGGTGGGCGGCTGGATGCCAAGACCGAGGAAGGAAAGCGCGGCCTCAGAGATGATCGCGCTGGCGATGTTGAGCGTGAAGTAGACGATGACCGGGCTCATGGCATTGGCGAAGATGTGCTTGAAGAGGATGCGAGCGGGGCTGGCGCCAATGACGCGCTCGGCATTGCAGTACTCCTCGTTCTTCACGACATGGACCTGGCCGCGCACGACACGAGCGAAGTTAGGCACGTTGGCAACGCCAATCGCGATGATCACGTTGACGGTGCCCTGACCGAGGATGGTCATGAGGATAAGGGAGAGCAGGATGAACGGGAACGCCATCATGCCGTCCATGATACGCATGATCACAGAGTCAACGATGCCGCCGAAGAAGCCGGCGACGAGGCCGAGCAGGATGCCGACGATGGCACCGAGGATGGTGCCGCCGATGGCGATGAAGATCGAGATGCGCGCACCATAGATCACGCGGGAGAGAAGGTCGCGGCCATAGGCGTCAGTGCCAAACAGGTGGCCTCCCACTCCGGGAGCAACAAACATGTTGCCGGTATCCGTGGCGTTGGGATCACACGGAGCAAGCAGGGGCGCAAAGACGGCGAGAATCACCATCACGACGACGATCGCAAGGCCCACAAGTGCCATCTTGTTACGAGCGAGCTTGTGCCAGGCGTTGTTCGCCTTGCGCTCACGCTCGAGCATCTTGAGCGTTGCCTCGTCAGAAAGGCTAGCGCCAGTAGCGTTATCTGCCATTAGTTGCTACCCCCCTCAAAATTGACCTTGGGGTTGATGACCATGTAGACGATGTCAACAACGAGGTTAACGAAGACGAAGACGACGGCGGAGAACAGGACCACGCCCTGAATGAGCGAGTAGTCACGGCCGTTGACGGCGTTGACGATAAGCGTGCCAAGGCCAGGCCAGGAGAAGATGGTCTCCGTCAGGATGGCGCCGGCGAAGGCGCTGGCAAGCTGAAGGCCCAAGACGGTCACGATGGGCGGGAGCGCGTTCTTGAGCGCGTGCTTCCAGATGATCTTGGACTCCTTGATGCCGCGGGCGCGGAGGGCCTTGATGTACTCGCCGTTGATCGTCTCGAGCATGCTCGAACGCGTGATGCGGGCAAACGTCGCCGCGGGGATCGTCGCCAGGCAGAAGCACGGCAGGATCATGTGGCTAATGACGTCCCAGACGCCCTTCGACATCGCACCCATGCCCATGGCGGGCAGCCAGCCGAGGTTCACCGAGAAGGTGAGGACGAGCATAAGGCCCAGCCAGAAAATAGGCATAGACACGCCAACGAGGGCGAGCACCATGAAGACGTAGTCAAAGATGGTGTTCTGCCTCACGGCGGACACGACGCCAATGGGCACGCCGACGAGAAGCGCGAGCACGAGGCCCGTAAGGGTGATCGAAAGCGTGGAAGGAAGTCTGCTCAGAATGATGGGCATGACGGGACCACTGTAGGAGTACGAATAGCCGAAATTGCCGTGCAGGATACCAACCAAATAGTTGATGTACTGCGTCAGCATGGGCTCATCGAGGCCCATCTTTACTCTCATCGTCGCAATCGCATCGGGTGACGCCTGCGGACCCAGCATCTGCGCCGCTGGATCGCCCGGAATCATGCGCGTGAGGACGAAGGTGATGGTGACGACTACGAACAGAACCGGAATCGTCTGGAGAATCCTTTTGAGGATTGTCTTTGCCACCTTTGCAACACCCCCTGAGCGGAGTCTGGCGGGACCTTGTGCCCGCGTAACCATGTGATGGGGGCACGGCTCTGGGCCATGCCCCCATCATTCTTAACTGAATGAATAGCTCAAATTACGCCGTCTTGGAGATGTTGATCTCGCTGGAGACGATGGTCGTCTTGTTGTCAGCGCGGCTCTGGAAGCCCTCAACCTTCTTGGTAAGGCCGGTGTTCACGTACTCGGAGCCATAGACGATCATCGGGTCATAGGAGACGATCGTCTTCAGGGCCTCCTTGTAGTACTTGGCACGCTCGTTCTGATCCGTGACCTCGAGGGCCTTGTCGAGCAGCTCGTCGACCTCAGGGTGGCTGAAGCCAGCACCGTTGCCAAGCGCGCCAATCTCCGTGGAGCTGAACAGCTTGTTGAGGAAGAAGTAGGGGTCGGGGAACCAGGACCAGCTCATGCCGTACAGATCAGCCTTGCCGGAGGCGGCGGCGGCACTGAAGGTGCCCCAGTCGCTCGGGTTGATGACAAGGTCGATGTTCAGGTTCTCCTTGAGGGTCTGCTGGAGGATGGTGGCCATCTTCACGCGAGCCTCGGTGTTGGAGATGTACATGTTGAGGGTGAGACCGTCCGGATAGCCAGCCTCGGCGAGGAGCTTCTTGGCACCCTCGGGATCATAGGCCGGGACGTCAGCCTCGACGGACTCGTCATAGCCCCAAGAATCCTTGGGCAGGGGCAGCACGGCGGTCGTAGCCTCGCCATAGGGATAAACACCCTTGACCAGGTCATCGCGGTTGACAGCCATGAGAATGGCCTTGCGGACCTTCTGGTCGGCGGTGGGGCCGTTGACCTGGTTCATGTAGACGTAGGCAACGTGAAGTGCCGGCTTCTGGTCCAGCACGAGCTGGTCATTGTTCTTGATGGTCTGGGTGGCCTCGCCCGTGAGCGAAGTGGCGATGTCGATCTCACCCGTGGCCAGACCGTTGGCCGACTGGGTCATGTCGGTAACGACCTTCATGGTGACGCCATCGAGGTGCGGCTTCTCGCCCCAGTAGCAATCAGAGCGGGACATGTCAGCCTGCTGGTCCTTCACGAACTGGTCGAGCTTGAACGCACCAGAGCCCACGAGGTGGTCGCCGAAGGCATCGCCCCAGCCCTCGACCTCTTCCTTCGGGATGATGACGTTGCCGGCATCCGTAAGAGCGGTGAGGAACGAGGCGTTAGGGGCCTTCAGCACGCACTCGACCGTGTGGTCATCGACGACGTTGCAGTGGTCGAGCATGGCGAGGCGGTTCATCGAGGACTGAGTCGCGGAGCGCTCGAGGGAGTACTTGACGTCCTCGGCGACGACGGCGCGGCCCTCCTGGTACTGGCCAGCCTGGAACTTAGCATCATCACGGATGGTGAAGGTGTAGGTGAGACCGTCGTCGGAGACCTTCCAATCGGTGGCGAGCTGAGGAACGATCTCGGTGAGGTCGATGTTGTAGTCGACGAGGGTGTCGCACACACACCAGATGATCTGGGCCTCATAGGCGCCCGTGTACTTGATGGGGTCGAGGTACTTGGGCGAGGAGGGCTGGCTAACGACGAGCGTGCCGCCATCGGCGCCAGCACCGGTGGAAGTCGAGCCGCCATCAGAGCTGCAGCCGGAGAGCGCGGTACCCGCCATCGCTGCCGCAAAGATGGACACACCACCGACGAACGAACGACGAGAAATCTTGAGGTCAGACATGGTTCCTCCCATTTTGGTATCAGGACGCTAGCGCCCTCTTGAAAAACGCGGATATGCCTGGAAACTGCAAATTCCTTACCAGCCATGCAATTCGCTTCATAAAAGATATCTGAAACGGCATCACGTTGAGCTATCGATACGCGATGGTTTACTTAGGCGAAATACTGGACTGCTTTTGGATGTAGCAGTAACTTTCAATTTTACCGTATGATTGTCTCTAATTAGTGTATATTTTGAAGTGAACGGTTGTAAAAAAGCCGCAGACGGCAAACTACTGTTTGACCGCCTGCGGACAGTTCATCACGCATCTGTGAATAAGGCTCTTAGAGGCGACGTCGCCCTTGGGGAATTCCCGCCCTAAAGCCCTTAGCCGATCGCGAGCATGTTATCCCAATAGGCAACGTCCTCGAGCGGCAGGGTGTCCCAGAGGTCGAGGATGCGCTGCGGCAGGAAGCGGCGCTCCACCACGACGTCACCGCCATAGAGGCGGAACCAGTCCGCGTCCATGACGAGGTAGCCGTCAAAGCCGAAGTCGTCGCCCCAGCTGTTCTCGACGCGCCAAGCGACGGGCCTGCCGTCCTCGCCCAGCTCGACGCCCTGGAAGGCCATGCAGTGCGTCATGCCGCACTCACGGTCATCGATCATCTCGGCCTTGGTCTGGGAGAGGTCAACGCCAAAGGTGCCGTCGAGGTCCATGCCATCGAGCGCGAGCACGCCGGAGAAGTCCTCGTCCTTGCGCATGAGGTTCTTGTTGACGGCGCACATCATGAAGGCGGGGACGCCTGCCTTGAGCGACTCGACGGCAGCGTTCTCGAGGTCCTCCATCGGCATGTTGAGGAAGCGGAGGCGCTGACCGCCGATAACCGGATCGAAGTAGCGGATGCCATAGGCGTGTTCGTAGGGACGGGTCTCGCCCGGGAAGTTGACGAGCTCGACGCACTGCGAGAGGTCAAGCTTCACGTAGCGCTCGACAAACTCGACCGGGGTGATGCCCGCATCACGTAGGACGCGTCGCGGCTCGCCGCCGTTGGCGGAGACGACCTCCTCGACCTTGGAGGCGTCGACGTCGGCACCCTCGCCCACCTCAATCGCGAGGTCGAAGGTCACGGGCGGCTCGCCCAGGCAGCAGCAAAGAATCTGGTGGAACTCGGGCAGCATCTCCTGCTTCTTGGCACGAAGCTCCTCGAGCGTGGCACCCTTCGCAGCCATCTTGCGCAGGATCGTGGCGTCCTTACGAAGGAGGGTCGTGAGCAGGGCGTTCATCTGCGCGGTGTCCTTGTTGCAGGCGGTGTCCGGCATGAGGGCCTTGGGGATGGCACCCCACTTCTTCACGATGTTGCAGCAGAAGACGAACTGGCCGCCGTCATCGACCGGGGTGAGCATGAGCTGGGTGACCTCGCGGTCGTTCCAAGGCTGGTCTGCGGTGTCGATCACGTACTCGAGACGGGAGTTGCAACGCTCGAGCTTGTCATAGAACTGCACGTAGTTCTGGGAGAACTCGAAGTCATCGATGTCGAGGTTGGCGAGGACCTTGGAGCGCAGGACGTTGAGCGTCGAGAACATCCAGCAGCGACCCGAGTGGCGCTGGCCGGTCACGGTCTTGGCGGCCTTGAGCGACACGCCGAAGGTGTCCTGGTAGTTGCGTGCCTGCCTGCGGTCGACGCTGGCCTCGACCACGCCGAGCGCGGTGACGGAGTTGCGCGCCACGCGGTTGGCACGCACGCTCGCGAAGTTATTCGTGAGCTCATTGACGGTAGAGAAGTCGAGTTCCTCGGTTCCCATGCATCCTTCCTTGTATGAAGACGCCGCACGACGCGAACGCCCCCGCCCTTTATCGGTTGACTAGCATAGCGCTTGCACACGTAAGGCGTTTATTGCCGTATGATGGTGCGCGTTGCGAATAATCTCTAAGGAAAGGCGACCGTCCATGCTTCTTCGTCAGATGCTCGACATCTATGACCTCATCGACAAGCCCCAGGCCTCCGGTGAGGAGTGCGCCGCGCTCATCCGCAGCCACGGCATCACCGAGGTGACCGTCGAGCGCGTCAGTGGCGACCGCGGTGGCACTGACTGCATCAAGATCCTCATCCCCGGCTCCAACGGCAAGTCCTGCGGCGGCACCGCCCCCACGCTCGGCATCGTCGGCCGTCTCGGCGGCTGCGGCGCTCGTCCCGAGATGATTGGCGCCGTGTCCGACGGTGACGGTGCCGTCGCCGCCCTCACCGCCGCCCTCAAGCTCGCCGAGATGCACGAGAACGGCGACGTCCTCGAGGGCGACGTCATCGTTGCCACCCACATCTGCCCGGACGCCCCGACGCTCCCGCACGAGCCGGTTCCCTTCATGGACTCCCCGATCGACATGGCGACCATGAACCGCATGGAGGTCGACGAGCGCATGGACGCCATCATCTCCATCGACACCACCAAGGGCAACCGCATCATCAACGTGAACGGCATCGCCATCTCCCCCACCACCAAGATGGGCTACATCCTGTCCGTCTCCAATGACCTCATGGACGTCATGACCCGCGTCACCGGCAAGATGCCGCTGGTCTTCGCCCTCTCGCAGCAGGACATCACGCCCTACGGCAATGACCTCTACCACCTCAACTCGATCCTTCAGCCCACCACCTCCACCGACGCCCCCGTCGTCGGCGTCGCGATCGCGACCGAGCAGATGGTCGCCGGCTGCGCCACCGGCGCCACCCACGGTACCGACGTGGAGGAGGCCGCCCGCTTCGCCGTCGAGGTCGCCAAGGTCTTTGGCCCCGGCGCCTGCAAGTTCTATGACGAGGAGCAGTTCGCCCGTCTCCAGAAGCTCTACGGCGATATGAGCCACTTCCAGACCCCCGGCAAGTCCGAGTAGTCAGGCATACGCATCACTTGGCCCGTCGACCCAGCGTCGGCGGGCCTTTCTATGTGCCGAGCCCGAATCTGTCTCGGCAATCACTCTCTTGGAGGCATCATGGCACGTCATACGCGTATCGCAGGCATCACGGTGGGACAGAGTCCCCGCACGGACATGACCTGCGACCTCGTCCAGCGTCTTGCGGACAACCTCGAGCTCGTCGAGTACGGCGCGCTTGACGGTATGACGCTTGAGCAGGTCGAGAGCGAGCTTAAGCCCGAACCCGGCGAGGAGGTCCTCGTCTCGCGCATGAGCGACGGTCGCCAGGCCACCTTCTCGGGAGACAAGGTCGTCCCCCTCGTCCAGGCAAAGATCGATCAGGCCGAGGCGGACGGCTGCCGCGCCATCATCGTGCTCTGCACCGGTTCCTTCCCGGAGCTCCGTCACACGGTTCCCCTCATCTTCCCGCAGCCTCTCCTGCACTCGAACGCCCGCGCGCTCGCCGGCGGTCGCCGCGTCGCCGTCATGGTGCCCGATCCGTCGCAGATCGAGCAGGCGCGTGAGTGGTGGAGCATGAGCGGCGTCGAGGTCGATATCGTCTCCGCAAGCCCCTATCAGGGCATCGACGGCGTCACGCGCGCCGCGGCCACGCTCAAGGGCGCAGACGACGCGTTCCTCTGCCTCGACTGCATGGGCTTCACGCTCGCCATGCGCGACGCGGCGCGCCGTGCGAGCGGCCTCGACGTGCTACTCCCCCGCACGCTCGTCGCGAGTGTGGTATCCGAGCTGCTCGGCTAGGAGATCAAGCGACTCTCCACGCCACTCTTTCCGGCGTCGAGCGCTACGGTCACGAGCGAATCCGGCGTGGCGGACGCATCCGCGTTGCGAGTGAAGACCGTCTCGATGACCATCGGGAGGTTTGCGCCGGCAACGACACGCACGTCCGGCATCGTGGCGGACGCCGTCATCGACTGGTAATACGGCGTGCCGCCGATAAGATCGCACATCACGAGGACGCCGTCGGTACGCTCGCGCATAGTAGCGATGGCGGCGCTGATGAGGTGCGGATACTCGCCGGCACGCCTCACGTCAAACGGCACGACGTCAAAGTTCTCCTGGGGACCGGCAAAGAGGTCGAGGGCGCTCGCGAGACCAGGCGCGAACTCTCCGTGACCAGTGAGGACGAATCCAACCATGAAGAACCTCCTGCGGGGTAGCACGTGCCTGACGGGCGATTAGTTCGTCCCATCAAAGCACGCAACGCGCCCCGCAGGAGGTTTCGTTACGTACTGTTTCCAGAAGCGGCACACGCGCGTTATCGCAGCCGCATTGATACGGGTGCTACCAGCGAGGTCGCAGGCAGTCTCCAAGCTGTCGTCCACATCCTCGCCGCGCCCCGCGTCACCGCATCGCCGCTAATACTCGATCGGGGCTCCCACGGACTCGCCCGCGAGGAACGTCTCGCATAGGTTTAGCTCGTGGTCAAAGACCACGAAATCCGCGTCGCGGCCAGGCTTGATCGAGCCGCAGACGTCGTCGATGCGCGCGGAGCGAGCCGGGACCTCCGTCGCCATGCGAATCGCCTCGTCAGCGCTCGCAAAGCCCCAATCCACGATGTTCTTCACGCCCTTGGCGAGCGTGAGCACAGAACCGGCGATGTTGCCCCTCGTACCGTCCTCATTGCGCAGGTAACACAGGCCATCGGCGAGGACGACAGGCATGCCGCCGCTCATGTAGTTGCCCTCGGGAAGGCCACCGCAGCCCAGGCAATCCGTGATGAGCACCGTATGCTGCCAGCCCTTGGCGCGAAGCAGGGACTCGATCGCGGCAGTGCGCACGTGCTTGCCATCGCAGATGATCTCCGCATAGGTCTCAGGCGTCGACATGGCGCAGCCCACCACGCCCGGATCGCGATGGTGGAGGCCGCGTTGGCCGTTGTAGGTGTGGACGAAACAGGTCGCGCCAGCATTCACTGCGGCGAGCGCCTCGTCATAGGTGGCATCCGTATGGCCGATGCAGGTCACGACGCCCTCGGCATCGAGTGCGGCAATGTAGTCGACGGAACCGTCCCTCTCGGGAGCGAGCGCGCTCTTGCGGATCATGCCACCGGCGCGCTCCTGCCAGGCGGCGAAAACCTCGTAGCTGGGGTCGACGAGAAACGCCGGGTTCTGAGCTCCCACGTGCTTCATCGTGAAGAACGGACCCTCGAGGTAGATGCCCTGCATGTGGGCACGGCCGGAGCCAGCTTGGCAAGACTTTGCGGCCTCGGCAATCGCCGCGCAGCACTCGCCGATATGCTCGACGCCATCGGTGAAGGTGGTGGGCAGCCAGCTCGTCGTGCCAAACTTCGCGAGGTTCTCGCTCGCCTCGACCATGCCATCAGTATCAACGTCGATAGTGGCGTGGCCGAAGAAGCCGTGGATGTGCGTGTCTACCATACCGGGAGCGATCCACCTACCCGTGAAGTCACGGATCTCGACGTCCTCGGAAGCAGCAGGGGTCCACGCGCCAAACTTGCCATCAACGACCTTGAGGTAACCGCCCAGGGCAACTCCGCCGGGCAGGAAGAACTTGTCAGCTTTGATAAGATACGGAGCCATTGCAATCCCTTCTCACGCGAAAATGCGTAGAGCAGAGCTACGGATAAACGGTATTTGGCAGCCGTTCAACGATGAGGGATTAAGTTGTTGTGTACGCCTGTCATATACTTAGTATAGTAATTAACTAGCACGGCTTTTACCCTATTTTCCCGGCAAACGGCAGCCTTTTGCGACAGGCTGAGCCCCATGGCAGGTGAGACATGCGCACGCCCAAGTACGAGCTCATCAAGGAAGACCTCCGCAAGGAGATTGAGAGCAAGAAGTTCGAGAATGGCCAACGTTTCTACAGCGAGTCAGAGCTAATCGAGCGTTACGGTGTGAGCTCCATCACCATCGTCCGCGCCATCCGCGAGCTTGTGAACATGGGTTACCTTGTGCGCAGTCAGGGCAAGGGCACGTTCGTCTCGCGCACGCGCAAGCGTCGCCTCGTCGAACTCACCGACATGGAGCCGTGGAAGGGTTACACCGAGCGAGAGACCGTCGAGGTCCTGTCGTTCGAGCGCGGCGGGGATCCGGATGTCCGCCGTTCCATGCACCTCGGCCCCACGGAGGGCTACCAGCGCATCATGCGCATCCGTAGCTGCGAGGGCATCCCCATCGTCTATCAGCGCAGCTACATCGCGAGCCGCCTCATCAAGGAGGACGCGGAGCCGCAGGAGTACTCCTCCATCTACCGAAAGGTCCGCGAGGACTTCGGCATCTCGCTCAATGACGAGGCCGCGGTCGAGGTGGACGACATCATCTTCCCCGCACCACTCGAGGTGGCAGAGGCGCTCAAGCTCCAGGGCGACACGCCCGTCGTTCGCGAGCACAAGATCACGACGCTCGCCACGGGCGAGGTTGTCGAGGACGCGCTCTCCTATGTGCGCTGGGATTACTTCAAACTGAAGTTCTCCTCGCTCGATCGCTCTGGCGCCCGTAGCGTACTCGACTAGGGCGCCCCACCTCGTCCCGCTCCCCGCTCGCTCCGGTGCCCGTAGCGCACTCGACTAGGGCGTCCCACCTCGCCCCCGCTCCCTCTGGCACCCTTAGCGTATTCGGCTCGACCAGGGCACCTCGTCTCGCCCCCGCGCCTGCGAACCATCGCGCGCGTCCACCGAAGCGTTGGCGTAGGCCCCGTCCAAAGTGGTTACAACTTAACCAGCTGCCAATTGACGGCCAACCAACGGACATGCCGCTCGCGCGGCAGAAGGGACAACCCATGCTCAACGGAATCCCCAAGAACGTCTCGCCAGACCTGCTGAAGGTCCTGATGGAGATGGGCCACGGCGATGAAATCGTCCTCTCGGACGGCAACTATCCCGCCACCTCGAGTGGCAACCTGCTCGTCCGCTGCATCGGTCTCGGCGTACCCGAGCTGCTCGACTCCATCCTCACGCTCATGCCGCTCGATGATTACGTCGAGTCTCCCGTCGCGATGATGGAATCGCCCACTCCGGAGGAGCCTCCCATTTGGGCCACCTACCGCGAGATCATCAAGAAGCACGCCGGCGACGTGAAGATCTCCCACATGGAGCATGACGCCTTCATCGAGCGCGCCCGCAAGACCTACGCCATCGTGGCCACCTCTGAGGAGGCCACCTACGCGAACATCCTTCTCCGCAAGGGCGTCGTTAAGTAGACGGCGAAGATAGCGTCTTCGCCATCCAAGCAGGAATTCAAGCTTGGCGGGACTCTGGCACATTTTCACACACGATTTGACGCAGAACGGGAAGGCAAGTCCAGTCGCTTGCCTTCCCGTTTCAGTTAACTGACGAATCATACCGCATGCCGACGCAAGCGCAATGATCTCGTGCTTCCAACTTATAATATCAAGTATATGTTTACTCCCCCCAGCGAACGGAGACACGATGGGACTGTTCGATCGCTTCAAGAAGTCCGAGGACAAGCCGGCAAGCAACGTCACTGAGATTCTTGCTCCCGTCGACGGTGAACTCGTCCAACTTTCTGAGACCAACGAGCCCGTCTTTGGAAGCGAGATGATGGGCAAGGGCTGTGCCATCAATCCCACGAGCTCGACCGTCATCTCCCCCATCTCCGGCAAGGTCTCCGTCGTCATGCCGCACGCTGTGGGCATCATCGCCGATAACGGCGTTGAGGTCATGGTTCACGTGGGCATCGACACCGTCGAGATGAAGGGTGACGGCTTCGACGTCAAGGTTGCCCAGGGCGACTCCGTCACCTGCGGCCAGGAGCTCCTTACCTTCTCGCGCGAGAAGGTCGCCGAGGCGGGCCACCCTGACACCACCTTCGTCATCATCACCAACACCGCCGAGTGCGCCGAGGTCGCCCCCGTCGCCAACTGCACCGTCAAGGTTGGCGATGTCGTGGTGAGCGTCACGAAGTAGCTTCCGCGATTCTGCGGGCGCGCGCCCGCGCAAAGCACGTTGACTCGTACAGAGGGCCCGTCGACTCGATGTCGGCGGGCCCTCGTTTTGTGTCTGAAATAAGAAAAGGGCCGTTCCCCGCGGAGTGGGAACGGCCCTTCATGCTGTTACTTCAGCCTTCCGGCTTCAGGTAGCAGTCCTAGATGAGCTTCTGGAGCTCGTCGCAGACGGCCTGGACCTGCGTGCCGATGATGACCTGAGCGGACTCCTTGGAAGGAATCATGACACCCACGGCACCGGCCTTCTTGCAGGCGGCCTCGTCGACCTTGGCGGAGTCAGCGACCTCGAAGCGGAGGCGCGTGGCGCAGAAGTCAACGTTCTTGACGTTCTCCTTGCCGCCCACGGCAGCCAGGACACCAGCGGCGATAGCGGCGAACTTGTCGTCGCCAGAGGTAACGGAAGCGACGCTGGCCTCATCCTCGGAAACATCCTCGCGGCCCGGGGTCTTGAGGTCGAACTTCGTGATAGCGAAGTAGAAGACCGCGTAGAAGACCACGAAGGCGGCGATGCCCAGCGGGATGATCATCCAGGTGTTGGAAGCGGCGGGCAGGCTCGCGGAGAAGAGCAGGTCAGTCGCACCAGCGGAGAAGCAGAAGCCCGCGCGGAAGTTCACGTAGTAGACGACTATCGTGAAGATGCCGTACAGGGCGGCGTACACGACGTAGAGCGGGAAGCAGAGGAACATGAAGCCGAACTCGAACGGCTCGGTGACGCCGCAGACAAAGGCGCAGATGGCGGCGGAGAGAACCAGACCGATGGCGGCCTTCTTGTCCTTGGCGGTCTTGACCATGGCGAGGGCAGCACCCGGGATGCCGAACATCATGCAGGGGAAGAAGCCGGACATGTACATGCCGACGCTCCAGTTGGCGCCGTTCTGGCCCATGACGTCGCCGGCCCAGAAGTGGGAAAGGTCGCCGAGGCCGATGGTGTCGAACCAGAAGACGTTGTTGAGGGCGTGGTGCAGGCCGGTCGGGATGAGGAGGCGGTTCAGGAAGGCATAGATGCCAGCGCCGATGCCACCCATAGCGGCGACGCCGTTGCCAAGCGCGACGAGGCCGTCAAAGATGATGGGCCACACGAAGAGCAGGACAACAGAGGTGAGGATGGAGACGAGCGCGGTCATGATGGCGACGCAGCGCTTGCCGGAGAAGAAGGCCAGCCAATCCGGGAGACGGGTGTCCTTGAACTTGTTGTACATGGTGCCACCGATGACGGCGGAGAGGATGCCGATGAAGCAGTTGCCGGCGATCTTGGAGAAGGCGATGCCCTCGGCAGTGAGGAGCCAGGCAGCCTGAGCGTCAGCGTCCATGCCGCGAACGGTACCGACGACAGCCGGGTTGAGGAGCTGCTGGATCATCAGGAAGGCAACAAGGCCGGCGAGGCCGGCGGTGCCGTCATGATCGTCAGCCAGGCCAACGGCTGCGCCGATGGCGAAGAGCCAAGCCATGTTGTCGATAAGAGCGCCGCCCGCCTTGACGAGCAGGAAACCAACGGTGTAGGCCGCACCAGCGGTCTCAGCGCCAGGAACGCCCATGACGCCGGGGGCGAGCAGATAGCCAACGCCCATGAGGATGCCAGCGACGGGTAGCGCCGCGACGGGAAGCATCAGCGCTTTGCCGAGCTTCTGGAGATACTTCATCATTCGGTATCCCTCCAACCTTTCATTTGTACTGCTTTCCAAACAATACGTACGCGTCCCCGCGAATTCATCGGTTGGCCCTCCGCGAGCCAACCAGAAGCGGAAGCGAACTTGAGTGGTGGGAGTCCCTCTCTCCCTCCAACTCCGTATATTAAGCTATCACAGAATTTCCAAATTGCCCGTATCCGCAGCCGAACGGTATCTATTTGTTCGCTGAGCGGTAATCATTTGGTCGAGTCGATTTGAGCCGACATCGGGTCATGAGTTACCGTTTGCGCACATGCCTACCTGCGCTTTTAATGTTGTCAGAAAATGCTCTCGCATTATTTGGGTACAAGCACCAACGGATCGCCCGAACTTCCCCCATAGTGCCTCACTTGACATATCAAGCTGGGGACGTAAGAAAGAACCTGAAAAAGGGACAGTCCCTTTTTCAGGTCCCTTTGTCAACTTTCGGCTACTTGGTGAAGGGGAAGTCACCGGAGGCGAGGGCCTCGACGGCGTCGGCGACGGCGAAGTCCTCGCAGGCGCCGATGTGCCAACGCGCGGCAGCGGCGGCCTCGGGCGTGGCATTCGCCACGGCAACGGAGTTCTCCACAGCACGTAGCATCGAGAGGTCATTCTCCGCGTCACCAAAGACGAAGACGTCCTGCGACGCCACACCCAGGTAATCCGCAAGCCAAAGCACCGCGGCTCCCTTGTTCCATCCCGCAGGCATGATATTGACGAAGCCTTGCTGCGGCACGTCGAAGTCAAGCTCCGGAATCTCCCTCGTGAGAAGCTCCGCGAGCTCGCGCGTAGCCGCGTCGTCGCCCGCGACGAAGGCGTTCGCCTTGACCACGTCATGACCAGGCAGCGGCTCGTAGACGCCGCACGCCCCATAGCGCGGGAACGCGACCTTAAGGTCCTCCATATCACCCGCGACGACCTTCGGGGCAGCGCCATCAAACCAGACAAGACCCGCACGCGGCACCTCGGCGGTGAGGGCGGCCATGCGTGCGACCAGCTCGGCGGGGATATGGCGCTCGAGCACGAGCTCGCCACCATAGCTCACCTGTAGGCCGTTCGTGGCGATGCTCGTCTGGTAGCAGGGCTCGTCCCCGTCAAACAAGATGCTGATCCAGTCGCGGCCGCGCCCGCTGCAGGGACCCACGGCACAGCCCGCCTCGGCGGCGGCCCTAAACGCCTCGCGCACGCGGGTAGGTACCACGCTATCGCCAAAGGGCATGATCGTGCGGTCGATATCTGCAAGAATGAGCCTCATTCAACTACCCCCTCAAAGAAAAGGCCGGCGCACCCCATCCCCTGGAACGCACCGGCCATACGGTCCTATTGACGCACGAGCCTAGAGGCTCTCGATGACCTTGACCACCTGGTCGACGTACTGCTCGCAGATGGCGGGCGTCGCGGCTTCGACCATGACGCGCACCATCGGCTCGGTGCCACTCGCACGAACCAGGGCACGGCCCTCACCCTCGAGGGCGGTCTCGACACCAGCAACGGCAGCCTTGACGCGCTCGTCTGCCATGACGGCGTTCTTGTCCGCAACGACGACGTTCTTGAGCAGCTGCGGATAGATCTTGACGGGCTCCGTGAGCTCAGAGAGGGTCTTCTTGGAACCAAGCATGGCCTCGAGAATGCGCAGGCTCGTGTTGATGCCGTCGCCCGTAGCGCTGTACTTGGAGAAGATGACGTGGCCGCTCTGCTCGCCGCCGAGGGAGTAGCCGTGCTCGCTCATGCAGGCGGAAACGTACTTGTCGCCCACGGCAGTCTGCTCGTAGGAAATGCCCGCGCGCTCGAAGGCCTTGTAGAGGCCGAGATTGCTCATGACCGTGGTGACGACGGTATTATCCGCAAGCTGGCCCTTCTTGGCCATGTAGGTGCCGCAGGCGTACATGATGAGGTCACCGTCGACGACGTTGCCGTGCTCGTCGACCGCGATGCAACGGTCCGCGTCGCCGTCATAGGCAAAGCCCACATCGAGGCCCTTCTCGGCAACGAGGTTCTGAAGCTGCTCGATGTGAGTCGAGCCACAGCCGCGGTTGATGTTAAAGCCGTTGGGCTCGTTGGAGACGACGTAGGTCTTGGCGCCCAGGGCATCGAACACGCCCTTGGCGATTGGCGTGGAGGCGCCGTTCGCGCAGTCAAGGCCAACGCGCAGACCGTGCAGAGAGAAGCTGGCGGAGCTGATGAGGAAGCCGATATAGCGGTTGCGGCCCTCGACGTAGTCGATCGTGCGACCGATGTCCTCGCCGGTGGCAAGGGGCACCTCGGTCTTGCCGTCGATGTAGTCCTCGACCATCTCGAGGACCTCCGGCTCCATCTTGTAGCCACCGGAGTTGATGAGCTTGATGCCGTTGTCCGTATAGGGATTGTGGCTGGCGGTGATCATGATGCCGCAGTCGAAGTCCTCGCTACGAACGACGTAGCTCACGGAAGGCGTGGTGGTGACGTGGAGGAGGTAGGCGTCCGCGCCAGAGGCGACGAGGCCAGCGCCAAGCGCATACTCGAACATGTAGCTGGAACGGCGCGTGTCCTTGCCAATAACGACCTTGGCCTTGCGACCCTCGCGCAGGCCATAGTACCAACCGACGAAGCGGCCGATGGCAAAGGCATGGTCAACGGTAAGGCCCTCGTTAGCACGGCCACGGAAGCCGTCAGTGCCAAAGTACTTCATAGTCTGTTCTCCCAAGATCTTGGCGGGACACCCCTTGCGGCTGGCATCCCCGTCGTCGTGAGAATTGCCCTCTTATTATGCAACGCGAAGGGAAGCGCCATACGGTTTGAGCAGCGTTGAATTACCCGTCTCCATCGACTTTCTCGAACGCACCGGGGGCACCCGGCACGGCCCGGGCGGGCAGCGGTGCTTCGACATGCATGCCCGCCTTAAGCGTGCAGAATCGTACGCCGGAAGAGCCGCAAGGTCCGTTACGCGCGCGCTCGCCGTCCTGCGCCCGGCCGCGACGCCATGTCGGCGCTACACTTCAAATACCGGACCATAATCAAGGAGGAAGCATGCCCGCCATACCCCAGGACCTCGCCGCGCTCGACAAGCTCCAGCGCCACCTCTTCGCCCATCGCCACGCCCAGACCTCGATCGCCTTCGCCGGCGAGACGAGCGACCCCGCCAACGCCACGGCAGCCCGCGCGGAGGCGATGGCCACGCTCGAGGAGGAGGCCCACGACTACCTCTGTCGTCCCGAGACCGGCGAGCTGCTCGCGCGCCTCGGCGCCGCCGCCCTCGCGGGCGAGCTCGACGAGACCCGCGCCGCCGAGGTTCGCGTCCTAACCCGCGACCGCGCAGACGCCGTTGACGTTCCGGCGGATGTCGCCGCGGACTTCGCACGTCTCGCAAGCGAGGCCCAAGCGGTCTGGACTCGCGCCAAGGTCGCGAATGACTGGAACTCCTTCGCCCCCTACCTCGACCGACTCGTTGCCGCCAGGCGCGAGATGGCGCTCATGCGCGTGCCCGAGAAGGACCCCTACGAGACCCTCCTCGACGAGTACGAGCACGGCAGCTCGCGCGCGTTCTATGACGCCTTCTTCTCCGAGGTGAAGGGCTGTGTCATTCCGCTCGTCGCCGAGATTCGCGAGCGCGGGTGGCAGCCCAGCCGCGCCTGCGTCGAGGGGCACTACGACCACGACACGCAGATGGAGCTCTCTCGCGACCTTCTCCGCATCGAAGGGCTCGACCTCGACTCGATGACCTTCGCCGAGACCGAGCACCCCTTTAGCGACTCCGTCTCCAGCCGTCACACCTTCATCGCGACTCACGTCTACGAGGACGACGTCATGAGCAACGTCTTCTCGATGCTTCACGAGGGTGGCCACGCCATGTACGAGCAGAACATCGACGTCGCCTATGACCACGGCATCCTCAACGGCGGCATCTCGAGCGGCGTCCACGAGAGCCAGAGCCGTTTCTTCGAGAACTACGTGGGCAGGAGCGAGGCCTTCGCGCCCGTATTGCTCGAGGCGCTAAGGAAGCGCTTCCCCGGACGCTTCGACGACGTCACACCGCGTGAGCTTTACCTCGCCGTCAACCGCGCCGAGCCGAGCCTCGTTCGCACGGAGGCGGACGAGCTCACCTACTCGCTTCACATCGTAATTCGCTATGAAATCGAACAGCTCCTCATCGCCGGCGAAGCCACCGCGGCGGATGTCCCTGCCCTTTGGAACGAGCGTTACCGCAGCTATCTTGGCATCGACGTGCCCACCGACACCCTCGGCTGCCTCCAGGACATCCATTGGTCCTGCGGAGACTTCGGCTACTTCCCCACCTATGCACTGGGTGGCGCCTATGGCGCGCAGCTACTCGACACCATGCGTGCAGACGGCATCGATTTCGAGGGTAACGTTGGCGCTGGCGACCTCGCCCCGATCCGCGATTGGCTGCGCGAGCGCATCTGGCGCCACGGACGCGCCATCGAGCCCATGCCACTTATCGAGGCTGCGTGCGGTGGCAAATTCGACGCCTCCCACTACACTCGCTACCTCGCGGAGAAGTTCTCCGGCATCTACAACCTGTAGGGAGGCACGGATGCGAGCACTCATCCAGCGCGTGAGGCACGCGAGCGTCACCGTCAACGGCGAGATCACGGGCAGCTGCGGAAAGGGCCTGCTCGTGCTCCTCGGCATCGGACACGAGGACGACGAGGCCCTGGCGGAGAAGCTCTGGAACAAGATCTCTGGCCTGCGCATCTTCGAGGACGAGGACGGCAAGACCAATCTCTCGCTTGCCGATGTGAGAGGCGAGGCGCTCGTCGTGAGCCAGTTCACGCTCTATGCCAATTGCCGCCGTGGGCGCAGGCCATCCTTCACCGATGCCGCCGGGCCCGAGCTCGCCAACAGCCTCTACGAGCGCTTTTGCGAACTCGCAGAGGCAGACCTTGGCTCCGAGCACGTCGGGCGCGGCATCTTTGGCGCGATGATGGAGGTCTCCCTCGTCAACGACGGCCCCTTCACCATCTGGCTCGACACCGCCGAGCTGTAGGCGTCCAACCGCGCCGAGCATCGCGTGGGAGGGGTGCGGACGGCATGCCCATCCCCCGCTCAGACAGCTTTGCTGCGCAAAGAACTCGCGGGTGACGGGCATGCCGCCCGCCACCCGCGATGACGTTATCGCTGTAGATCCGCTAGCTACTCGACCGAGCGGGAGACGGGCACGGCGCCCGCCGCGCTATAACGTTAGATTCTGCAGCTACTCGGCCGCGGTGGCTCCGCCCTCGGACGAGCCGCCGCTGCGGTGACGACGGCGACGACGCTTCTTGGGAGCATCCCCAGACTGCTGAGGCTCGCCAGCCTGTCCGCCGCGCTGCTGCTTGCCCTCGCGCTGTTGGGAGTCCCCGGGCTGGCCAGCCTGCTGCTTGCGCACGCGCTTCTGGCGCGGCTGCTGCGTGCCAGCATCGGCCGCGGCGGCGCCACCCTTGTCGCCGGGACGGCGGCGACGGCGCTTGGGGGCGGCATTGCCCTGCTCGGCAGCATCCTCGCGCTGCGGCTTCTGCTCGCGCGGCTGCTGCTGGGCCTCGCCGGAAGCCACAGCCTCGCCCTCGGCATGGTGACGACGGCGACGAGACCTACGACCCTCGCCCGGAGCGCTCTGCTTGGCCTCGTTCATGTTGCCCTGGCCCGGAAGCTTCTCAGCGACATCGCCGGAAATCTCGACGGTCTTGCGACGACGACGCTTGCGCGTGCTCGTCTCGGCAGGCTGCTCAGGCGTGGCGGGCGCCTGCTGCGATGCACCAGAGCCGGAGCCACCCTTGTTGCCACCCTTGTTACGACGGCGACGACCGCGCTCCTCCGTCACGAAGAGGTCATCCTCGGAGAAGGTCTGGTCGGGCAGGAGGCAGTTCTTGCGATCCAGCTCCTCAAGCGCGGCACGGACCTCGGGGCTCGCCAGGCGGTCCATGGTCGAACGAACGACCGTGTCAGGACGACAGGGACAACCAAGCTCCTCGCTCTTCTTGCGCGCGGCATCCGAAGTCTCCATCTCGGCGAGCGGGATGCGGATCTGCTTGCCGTTCTCGAGGCGAAGCGCCAGCTGTTCCTTCGGGGTGTCATACTCGATGATCTTGGCGGTACCGAGCGGGGTCTGGATGACAGCGTTCTTCTTGGGCGCGCGCTGCTTGAAGTCACGGTACGCCTCGAACTCGTAGCGCAGGCAGCACATAAGGCGGCCGCAGGCGCCAGAGATCTTGTTCGAGTTCAGCGGAAGGTCCTGCTCCTTGGCCATGCGAATCGAGACGGGCTCGAAACCGCTGCCAAAGCGCGCGCAGCACAGCTCCTGGCCACAGTGGCCAAAGCCGCCCACGAGCGCCGCTTCCTCGCGCACGCCCACCTGGCGCATGTCGACGCGCTCATGGAGCTCACGCGAAAGATCGCGCACGAGCTGGCGGAAGTCGATTCGCTCATCCGCGGAGAAATAGCAGACGACCTTCTCTCCGCCAAAGATGTACTCGACACCCACGGGCTTCATGTCGAGACCGCTCTTGGAGACGAGCCTGCGGAAGGTGGGCATAGCCGCATCGCCACGCGCCGAAAGCTCGTCGGCGCGAACGAAATCCTCCTCCCCCGCAATACGAACGACGGGCTTCAGGGCCGCGCCGTCGGTCTTACGGTTGAGCTCCGCCTCGTCTATCTCCATTGGATCGCCCGTGGCGAGGCCCATCTCGGTGCCGCGCTCGGTCGAGCAGATGACGTGGTCACCCTCGACGGCGCCGGTCTCACGGGGATCGAACCAAAGTTCGCGCGTGGCATAAGCGAATTTCACCGGAATGACGGTGGGCATAGTGCCTCCTTGCAAGAGCACAGCATGACTTCAAGAGCCAGCTGGGGGGATACGTTGTGGGCGAGGTCGCTTTCCGCGTGGCTCACGGCATCGAGGGCGCGAAGGGCCCCCGCAACATCGGTGCGGGCGGAGAGGCGCGAGACGACGTCCTCGCAGCCGACGTTCACGATGGGGGCGTCCACACCGCTCACGCGCATGAGGACGTCCCGCAAAAGCGAGTCAGCTGCTGCTAGAAGTTCAATGATACCCGAACGCTCGCGGGCGGTAAGCTCGCGCTTGTTACGCTGCTCCACAAGCTTCTGGGCTTTCGAGGAAAGGTAGTCTGCGCTCTCCTCGGCAGCACGCTCCTGATCCGCGCGGACATCATCGAGTGGGACTTTGGCCGCGACGGCAAGATCGCGAGCGGCACAGAGCACGTCCCACGAGTCATCCGCGGCAAGGGCATCGAGCGTGCGGACCATGAGCCTACGAGCCTCACGACGCGCCGGGGAGCGAAGATAGTCACAGGCGCGTTCGGGCGTGCCCGTCACGGCAAGCGCAATCCTTGCGGCGGGGTCGTTCTCGGCCACACCGCAGGTAAGGGCGACGCGACGAGCCGCTTCGGCGGGGTCGCTCACGCGGAAGGGCACGAGCTGACAGCGAGACGAAATCGTGGGCAGCACGGCATCAGCCGTACGCGCCATGAGAATGAAGACCACTCCCTCTGGCGGCTCCTCGATGGTCTTGAGCAGGGCGTTCGCCGAGGCCTCGCGCAGCGTGTCGACACGGTCGAGAATGTAGACCTTCGCGTTAGCGCGCACCGGGGAGAGCGAGACGTCCGCGATGAGCTGGCGCACCTGCTCGACGACGTAGCCGCTCGCGCCCTCGGGCGAGAGCCAGTGGACATCCGGATGCGTGCGATGCGCCACGCGGATGCATTCGTCGCACGAGTCACAACCACCCTTGGGGCAGACGAGGCACTCCGCGAGCGCCATGGCCGCCTCCTGCTGGCCAGAGCCCGGAGCCCCCAGGAAGAGGTAGGCATGGCCCACGCGATGTTCACGCACGGCGGTAGCGAAGAAGTCACGCACGCGTGGCTGACCCTCGACGCGCGAGAACGCGGCGGGGATGTCCTTGCCAGCGTCATTAGCCATGATTGCTCTCCTGAGCCGCGGCGCCCTCAAACAGGCCTGGCAAGGCAGCCGTCAGGGTTTCCTCGAGGCGCGCATATACCTCGTCGGGCGCGCCATCCGCATCGACGAGTCGCACACGTGCCGGCTCTGCTTTCGCAAGCTGGCGATAGTCCTCGCGCACGCGACGCTGGAAGGCGAGGCCCTCCGCTTCCATGCGATCATGCTCGCCCCGCGCACCCGCGCGATTGAACGCTCGCCCTGGATCCATGTCGAGGACGAGCGTCACATCAGGATGAACGCCACAACAGCCGAGTTCGTTCGCGCGGCGCACGAGGGCATCATCGAAGCCGCGGCCGCCGGCCTGGTAGGCATGGGTCGAGTCATAGAAGCGGTCACACACCACGACGGCACCACGCGCGAGCGCAGGCTCGATCACCTCGCGCACGAGCTGGGCACGCGAAGCCTCGAAGAGCAGTAGCTCACACTCAGGGGCCATCTCGGAATTGCCGGGGTCAAGCAGAAGGGCGCGGATCCTCTCGGAGATCGCGGTACCGCCCGGCTCGCGTAGGCGGACGACGTCGCGGCCACACGCCTCGAGGCGCTCGACGAGTCGCGCCACCTGCGTGGTCTTGCCCGCGCCATCAACGCCCTCGAGGGTAACGAATACGCCAGGGCGAGCGGCCGCCGTCTCCGCACGCAGCATCTAGATCGCCTGCCTTGCAGCAACGACCTGGTCAATCACCTGGAGCACGCCGCGGTCCTCGTTGCTGGGCGCCACGAGGCTCGCATGGTTTGCCATGCAGGGCTGAGCGTTGGCCATCATGTAGCCAAAGCCAACGGTCTCGAGCATGTCCGCGTCGTTGGGGGCATCGCCAAAGGCGAGCATCTCGTCAAGGCCGACGCCACAGAGCTCGGAGATTCGGCACATGGCGTTACCTTTGCTCACGCCCTCGGGCATGACATCGAGCCACATGATGCCGCCGCAAGCGAAGGTGTAGTCTCCGCCGATGGCCGCGGCATACTCCGCCTGGCGCTCGGAGGCATCGTTGTTCGGGAAGTAGACCGTGTACTTATCGGCGGGAGCATCGACCTGGGCGAGGTCGTCCACATAGACCACGCGCGTGTAGAAGGTGCGGAAGTAGTCCTCGTACGGCTTCGCGTTAGGCTCGACATAGCAGGCATCAACGCCGCAGATGAGACCCACATCGCCCTTCTCATGCGTGATGCGCGCCATACGGCGGTACTCCTCCACCGGAAGATCCGCCTGATAGATGACCTTGCCATTTCGGCTGATAACGCCACCGTTATCGCCAATCAGCATGATCTTGTGACCAAGGTGGCCGAGATTGTCCTCGAGAGTATAGAGGGGCCTTCCGCTGGCGGCGGAGAAGAGCGTCCCCACGCTCGCGAGCGCGTCAACGCGCTCCTCGAAACCTTCGGGGAGAACGGAGGCGTTCGTGAGGAGGGACCCGTCCATGTCAGACGCGATGAAGCGAACGCGCGCCAAGCCTTCAGGAACCGGTGTCACCTCGAACATGCAGTTATTCCTTACTAGTCTTCTTGCGCGAGGAAGTCGCGCTCTTGGTCGTCTTTTTGGCGGATGCCTTCTTGGCGGGTGCCTTCTCAGCAGTCGTCTTCTTGGCAGACGCCTTTTTGGCGGATACCTTCTCAGAAGTCGCCTTCTTGGAGCTCGCAGCCTTGGTCGTGGTCTTCGCCGCGCCCTTGGTCTCCGTAGCTCGTGCGCCGCGACCACGGGCGAGCGTCTTGCGCTCGTTCGTGGGGCAGTCCATGTTCACGCACTTCTTCCACGGACCGCGCGCCGTCTCGACGATAATCATGGGCGCACCGCACTCGGGGCACGTTTCATCCGTCGCGGTGAGCTTGCCACGAGCCGGGAGCGGATAGCTCGTGCCGCACTCCTCGTAGTTGGTGCAACGGATAAAACGCTTGCCCGTGCGCTCGCTCTTGTGGGCGATGAGGTCGCCATGACGGCCGGCCTCGGCACAGGCGCGGCACTCGCCAACCTTGAGGTCAGGCTCGTAGTTGGTGGGGCACTTCGGGTTGATGCAAATCTCATACGCCTTGGCGCGGAAAGGCTTGCACTTGATACGCGGAGCGCCGCACTCGGGACACACGGCGCCCTCTCCCTCGATGGCCTCATAGCGCACGCCGGAGGGCAGCGGATAGGTGACATCACAGTCCGGCCAACCCATGCAGCCAACGAAGCTGCCACGGGTCTTGGCACTCGACTTGATAACGAGGTCCTTGCCGCACTTGGGGCAGGCACCCACGCGGGCATCCGCCGTGACGGCATCGGCAATCGCCTCGCCGAGGTCATCCTTGTGCTCGATAAGCGCGTCGAGCATGCCGGCGAGCAGCGCGCGCGAGTGGTAGACGACCTGATTCTGGGTGTCGGTGCCCTCGGCGACCTTCGTCATGTCCTGCTCGAGCTCACTCGTCATGTCCGACGTCGTGATGCGCGGAGCGAATTCGTGAAGGGCGTCGATGATGGCCATGCCGAGCTGGCTCGGCTCAACGGGATCGTTCTTGAGGTACTTGACCGTATAGAGGCGCTCAATGATGCTCGCGCGCGTCGACTTGGTACCAAGGCCGCGCTTCTCCATCTCCTGGATGAGCTTGCCCTGGCTGTAGCGCGCAGGAGGCTCCGTCTGCTTGGCCTCGAGGTTGATGCCGAAGACGTCGACGGTGTCACCTTCCGCAAGCTCGGGAAGCTGCTCGTCCTTCTTGAGACCAAAGGGATAGATGGCGCGGAAGCCCGGGTCCTTGAGGACGTCGCCGCTCGCCTGGAAGGGCTCGCCCGCAACGTCAATCGCAAGCTTAGTCCCCTCGATGGTCGCGGGATCAGAGAGCGTCGCGAGGAAACGGCGCGCGATGAGGTTGTAGAGCTTCCACGCGGCAGGCTCGAGCTTGCCGGGGTCAGCCACACCGGTGGGATAGATGGGCGGGTGGTCGGTGTCAAACTGCTTGCCACGCGTTGCATGCATCTCAGGCGCCGCCGTAAGCTTGGCCACGTAGGGCGCATACTGCGGAACGCCCGCGAGCATCTTGGCGGTGGCGCGCAGGTCGAGCGACGGCGGATAGACGGTGTTGTCAACGCGCGGATACGAGATGAGGCCGTCCATGTAGAGGCTCTCGGCAAGGCGCATGGTACGCGCCGGAGAAAGGCCCTCGGACGCGGCAGCAGCCTGAAGGCTCGTCGTGTTGAACGGCGCGGGCGGACGCTGCGTGCGGCTCTTCTTCGTCACCGAGGTGACGGTACCCGTGGTTGCGTTCTGCACGTGACCGAATGCCTCGGTCGCCTCAGCCTCGACCGAGAAGCGACCCTTGGCATGGGAAATCTTGAAGCGCTCGTCCTCCGAGGCGCCAACAGCAGAAGCCTGGCCGTTGATGACCCAGTAGTCCTCCGGAACGAAGGCGAGGCGCTCGCGCTCGCGCTCGACCACGAGGGCGAGCGTAGGCGTCTGCACACGACCAGCGCTACGGACGTTGCCGAAGCCGCCAAAGCGCGCCATCGTGAGATAGCGCGTGAGGGCGGCGCCCCAGATGAGGTCGATGTACTGACGGGACTCGCCGGCATCAGCGAGGTTCTGGTCAAGCTCCACGAGGTTAGCGAAGGCGTGCTCGATCTCCGCTCGCGTATAGGCCGAATAGCGAGCGCGCGTCACGGGAACGTCAGGGTTCACCTCGAGCACCTGAGAAAGGGCGTCAGACCCGATGAGCTCGCCCTCACGGTCAAAGTCCGTGCCGATGACGACGGAATCCGCCTTCTTGGCCAGGTTCTTGAGGGCGCGAATGATGCCCTTCTCCGCCGGAAGCTTCTCAACGGGGGCCCAGACGAGATAGGGCAGGCTCGGGACCTTCCAGCCCTTGATGTCAACGCCATCCTCGAGGAAGGGCTTCTTTTTCTTGAATGGCGGACGCGCGAGGCCATCCGGAACGTCAGCCGGCAGCACCTCTCCCTCCTGGGAGATGGCGTACCAGCCCTGGGCGTCAGAGAACTTGAGCTCAGCGGGGAAATCCGGAGCAAGGATGTGGCCTCGCAGGCCAATCGTCACCCACTCCTCGCCATCACGCTGGAAGCGATAGACAGGCGTGTCGTAGACCTTGTCCTTCTTGGGCTTACCGACCTCAGAAAGCAGGGCGGCGATCTTCTCGGCGGCGTCGTTCTTCTCTGTGATGACGAGCTTCATGGGTTAATCCTCGTTGAACTTGTGCTCGGCGTACTCGTCTCGCGTCCACTTGAGAGACTCCTTGCCATCGCGCGCGATCAGGACGCGACGCGCGACGAAGAGCGAGGCCTCGTACAGGACGATGACGGCTCCGAACATAAGGAACATCGTGACGGGGCTGGCGTCGGGCGTAACCATGGCGGAGGCAATAAGCAGGCCGACATAGATGGCACGCCAGTTGCCGCGCAGATCCTTATACGGGACAAGGTGGAAGATCGAGAGGTAGAAGATCACCAGTGGCAGCTCGAAGGCGGCACCAAAGCCAAGCTCGAGGAGCATGATGATGTTGATGTAGTCCTCGGCGTTGGCGAAGATGGCCGCGAAGTCGACCGTCTGGTCGAGCATCCAGCCAAAGGTCGCCTGCAGGATGATGAAGTAGCAGAACACCATGCCGAAGAAGAACAGGAAGACCATAGCGGCAACCGTGGGCATGACCCACTTCTGCTCGCTCGGCTTAAGCGCCGGCATGAAGAAGCCGAGCACCTGGAAGATGATGATCGGACAGCACGCGATGATGGCGAAGAACGCCGCGACCTTGAATCGCAGCGTGAAGCCACCAAGGGCGGTGGTCACGTAAAGCTTGCCCCCGTCCGGCATGAACTCGCGAACCGGGTCGATGAGCAGCTGGATGAGCGTCGGGGACGCCATGTAGATGACACAGGTGGTCACAAGCACGCACGCGACGATGATGGTGAGGCGCCGCCTCAGCTCGCTCAGGTGGTCGAGCAGCGGCATTCTTGCAGGTCCGACGGGCATTTAGGCGTCCTTTCCGTCATCAAGGTCAAGGTCATCGTCATCATCGTCGTCAAGGCCATAGAGGGCCTCGACGGAGGTGGGGGCAGGCTCGGGCTCGGGAGCAGGCTCGACCTCGGCGGAAGGCGTCTCGGGAGCGACCTCGGCGGGAGCATCGGCGTCAGCGGCAGAGGTGGCGGCCTTCTCGGCAGCGGCCTTCTCGGCGGCGAGACGGGCGCGGCGCTCGGCGAAGGTCTCCGCCGGCTTGGCGGCTGCAATCTCCTCCTCCGTCATGTCCTCGTCCTCGGCCTTGGCCTTCGCGGCGGCCTTGCCAGTCGAGGTCTCGGCAACGTTCTGGATCGGGTCGATGATCTCGGACTGGACGACCTTAGTCACGCCCTCTTGCGCGGTGCGGAACTGGCGCAGGGCACGGCCGATGGTGCGCCCCATGCCGGGCAGCTTGTCAGGCCCGAACAACAGGAACGCGAACAGGATGATGAGGAAGAGCTCTTGATCTCCGATGCCGAACACGAATGCCTCCTTGGGCGTCTAGACCCGAGAACGATGGGTGTGATTAGTCTTCCACGTTGAGCTGACGCTCGACGCCAAGAAGGCCGAGCACACGCTTGACGTTTGCCTGCGGATGAGCGACGGAGAAGGCCACTCCCGCCTCCTGCGCGCGATTGGCAGCGCCCACGAGCACGCCAATGCCGGTCGAGTCAATGTAGGAGACCTCCGCAAGATCGACGGAGACCTCCGCGGGAGCTGCCTCGAGCGCGGAATCCACCGCCTCGCGGAGCTCGCCCGCGTTCGACACGTCAACCTCGCCCACAACGGTGACGAGGGTCTTGCCCACCTTCTCGGCGCTTGTGATGGAAAGGTCCATGCCCTCCCCCTTCCTATTCCGCAGCCGACGTCGTGGCGGCAGAGGTAAGGGACTGGAGCTGCGACGTTGCGTAGCTCTGAAGTCCATAGGTGTTGTCAGGGTCGACCTCGAGCGCCTTGTTGAAGGCGTCCGTGGCCTTTTCAGTCTCTCCGGTCTCCTGGTACATCATTCCCAGATTGGTCCATGCCGGAGCAAAGTCACCCACGTTCTTGGTGAAGTCCTCAAGAGCCTTGATGGCACCGGCCTGGTCACCAAGATAGTACTGGCAAAGCGCTCTGTTCACACGCGCGGCGCTTGCGTCCTCGAGCTTAAGGTATGAATCGTAGTAGCCCTCAGCCGTGGTGAGCAGCTCCTTTATGTGGGCTTGGTCATCATCGGTTGAGGCATAGTTCCTGGCGGTGCTACCCCAGTTCAGGTAGTTGTTCGCAAGGTTGATGAGAGCGGCCTTGTCATCCGGAGAATCCTTGAGCTTCTCCTCGAGCGGGGAGACGATGGACTGGTAGTGCTCGTCCAGGTCATTCATATAAGTGTTGGTCGTCTCGGCGTCAGAGGTGGAGGCGTCGGTCGTCGCGGCAGAGGTGGCTGCCGCGGTTGTAGCAGTCGCGGCAGAAGCCTTGCTCTTCTGGATGCCGGAGATGATGGCGGAAAGGGACGGCAGCAGGATTGAACCCACCATAATGATGGAGACGAGCACGACACCAACAATCACGGCAGGACGGCGGTTCGACGGCGTCACCGTGCGCACGGGAGCTTGATCCTCGGCGGGCGACTCGCTGCGGCTACGGCCGCGGCCGGTCGTGCCTAGGCCCTTGCCCGCAGCTTCCTCGCCCTTGACGGTCGATACGCGCGTGGAAGCCTCGTCTGTCTTCTTTGGCTTCGATGCCATCGATGAGCGTCCTTCCTGCCCGCAATCGGGCAATTCCCCTTGATGCAGGTGCGCCCGGGCCGGGGCCTGGGCGCACACATTCTGCGTATTCTACCTCACACGCGCGCCGACGCCGCCTAGCGCGCCTCGCGAGCGAGCCGTGCCGACACGAGTCGCACACAGGTCACGAAGACGTCAAGCGCGGCGCCGAGATCCTCAAGGCTGGGATACGAAGGTGCGATACGAATGTTCGTGTCGTCCGGATCCTTGCCATAAGGCCAGGTAGCGCCTGCAGGCGTCATCTTGACGCCAAGCTCCTCGGCAAGGGCGACAATCTTCTTCGCGGAACCCTTGGGGCCATCGAAAGAAACGAAGTAGCCGCCACGCGGGTGAGACCAGGTGGCGCACTCGAGGTCGCCCAGGCCGCTCTCGAGCTTCTCGTCCACGAGCTCGAAGCGTGGGGCAAGAATCCTCGCGTGCTCGACCATGTGAGCGCGGACGCCATCCGCATCGCCAAACCAGCGAACGTGCGCAAGCTGCATGAGCTTGTCAGAGCAGACGCGCTCCACGTTGAAGGTCTTGCGGAGGTCAGCGATGTCGGCAGGACTGGCGACGACGCAGGCAATGCCGCTGCCCGGGAAGGTCACCTTACTCGTCGAGGCAAACTCGTAGACGAGGTTGTCGTGGTCCTCCGCAGCGACCGCACCGAAGATGTCGAGCAAGTAGTCCGGCTCCTCGTTGAGATCGTGGATCGCGTAGGCGTTGTCCCAGAAGATGCGGAAGTCCGGCGCGGCAGGCCTGAGGGCGGCGAAGCGACGGACGACTTCATCCGAGTAGGTGACGCCCGTGGGGTTCGAGTACTTGGGAACGCACCAGATACCCTTGACCGTCGGATCGTTCTCGACGAGGCGGACGACCTCGTCCATGTCGGGGCCCTCCGGCGTCATGCGAATGGGCACGTTCGTGTAGCCCACGGAGGCGCTGACTGCGAAGTGGCGATCATAGCCGGGCGACGGGCACAGGAACTTGAGCGGGCCGCGGGCGGCCTGAACCGCATGGGGCTCGCAGCCGCGAACGCCGTGAATCCAACCATGGACGATGACGTCGTGCATGATGTTCAGGCTCGAAGATCCACCGAGGATGAGATTGTCCGCGTCGACGCCAAGAAGGTCCGCCATGAGGCGGCGAGCCGCGGGAAGGCCATCAGGGCAACCATAGTTACCGGCATCTACACCCTCATCGACGAGGTCGGTGGACGAGGTGAGCACATCGAGCATGGGGCGAGAAAGGTCGACCTGCTCCGGACTCGGCTTGCCGCGGGCCATATCGAGCTTGAGGCCGCGAGCGCGGAGCTTTTCCGCCTCCGCCTCGAGTTGGGCGATTTGCTCGTCAAGCTCTTCGTTCGTCATCTGCTCGTAGACACTTGCCATGCTCGTCTCCATTCGTCGACGCCTGGTTCTGCCCGATCTAGCGCTTGAGCTCGCACAACGCCGATGCGCCGGGCGCGACCCTGTCCGCATGGCGATCGCGGACCAGCTGTGGGATAGCCGCTCGCAATCCGACTACTGGAGGCAGCGACGCATTCCCCCTTGAAATGCTCCGTGCTGGCGCTGTGCTTACGCTCATTCGAGTATAGAGAGAAATAATCGTTATGGAACGCGAAGTGGTGAAGCGCGCGTTACGAGAGAGCGAATGGCATCCGCGGCTGTTACCATAGTGTCCATGGAAAAGCCTCCCTACATACCAAACTCTGACGAGTACGGCGAGCTCCAACGCTTCGTTGATGCGTTGTTCATGAGCGAGCACTTCGTGGATAACCTCGACGTTCAAATCATGGCGGAGACATTTGACCTCCCGTATGACCTGCTTGAGGTCGTCGGCATGCTGCCGAGCGGCGTCTATGAGCGCCCCCGCCTCGCAGACCAACTCAACTCCGCCCTCGTCGCCCACGGTTGGACCCAGCGCTTCGGCACCGTGGAGTAGCGCGACGCCCCAAGAGCAGCGCAACCAACACCGCGGACGTCGCAGGCACACCACGAGCAACGCCAGCCGTCAGCTCAGACACGTTAACCCCATCGAGGGCGCATCGCACGCTACGAACACGTCGGTTCACCACATAAAAAGGCGGGTCCTCCGTGGTTGGAAGACCCGCCCGCACACCAAACTGAGTCATCTGGCGTTTAGCCGTTCGATATGTTCGCGGCGCTTAATCCTCGTCGGCCTCAGGCTCGACGGGCTTCTTGGTCGCAGCAAGGATGAAGGCGCTGCCCACGGCGGCACTCGCGATAGAACACGCGAGAATGGCGCACTTGGCCGCAAGTACCTCGGTCTCGCTCACAAACGCAAGGCCCGCGATGAGGATGGACATCGTAAAGCCAAGACCACCCATGAGACCCACGCCAATGATCTGCTTCCAGTCGACGCCCTTCGGCAGCTTGGCGAAACCAATCTTCACAAGCAGGAAGGTAACGCCGATGATGCCAATCGGCTTACCCAGGAACGCGCCCAGGAAGACACCGCGAGTCACAGGGTCGGCAAGGATGGCCGCCGGATCGGCGCCCACGAGGCAGACCTGCGCGTTCACGAAGGCGAACAGCGGGAGGATGCCAAAGTTGACGAACGTCGAAATGGCGCTCTCGACGCGGACCAGCGGCGGCGCAACGCGATGCATCACGCGCTCGACGCTGTGAGCCTTCTCCGTGAAATCGTGCTGGCCAAGGACGTGGGACTCCTCGTCATAGGCGTCTTCGAGAAGGTCTGCTTTGTCGCCAAGCCAGTCACGCAGCGCGTCGAGGCGGATGTCGGACTTGGCAGGCAGGAACAGGGCCAGGATGACACCAGCGAGCGTCGCGTGGATGCCGGAGTTGAACATGCATACCCACAGGACGAGACCCACAACGATGTACCAGCGAGCGGCGAACGCACGCATGCGGTGCAGCGCCGCGAGCACGACGATGCAGCCAAGCGACGCGGCAAGCCACGGGATGCTCGGGGCCTGCCCGTAGAAGACGGCGATCACGATGATGGCGAGGATGTCGTCAGCGATCGCGAGGGTCGAGAAGAAGACCTTGGTCGCCGGCTTCACGCGGTCGCCCAGCAGCGACATGATGCCGAGAGCGAAGGCGATGTCAGTCGCCATCGGAACGGCCCAGCCATGGGGCGCGCCACCCTTTCCGAGGTTCAGGGCGAGGTAGATGAGCGAGGGCACGGCCACGCCGCCCACGGCGGCGAGCATGGGAAGCGCCGCCTGTCGCGGTCGGCGCAGCTGGCCCACGGTCATCTCATATTTGAGTTCGATGCCCACGAGAAGGAAGAAGATGGCCATCAGGAAGTCGTTCACGAACTCCTCGAGCGCGAGGCTCGCGCTCACGCCGCCGATGGACACGCCGATCGACGTCTCGAAGAAGTGGTGGACCGCCTCGTAGGCGGGCGTGTTCGCGACGATAACGGCGAGGATGGCGGCGAGCACCATCACGGCGGCGGCGATGGTGCCGTTAGACGTGAACTCCTGACGCGCATCCCTACGCTCGAAGCGGCGAACCTGCACCTCCTCGGCAATGATCTCCTCGTTGATGATGGGCTCCGGGCTCTGGGTCATATCTTCTACTCCGCGGCGGCGAGAATCGGGGCAGCAACCTGCTTCTTACGGGAGAGCACGCCGGGCATCCAGACGCCGTCGTGCTCGTCGGCGATACCGAGGCCCTTCTGGGCAACGGCGGTCTCGCCCTCGAAGAGGACCTGGGAGCCCTCCTCCATGATGTCGGTCAGGCAAAGGACGATGCCCTCGGCGCCCTTGTCGGCCTGGTAGGCGCGCATGGCCTCGCGGATCTCGTCGATCATGCCGAGAGCGCGGCTCTTGTCGACCGTCTCGTACTGGCCGATGAGCAGCTTCTGGCCGGCGACCTCGAACATCTTGATGTCGTTGCCGACCATCTCGGCCGCGGTGAAGGAGCCGGACGGACGGGAGAGGAAGACCTCCATGCCGAACTTGACCGGATCAACGCCAAGCTGCTCGCCAAGCTTGGCGGCAATGGCACGGTCGACGTCGGTGGTCGTGGGGCTCTTGAGCATGAGGGTATCGGTCATCATGGCAGAGAGCAGGAGCTTCGCCTGGACGTCCGTGAGCTCCTGGCCGAGAACCTCGAAGAGCTTAGCGACGATGGTGCAGCTGGAGCCCCAGGGAAGCGCGATGTAGTGGAGCGGGGTGGCCGTCTCGAAGTCACCGATGCGGTGGTGGTCGATGACGCCCAGGACGGTGGCGTCCTTCAGGCCCTCGACGGACTGGCTGGACTCGTTGTGGTCAGTCAGAACGACAAGCTGGCCAGCCTCGACGCCCTTGATCTGCTCGGGCTCGGCGATACCGGCCTCAGCGAGGAGCTTGGCAGACTCAGCCGGAAGCGCACCGAGGGCGCAGGCCTTGTACTCGTTGCCCTCGTATCCAACCTGGTTAAGAAGCTGGGCGAGAACGACGGCGGACATGACGGCGTCGTTGTCAGGGTTCTGGTGACCAAAGACGTAGACCGTGCTCATTGCGCGTACCTCCAAATCTAAGCGGGCACCACGGCGGCACCCGGCAAGGCAGACGCCCCTGCGCCCACCGTTTTTGCAACTTTTTAATTGTACCCACCGAATTGTTCGCCCCGTCTGAGCGGGACGCTGTTCCACAAAGACGCTGAAATGTTGCCCTCACCTGGGAGGTAGCCAGTGCCTCGACAGTGCGTCCGCACGGAGGTGCAGCCTGGCGCGCGCAAGCCGTCGCATCTACTGTGTCACCGCGCGCCCGCACGGAGGCGCACCGGACCGCGCTCACGTCACGGCATGACCGGGAAAGCCACGCCCAGCGCCTCGACAGCGCCTACCTCACCTGGGAAAGAGTCTGCTCCACGTAGACCTTATCCGCCACAGCCTCGACGGCGGCGCTCATGAGGCGCGACAGGTCAGGGGCGACCTCGACATCGTTAACGTCCGTCAGCGGCACGTGCGGGGTTGCGGGAATGGCGTGCTCGACCTCGTCAACGGCAAAGCGGCGGGCGAGGGTCTCCTCGAGCGTAGCGACGAGTACGTCATACGTGCTGGCGACGTTCACGCCTCGGTCGACGCAGGCGTTATACAGGGTCTTGACCTCGCCTATGGAAAGCACGCGCTTCAGCGTGCACACGAAGATGAGCGAAGCGACATGGCGACGAGTGTAGCGACGGCGCTGCGGGGCTGGAATCACGCGCTGCTTCACGTAATTGTTGACCATAGAGCTCGTGATGAGCTCCTCGCCCGGAAGGGCCATGAACGAGAGGTTCTCGGACACGAAGGAGAGCACCTGGTCGAGATAGAGCTCTATGCGCGGCATCTCCTCGACTCGCGCGATATGGACGTGCGTCATACGCTCGCGCAGATCGCGAACGTCATCCTCGTGCAAAGTCATCGCCGGCCCCCTCTGCCCGAATAACCAATTCCCAAGGATTCAGTAGGTAAATGTACGCCAGGTTCAATTTGTGACGCAAGTTTACACATTATCAAAATGACGTTTCCTAGTATCCATAACTAGATACACTAATCTCGAAGATTCGACCGAGAGACTTTGCATCGCATGAGCAACAGTCGCACCGCACCTAACAGGGAGCCCCGCATGAACGAGCAGCGCATTGCCATCATCACGGATTCGGGCACTGACACCCCGGCGGACTTCGCCGCGGCTCATGACGTGCGCACTGTGTCGCTCGCAGTCAACTACTCCAACGGCGACAGCTTTCGCTCCGGCTCGGAGATTACCGCCGACGAGGTGATCGACCGCTTCGCCGAGGAAATTCCCACGACGAGCCTCCCCTCCCCCAAGGACATCCGGGAGGCTCTCGAGACCGCGCGCGCCGATGGCTACGAGGCAGCCGTCTTCGTGACGATCAGCTCTGGTCTTTCTGCCACCAACCACACCGTCCATCTCGTCGCCGGCCAAATGCCGGACTTCCCGGTGGCGGTCGTTGACACCAAGAACATAGGCGTCATAGCGGGACTCACCGTCATGGCCGCCGTCCGCATGGTCGAGGCGGGCATCCCCTTCGACGAGCTCCAGGGCAGGCTCGAGGCCCTCGCAGCGGAGACCCACGGCTACTTCACCGTGCGCGAGCTCTCCTACCTGCGCCACGGCGGCCGCATCAACGAGGCCACCTACCGCCTCGGCAGCGTCCTCAACCTCAAGCCCGTCTTCACCTGTGACGAAGAGGGCAAGTACATCACCGTCAAGAAGTGCCGCGGCTGGGAGAAGGCCCTCGCCAGCGAGCTTGCCATCGTTGCCGAGAAGGCGAAGGGATACGCGCAGGTCATCTGTGCCGTGTGCTGCACCAAGGCGGAGCCTCGCACGGAGGAGCTCTCCGAGAAGATTCGCGAGATGATTCCCAATTGCCGTGAGATCGTCAAGGTCGGCCTCTCACCGGACCTGGTCGTGCACACAGGCCCCAGCCTCATTGGCATGGCCGCCCAGCCCGTCCTGACGCTCTAGCGTCCGTCCTCGCCCCGGGCAAAAGCCAATCCACCCCGAGCTCATGCGGAGGCCGCCTCGAGCGGCTTTCTCCATATGCAGGGATTGCGAGGGCACTGGCCACAAAATGCCTCGGCACCGCAAAACGCTCCGCTGCCTGTAACAATCCAACGAACAGCGGCACCGTTCGGTATCGTCTCCCCTAGCACTCGTGCATAATGTGTAAATCGCACATTTGCGCGCATAAGCCCCACAAACACTGGGCCAGCGCGTCCGCAAGCGCATGCCGCACGTCCACGCCAAACGAAGGGGACATCGTGTCTATTACTGCAGAAGAGGTCGCCGAGACACTCAACATGGTGACCGAGCAGCACCTCGACATCCGCACTATCACCATGGGCATCTCGCTCATGAGCTGCGCGGACGAGAACCTCGGCCGCATGTGCACCAAGGTGTATGACCGCATCACCACCAAGGCCGAGCACCTCGTGGAGACCGCGGAGAACCTCGAGCGCGAGTATGGCATCCCCATCGTCAACAAGCGCGTCTCCGTAACGCCCATCGCCCAGATTGCCGCCGCCTGCCCGGACGTCGACCTCGTGCCGCTCGCGCACGCGCTCGACCGCGCAGCGGAGACCCTCGGCATCGATTACCTCGGCGGTTATTCCGCCCTCGTGCACAAGGGCATCGGCGACGCAGACCGCCGTCTCATCAACTGCATCCCCGAGGCGCTTGCCTCCACGAGCCGCGTGTGCTCGAGCGTGAACGTCGCGAGTCTGCGCGCCGGCATCAACATGGACGCCGTCCTCATGGCGGCCCAAACCATCATCGACGCCGCCAAGCTCACCGCGGACCAAGATTCCGTGGGCGCCTCCAAGTTCGTCTGCTTCGCCAACATGGTCGAGGACTCGCCGTTCATGGCGGGCGCCGTCCACGGCTCTGGCGAGGCCGACGCCGTCATCAACGTCGGCGTCTCCGGCCCCGGCGTCATGGCCGCAGCCCTCGCCGAGCTCCCCGAGACCGCCGACATGATGGAGGTCGCAGAGCGCATCAAGCAGACCGCCTTCAAGATCACCCGCGCCGGCGAGCTCATGAGCCGCCAGGCCGCGAGCCGCCTCGGCGTCGAGAAGGGCATCGTCGACCTCTCGCTCGCCCCCACCCCCGCCATCGGCGACTCCGTGGCGCGCATCCTCGAAATCATCGGCGTCGGCCAGTGCGGTGGCCCGGGCACCACGTGCGCCCTCGCCATGCTCAACGACGCCGTCAAGAAGGGCGGCGTCATGGCGAGCTCCAGCGTCGGCGGCCTGTCCGGCGCCTTCATCCCGGTCTCCGAGGACGCCGGCATGATCGACGCCGCCGAGGCCGGCGCGCTCTCCCTCGAGAAGCTCGAGGCCATGACCTGCGTGTGCTCCGTTGGCCTCGACATGATCGCCGTCCCGGGAGACACGCCGGTCGAGGCGATCGCCGGCATCATTGCCGACGAGATGGCCATCGGCGTCATCAACAACAAGACCACCGCCGTTCGCCTCATCCCCGCCATCGGCAAGGCCGAGGGCGACTGCGTCGAGTTCGGCGGCCTCTTTGGCCGCGCCCCCGTCATGCACGTGAACCCCAACGCGGGTCACGTCCTGGCACACCGCGGCGGCCGCTTCCCGGCCCCGCTCAACTCTCTCAAGAACTAGGCGGCAGCGAGGCAAGGCAAGATGTCAGACGAGCAGCGCGAGAGCGACCTGGACGAATCGTTCGAGTCGACCGATGCGCCCGAGTTGAACAACATTGCCGAGACGAACGAGAGGCTCGTCGAGGCGGAGATAGGCACCGAGACGGAAGCGCAGGCGGAAACGCCCGCGCTTCCGCGCGTGCTTAGGTGGATCCTCCTCGTGGACGCCCGCGCCTCCGTCATAGCCAGCGCGGTTGCCGTCGTCGCCGTCATCGCCCTCGTCTTTGGTATCGCACACACGAAGAACGATTCTGCAGCAGCTCGCCAGGGAGAACCCGTCGGTGTCCTCAGCGCTCGAGTGTCTGCGCCGCCCTCAAGCGGAGCCTCCTTCGCGAATAGCCTAATCTCGACGGGGTTATCCGTCCCCGAGGACCCAGCGGGCATCATCGTCTCAGATGCCAGCGTCACCAACGACATAATCGCTCCCCTTCGTCACGCGACCGATGCCATCGAAAACGCGGGCTACAAGGTTGGCTATGTCCTGCTAGACGTCAACACCGGTGCGACCATCAGCTACAACGCAGACACTGCCTTCTACTCCGCAAGCTCGCTCAAGGGGCCTTATGTCGCCGCGCTCGCGCACTATGGCCTGGGCGACGGCATCGAATCCCTCTCAGGTCTCGTCTCCGCGACGATCGAGCAGTCTGACAACGTCGCCTACGCCATCTTGCGCGGGAGCAACGGCAGCGACGTCATGCGACAGCTCATTGACGAGGCAGGCGCGGAAAACCTGCCGGCAACGGCGGCGACCAGCGACATCGACTCTGCCATGCAGACGCTGAGCGTCGCGAGCATCGCGGACAATAACTACGAGTTTGTGACGCCCAACCAGCTGCTTTCGATGTGGGCGCTCTGTGGGCAGTACCTTGCCAGTAACGAGCCGGGCGCCGCCTATCTCGCAACCGAATTCGCCATACCGGAGACCTCTGCGATCAGGTACGTGGGCAGGGCCTTTGGCGGCACCTGGTCAAAGGCTGGCTGGTACCCTGGCGAAGGTGGCCCCCTCTCGACCACGGTTGATGCCGGCGTGGTGCGCGAGGAGACCGGCGATGTGGTTCTCGTCGTAATGACCAACAAGGGCTCGGACTTCTCCGTTATCGACAGCATCGCGCTCGAGCTTCTTGAGCTCCACGAGCATATGGTGGGTTAACGAACCTAGAACTCGCCCACGAACCTGACCTCGGGCTCGAGCTCGACGTCGAACTGACGCTTGACCTCGTCCTGGACATGGGAGATGACGGCACGCACGTCGGCCGCCGTGGCACCGCCAAGGTTCACGACGAAGCCTGCATGCTTGGTCGAGACCGCAGCTCCCCCCACCTGGTAGCCCTTGAGGCCGGCATCGCTGATGAGCTTGCCGGCAAAGTGACCCTCGGGGCGCTTGAAGGTCGAGCCCGCGCTGCCATACTCAAGCGGCTGCTTGGACTGGCGTGCCTCCGTAAGCTCGGCCACGCGATCCGCAATCTGGGAGCGATCACCCGCCTCGAGCTTGAACGTGGCGGAGAGCACCACAAGGCCCTCGGTGCGCACGCGGCTCGTGCGATAGCCCATCTCGAGCTGATCGGCCGGAATCTCCTCGACATAGCCACTCGGCATGAGGCAGCGGACGCTCTCGAGGACATCGGCACAGCAGCCGTCATAGGCGCCGGCGTTCATGAAGACGGCACCGCCCACGCTACCAGGAATGCCGCAAGCGAACTCAAGGCCCGTAAGGCCAAGGGAAGCCGCGAGCTCGGATACATCCGCGATGGCAGCACCCGCCTCACAGAGGATCTCGCAGGTCTCGCGCGGATCACCCAGCAACAGGATGTCGTCGAGCGCGCCAGCGCAGTCGATCATGACGCCACGATAGCCCTTGTCGCCGACGAGCAGGTCAGAACCCAGGCCAAGCAGAAAGTGCGGCACACCCGTATCGACGCAGGCGCGCGTGACGCGCACGAGCTCGTCCTCCGTCGCGGGCGTCACGAACAGGTCCGCCGGGCCGCCGACACCAAACGTGGTATGGGCGCCCATCGGCTCGTCGCGGCGGACGGCATCCGCGCCCACCACGCTCTCGAGGGCGTGGGCAAGGGCGTTGAACTTCTCGGAATCCTGGGACATGGGTCCTCCTCGGGCTACGCGAGCTGCCGCGCGCCAATAGGCGATGGTGTCAGTGGCCGGCAATACAACCCCAGGCTGTCCGCACGGCAAGCATCTTGTTCTCTCCGCTGAAGTTTACCCGCCCTTTCGCGCGTCAATGCAAACTCCGCATTCGAGGCCGCCAGACCGGAGCGTCGCCGCCTCGCAAGGCATACTCCGTCGTACCTCGGCCCCGACGCCACGAACCCGCTCCCCGCTCGTCCCGCAGCGTCTCGAGCCCTCGCGCATAAATCCCCTTGCGCGCCATGGGCAATGTGCTAGCCTATCGGTGTCAGTTTCAGGGCGGGGCGAAATTCCCCACTGGCGGTAACTGGTGGCAAAGAGCCAGCCAGGAGCCCGCGACCCGCGGATACGCGGTCGATCCGGTGAGAATCCGGGGCCAACGGTCACAGTCCGGATGGAAGAAACGGAGGCCACTTATGGCTACTTCCACGCACGCAAACTCCCACGCAACCACCGGCACCACGTCGGGTGGCTGGTCGACCCAGCGCATCGCCATCTGCGCGCTGTTCGTCGCCGTCTCGATGATCGTCAGCTACATGGAGATTCCGGTTCCGCCGGTCGCGTGGCTGAAGTACGACCCGTCCGGCGCCGTCTGCCTCGTCGCGGGCCTCGCCTTCGGCACGGGCACGGGCGCCATCGTGAGCGTCCTGTCCTGGCTCCCCCACCTCTTCATGAATCCGTGGGGCGGCCTCATGGGCATCCTCTGCACGCTCGCGCTCGTCGTCCCCGCCTCGCTCGTGTACGAGCGCAAGCAGACCGTCGCTGGCGCTGCCGCCGGCATGGCGCTCGGCGCCGTTGCCACCCTCGTCGTCGCCTGCGGAGCCAACATCGTCATCACCCCGATCTACACCCCCACGATGACCTCGGCCGACGTCATGGCCATGATCGTGCCGGTACTGCTGCCCTTCAACATCATTAAGGTCGCGCTCAACTGTGCCGTGACCGCCGTGGTGTTCAAGCCCGTCTCCAAGCTCGTGAGCAGGTAATTGACCGCCTCGCCTAACAGCGCGCCCATGTCGAGGGCCCAGCTCGAGGACGTCCGTCTCTCCTATGACGGCGGCCTCACCTGGGCCCTCGATGGCGTTTCGCTGCGCATTGAGCCCGGCGAGCGCATTTGCGTGCTCGGTCCCAACGGCTCCGGTAAGTCGTCACTCGCTCAGGTGCTCGCAGGCCTGGTTGCGCCCGACGAGGGAACCGTCGAACTCGCGGGCCGTACCTGCTTCGACGGTTCGCCTGACCCGGACGCCTACCGTCACGCGCGCCGAGTCACGGGCCTCGTCTTCCAGAACCCCGAGGACCAGATCGTCACGAGCGTCGTCGCCGATGACGTGGCCTTTGGCCCAGAGAACCTCGGCATCGAGCGCATCGACATCGCCCACCGCGTCGACGAGGAGCTCGGGCGCGTGGCGATGTCCGCATACGCGCAGGCAGATCCGGCGCGCCTCTCCGGCGGCCAGCAGCAGCGCGTCGCCATCGCGAGTGCCCTCGCCATGCACCCAGACATGCTCGTGCTTGATGAGCCCGGCGCCATGCTCGACGTCCGCGGACGTCGTGGCGTCATGCACGTGCTCGACCTGCTTCAGGAGGCCGGCACCACCCTCGTCCACGTCACGCACTTCATGGACGAGGCACTCGCCGCAGACCGCGTCATCGTAATGCGCGGCGGCCGCGTCGTTCTCGAGGGAACCCCCGAAGAGGTCTTCGCGCACGCCCACGAGCTGCGTGAATGCGGCCTTGACCTTCCTCTCGCAACGCGCGTGTCGCTCGAGCTTGGCCTGGAGCCCTGCGCAAGCGCAAGCGAGCTCGCACATACCCTTGCCGAGAAGGGCGCAAGCCAGGGGGTCATCGCGTCTGCGGGCGAGGAACCGTCCCCGCACGCGACAAGCATCCCCACCAGCGAAAACGCGCCGGCGGCCCTTCGTTTCTCAAACGTCAGCTTCTCGTACGGCGCTGCCCCCACCCTTGACGGCCTCTCCTTCGAGCTTGCGCGCGGTGAGCTCGTCGCCCTCGTCGGCCAGACGGGTTCCGGCAAGTCCACGATCGCCCGTCTCGCATGCGCGCTCGCCAATCCACAATCCGGCGAAGTCAGCGTATGTGGCATCCCTGCCGCTGACCGCAAGCGCCGCCGCGAGCTTCGCGGCAAGATCGGCTTCGTGATGCAGCGCCCCGAGCGCCAACTCTTCGCCGAGACCGTGGCCGAGGACATCGCCTACGGTCCTCGCAACCTCGGTCTTTCCGAGGAAGAAGTCGCTCGCCGCGTGAACGAGCAGCTCGAATTCCTCGGCATCGTCGATAAGGCCAGTGCCTCCCCCTTCGACCTCTCGGGCGGACAACAGCGACTCGTTGCCCTGGGCGGCGTCCTCGCCATGGAGCCCGAGGTCCTCGTCCTCGACGAACCCATCGCCGGGCTCGACCCGCGCGGGGCGGCCCACCTGCGCGAGCACGTTCGCGCGCTCCATGCCCGCGGAGTGACCGTGCTCATGATCTCCCACTCGATGGAGGACGTCGCCGAGCTCGCGAATCGCGTCATCGTGCTTGACCACGGGCGCATCGCCCTCGCCGGCACACCCGCGGAGGTCTTCTCCCGTGGGGAAGCCCTTCGCGAGCTTGGTCTTGGCGTACCCGCCCCTCTCGAGCTCGCCCACAGCCTCGAGGACGCCGGCGTTTTCGCACCGGGCGAGCTTGGCCAGCCGCTCACAACCAGCGCGCTCGTCACCAACATCACCCGGCTCAGGGGAGGGGATCGACCTTGCTAGCCTCCTCAATCAGACGCTATCAGCCAGGCGCTTCGCTCGTGCACCGCCTCGACGCGCGCGTGAAGGTGATCTGCCTCATGGTCCTCGTCCTCCTCATGGTTACGGTGACCACACCGACAGGGCTCGCCCTCGCCACGACCGGCATCCTCGCGCTCATCGCCGCAAGCCACGTTGCGCCCAAGATCATCTGGGCAAGCGTTCGCCCCATCGTGCCCTTCGTGGCCTTCGTCGCCGTCTTTAACCTCTTCATGGCACGCGGTGGAATAACGCTCGCACAACTAGGGCCTCTCGCACTCACCACCGAGGGCATCTGGATCGCCGCGCTCTACGCGGTCCGTCTGCTCATGGCCGTAGCACTGGGCGCCCTGCTGCTGCTCACCACCACACCCACCGCCCTCACGGACGCATTCGAGTCCCTGCTCTCGCCCCTCGGCCACCTGGGCCTTCCCGCCCATGAGATCTCGATGGTGCTCTCACTCGCCCTTCGCTTTGTGCCGGTACTTGCGGACGAGGCCCAATCGATCATGGATGCCCAGGCAGCACGAGGCGCGTCCTTCGAGGAGGGTGGCCTCGCCAACCGCATCCGTGCCATTGGCGCCGTCCTCGTGCCGATGTTCGCCGGAGCGATTCGCCACGCCGACAATCTCTCCCGAGCGCTCGACGCCCGTTGCTTTGAAGGCGGCGCGGGTCGCACACATTACCATGAACAGCGCATTCGCCCGCGTGACATCGTGTTCACGGCGGCCTGTGGCCTCTGGAGCGCCTGCCTCATCGCACTTTCAGCTCTTGGAATCTAGTCCTCGCAAGCATTTTCCGCGGCCAATGGTCAAAAACACCTTCTTGGCGTACGGTCCAAGTCAATCACATCCTCAGTTGCTTGACTGGAGTCAAGCAACTGAGGACTTAAGGAGTCCTCTACCCAAGCCCAGCCACACCTTACGGGCCCAAATCGATCAATTAACCGTCTCACGCACCGCGCATCACACCACAAATTGTCTTCAGGCGTACGCCAAGATGGGTTTTTTGACCATCCTCTCGGAAAAAACCTCTGGCGACATTAGAGGGGCGAGCAGAAGGCGTTTACATGGCTTGGCATCAGCGGACTTCGACTCCGTAGATATGTCAACGACCCCACGGAACCACTTTGCATGGCTTGTTGCCCACGAGGTGCGATGCCCGCCCTCTCAGGCGCAGACCTGCCACGTGGGCTCGTAGCTAGAGCCGTTCGCCAGATGCCTCATCCGTCAAAGCCGTGTAATTCGGGCAACGGAGACTCGGTTGGTCTATCCTTTTCAAATCAGAGCCACCGACACGCAAACGTACACCACTTGGAGCACACATGTCGCGAAGCAACCTCCGCCCCACCGAGGGCGTTTCCTCATATGAAAAAGACGGGCTCAACACCCTTTCCCACCCGCAGAAGCTCATGACGCGCCGCACGGCTCTCAAGGCCATGTTTGGCCTTTCCGTTATCACCGCCGGTATGCTCGGCGCGCCTTCCTCGGCTTTTGCCGCAAAGGCCTCCCAACAGACGACCAACGCCCTCAACTCCGCCCAGGCAGAGCTTGACGCCGCCCAGGCCAAGCTCGACGCCATCGCCGCGGAGTACCAGGAGCTCAACCAGAAGCTCAACGAGACCGTCGGCAAGATCGAGGACGTCCAAGCCCAAATCGATGCCAAGCAGGCGGAAATCGACGCCAAGCAGGCGGAAATCGACGCTAAGCAAGATCAACTCGCCAACCGCATCTCGAGCAGCTACAAGACCGGCAACTCGGACATCCTCGCCCTCATCCTCAACTCCCAGAGCTTTGAGGAGTTCTCGAACAATCTGTTCTACATGGGCAAGATCAATGCCAGCGACGAGCAGCTGATCGACGACGTCAAGACCGCCAAGGCGGAGCTCGAACAGGCAAAGGGTGAGCTCGAACAGCAGAAGGCTGAGCTCGAGCAGCTCAAGGAGGAGCAGACCCAGCAGCTTCAGGCCGTTCAGGCCAAGCAGAACGAGGCTAGCTCCGTCGTCAACAGCCTCTCCGATGACGTGAAGGCCCTCATGGCGAAGCGCGACGCGGAGATCGCTGCCGCAGCCGAGGAGGAGCGCCGCCAGGCGGAAGCCGCGAAGGCGGCCGCGAGCGCTGCCGGCGGCGTCTCCGGCAACCTCAGCAATGCCTCCCCGACTGACAAGGGCGCCGCCATCGTCGCCGCCTGCCACCGAGTCGCCTCTCCGGGCGCGGGCCTCTGCGCCATGTGGGTAAGCCGCGTCTACCAGGCCGCCGGCCTTGGCTATCCCGGCGGCAACGCCAACAACATGTACTGGAACTACTGCACGAGCTCCAACAAAAGCGATTTGCAGGCGGGCATGATCGTTGCAGTTTCGACGCACGGCAGCACCGCAGCCGGCCGCATCTACGGCCACGTTGGCATCTACATCGGCGGTGGCATGGTCATGGAGAACGTGGGCTACATCAACACGCAGAGTCTCGACTCCTGGATTGCCTCCTACGGCGACATCGTCACGCCTCGTTGGGGATGGGCCGGCTAGGCCAACGCTCGGCAGCCCTTCCATTGCAGCATACGCTCGCTAAAGCAGCGGGGTCGCCCGGTTAATTCGAGCGATCCCGCTTTTGTCAGCATTCTGTTCTCGTCATTCGCACGGCACGAAAGCCGTTTGCTCGTTCGCGGCACCACAGCCGCTTGCTCGTTATTCCTTTGATCTGTCAGGAACGGCGATGGCAATAATGCCAAGTACAATGGGAGTGGTAAAAACGCCTATGAAGTAGAGCATCCATCTGTTCTCGACAGAAAACCCCTTCATCTGGATGATGTCCGCCAACAGACGTACCGCCAAGAGATACGCAGCGAACGCCGCAACGTAGAACAGAACCAAGACAATGGCGAAACCGTTTGCCAAATACATAAACCCTCATTTCTATCGATAGGGTATTTCGGTCGATATATACCCTGTAATATGGTGAGAACTCGCCCCCTATCGCCAAGCGGCAGGGTGCAGCACTGGCGTAGTTGCCAACTGCCGTTCGCACCGCGAGCACAACCATATCGGCACTATAATGGGAACCTGGTGTGGACAAGGTCCGCCCTGTCTACGTGTCACTGAACGCCTGGGCGAAAGGAACCCCATGAGCGAGAAGATCGATCCCAAAGACACCTGCGTTCTCGTCACCGGCGGCGCCGGCTTCATCGGCAGCCACACCGTGGTCGAGCTGCTTCAGAAGGATTACAAGGTCGTCATCGTCGATGATCTCTCCAACGCCTCCGCGAAGGTCGAGGACCGCATCAAGACCATCGTTGGCCCCGATGCAGCCAAGAACCTCGAGCTCGTCATCGCGGACGTGAATGATCGCGCCGCGCTCGAGCAGATCTTCGACACCCACACGATCGACCGCGTCATCCACTTCGCCGGCTTCAAGGCCGTGGGTGAGTCCGTCTCCAAGCCGATCGAGTACTACTCAAACAACCTCGGCAACACGCTCACGCTCGTCGACGTCATGCGCGAGCACGGCTGCAAGTCCATCATCTTCTCCAGCTCCGCCACCGTCTACGGCGACCCGGACTCCCTGCCCCTCACCGAGGCCAGCCCCAAGAAGAACGCCACCAACCCCTATGGTTGGACCAAGTGGATGATTGAGCAGATCCTGACCGACCTCCACACCGCTGACCCCGAGTGGAACGTCGTCCTTCTCCGCTACTTCAACCCCATCGGAGCCCACCCCTCCGGGCTCATGGGCGAGGACCCCAAGGGCATTCCCAACAACCTCGTGCCCTACGTCGCGCAGACCGCCATCGGCAAGCGCGAGGCCGTCCACGTCTTCGGCGATGACTACGACACGCCCGACGGCACCGGCGTCCGCGACTACATCCACGTCTGCGATCTCGCCACCGGCCACGCTGCCGCCCTCGCCTGGATGAACGGCAAGACCGGCGTCGAGATCTTCAACCTCGGCACCGGCAAGGGCACCTCTGTGCTCGAGATCATCAAGGCCTTCTCCCGCGCCTGCGGCAAGGACATCCCCTACGTCATCGACCCGCGCCGCCCCGGCGACGTCACCTCGAACTACGCGGACTGCTCCAAGGCCAAGGCCGAGATGGGCTGGGAGGCCAAGTACGACATCGACGACATGTGCCGCGACTCCTGGAACTGGCAGTCCAAGAACCCCAACGGCTACGAGGGCTAGGACGGCCGCGTGAGCAACACCTTCCCCGGATATCTGAAGGAGCGCCTGCCCCTCGTGGAGCAGGCGCTCTCCCGCGTCGCGGCAACCCCGCTTGACGGCACCTCCTGCGCGACGGCAGACCTCAGCCGCTACCTCTACGCGCCCCTCGCCCACTTCACCTCGGGCGGAGGCAAGCGCGTGAGGCCGGTCCTCTGCCTGCTCGGCGCCGAGGCCGTAGGCGCCGCGCCAGAGCGCGCCCTCTCCGCCGGCATTGCCATCGAGCTCTTCCAGAGCGCCGCGCTCGTCCACGACGACATCGCGGACGAGTCCGAGCTCCGCCGCGGCGAGCCGTGCCTCTACGTCACGGAGGGAACGGGCGTCGCCATCAACATGGGAGACCTCGCCCTCACGCAGGTGTTCGAGGTTGTCATGGAGGACGCCGCGCTTGACGCGCCCACCAAGCTGTCGCTTCTACGCAGCCTCGCCACGATGGAGCGCCACACCCTCGAGGGACAGGCGCTCGACCTCGGTTGGGCACGCGACGGGCGCTGGGACATCACGAGCGCGGACTACACTTTCATGGTCACGAGCAAGACGGCCTACTACACGGCCGCCTACCCGCTCTACCTCGGCGCCATCGCCGGTGGTGCCAGCGAGGACGTCGCACGCGAACTCTACGCGATTGGCATCGAGGCCGGCGTCGCCTTCCAGCTACAGGATGACCTGCTGAACCTCGTCGGCGACGCAGACGCCCAAGGCAAGGACTTCAGGAGCGACATCACGGAGGGCAAGCGCACGCTCGCCGTGGTCCACGCGCTCGAAAACCTTGGCACCGCAGAGCGCGACGAGCTCGTGTCGCTCCTGACCGCAAGCGTGACCGCGCCCGATGACCTCGCACGCGCCGTTGAGCTCATCGAAGCGGGTGGCGGCATCGAGCATTGCCGCTCGCTCGCCGAGAAGGGTGCGGAGGAGACCAAGCGCCTGGCAGCAGAGGCGGCGGAAAAGGGCCACATTACGTTTGGGGCTCGCGACCTACTCTGCTCTATGGCAGACTTCTTTGTAGAGCGCGCGGCCTAGCCGCGAGCAAGAACAGGGCCCACGGGGCCCACGAGATATCTAGAGGCGCGGCGCTCCCCCAGGCGGCCGCGCAGGCACACAAGGAGTACTTTGATGGATCCGATTCGCGAGGGCATGACCGGCTCGATGGTCGAGGACGTCCAGGATCGCCTGGCATCGCTCGACTACGAGATTGACGAGGCGGAGCGCTCCGCATCCGAGTTTGGCTCGTCCACCGCAAACGCCGTGGCTCGCTTCCGCATCGAACACGGCCTGTCCATCTCGGCGGAAGTTGACCTGCCCTGCTGGTCCGTCCTCGTCGACGAGTGCTACCAGATGGGTGATCGCACCCTCTACCTGCGTCTCCCCAACTTCCACGGCAACGATGTCCGCTGTCTGCAGAACGCGCTCAACGTCCTCGGCTTCTCCTGTGGCGAGGCCGATGGCTACTATGGGCCCCACACGGAGGGTGCCGTCAAGCTCTTCCAGGAGAACGTTGGCATGCTCGCAGACGGCATCGCCTTCGCTGACACCTTCGACGCCATCGAACGCCTTCGTCACGTCTGGGCCGGTAAGCCCGCTCAGGGTCCTCATCCCATGAGCGGCATGAGCTTCGCCCGTGCCGCGCTCGTTCTCGATGAGGTCGCCGTTGCACTCACCGCCGAAGACCCGATCTCGCGCAATGTCGCCGGCCGCATCTGGAACATCGCTCGCGCCATGTCCGATGACACCGGTCTTCGCCTCGTCGACTCGACCGCCGACGCCCTCCCGACCGACCGCGCCGTTATCGTCCTTGCCGTGACGCCGCGCCCCGCTGTCTCCTCCGTCGCCAACGTGACTATGGCAGACGACGGCGACCTCGCCCTGCGCCTGCGCACGGCCCTTGAGAGTTCGCGCACCAAGCCTCCCGTGGTTCGTATCGAGCTGCCCGCAGACCCCAATTTCGACGGCTCCTTCACCATCAACGACGCCCAGATGCTCGCCGTCTCGCTTGTCGACACGCTCTGCGCGGCGCTTTCCTAGCAGATAAGGCACTGCCACACATAGCTCTTCTGCCATCGACATTAAGGCTCGAGATCCGTTCAACGATTGGGTCTCGAGCCTTTTCCCTTACATATCTGTCACCTGTCGAGTTCTTAGCATCAGGCCAAGCACTGTCCGATATGCTTGCCTGGATTGCACGCTGCCCAAAATGACCCCGATCCCCACGGAGGCCACATGCAACCCGGCAACCATGAGCAGGAGACCCAGAAGCTGGACGTCATCTCCCCCAACCCTCTCGCTGCCCCTGATCCCAATGACCCCCTGGCAGACCTCGATCCCGAGGAGCGCGAGGCCTACGAGCAGCTGAAGCGCATGCGTGCCGAGCGTCGCCGCAAGAAGCTGATCAGGAGGGGCGTCGTCGTTGGCATCATCGCCGCACTCGTCGCGGGTTTCTTCGTCTTCCGCGCCGTCACGGCAAACAAACCGGATGACAGCATCCAGGTCGTCACCACCCCTGCCTACACCGGCCCCTTCACGACTGAGGTCACCGGATCCGGCTCCATCAAGCCCTCCTCCTCGTATGTGGTTCAGCCCCAGATCGACGGCACGATTGACTCCGTCAACGTCGTTGCCGGACAGACGGTCAAGGCGGGCGACGTCCTCTTCACCATCAAGAACGATGACCTTGACCGCGCCATCAACGAGGCAGGACGTGGCGTTCGCACCGCCAAGCAAGGCGTTGACGAGGCAAACCAAGGGGTCGAGCAGGCGAAGCAGACCGTCAGTGCCGCGGAGGAGGCCGTCGGCAAGGCGCAGAATCTGCTGAACGCGAATCCTGGCGACACGGATTTGCAGGCGGCCCTCGAAGAAGCCCAGGCCGAGCTCAAGAGCGCCCGCAATGCGCTCACCGAGGCCCAGCGCGCTCCCGAGTCCGCCCAGATCTCGCTCGAGGCAGCAAGCGACGCGTACAACCAGGCAGTCGAGCGCGCTGAGCAGCGCACCGTTAAGTCCCCCATCGACGGCACCATCGTCGAGCTCAACGCCCAGCCAGGCGCTACCGTGGGCCAGGCGGTCGCTAGCGCGGGCACCCAGGGCACCGGCTCGCTTTGCCTGGTCGCCAATCTCTCCCAGATGAACGTCACGCTCCAGATCAGTGAGGTCGACATCAACAAGCTTTCCCTTGACCAGACCGCGAACGTCACCTTCTCCGCCGTTCCAGACCTCACGCTCTCCGCGACCGTCAAGTCCATTGCCTCGACCTCCAGCGGCAACGATGGTGGTGGCTACGGCTATGGTGGAGGCAGCGGTGCCACCTACGCCGTCGAGCTCGTCATCCCCACGCCAGACCCGCGCCTCAAACCCGGCATGACGGCAGACGTCTCCATCATCACGAACTCCATAGACTCCGCCCTCATCGTTCCCTCCGCCGCCGTAACGGACTTCGGCGATGGAACCGGCGTCGTTTACGTCGAGGATGACGAGAAGACCCATGCCGCGCACACCGTCCACGTCGAGATTCTTGGCGACAACGGCTCAGAGACCGCCATCAAGCCCACGGAGGGCGCGATCCGCGACGGCGACCTCGTCATCATCTCCGGCATGGAAGCCGCGACCATAGACGATATTGATGCCGGCACCATGGGCGACGTTGCCGGAAACGCCGCAGACGTTGCCTCCGGCGACGCCTCCGAAAGCTCCCTCGACGCATCCGTCGAGGGCGAGACGACTGTGGCGCGATAACCATGCCCGTCATCGACGTCAAGAACATCCACCGCATCTTCGAGACGGGTGCCGGCTTCAACCACGTTCTTCGCGGAGTGTCCCTCACGGTCAACAAGGGCGAGTTCGTCGCCATCATGGGACCCTCGGGCTCGGGCAAGTCGACCCTCATGAACATTCTCGGCCTGCTCGACACGCCCACCACGGGCACGTATCGCCTCGAGGGAGTCGACATCTCGACCCTCTCTGACGACGACCTCTCCTTCGTGCGTGGCAGGCGCATCGGCTTCGTGTTTCAGAGCTTCAACCTCCTACCGCGTGCCACGGTGCTGCGCAACGTCATGTTGCCGCTCGCCTATGCCGAGGTAGACCGTCGCGAACGCGAACCACGCGCGATTCGCGCGCTCACGGCCGTCGACATCGCGCCGGACCACTTCGACCACCTGACCAACGAGCTCTCCGGCGGACAGATGCAACGCGTCGCCATCGCACGCGCCCTCGTCAGCGACCCGGCGATCATCCTCGCGGATGAGCCCACCGGCAACCTCGACTCCGCCACTGGCGAGATGGTCATGCAGACCTTCGAGCGCCTTCGCGACCGCGGTAAGACCATCGTCCTCATCACGCACGACCCAAACGTCGCCGCACGTGCGGACCGCGCCCTGCACATCCTCGACGGGCGCCTTGCAGACGGCGCCTTCGCGGGCGGCGGGCGCGTCGGTGGCACGCTCGGGACACTCGCGAGCGCTGAAGCCGCCGCCGCAACACGCCTCCAGCGCGTTACGACGCCCGACCCAGGCAGCGCCACGTCGCTCCCCAACCGCATTCCGGAGGTGTAAGAGATGACGCCCCGCGACCTCGCAACCGAGACAACGAGCGCGCTTGACGCCAACCGAGGGCGGAGTCTCCTCACGGTCCTCGGCATCGTGATTGGCATCGCCGCCGTCATCGCCATGACCTCGCTCATCGGAGGAGTCCGCAACTCGCTCGTTGGAGAACTCGGCCTCGACGCCGCACGGCGTGTCTCCATCTACGCACCCTACGGCCTCACGAAGTCGAACATCGACACGCTCGAGCAGACAATCCCCGAGTACGAATTCATCGCCGGCGGCGCCTCGACGGCGACAGACGTGACGACAGACAAGGGCTCCATATACATGCAGATATCCGGTGGTGATAACGATTATCTAACCGCCACCGGCATCAAACCCGCGAGGGGACGCACGTGGACGGCAGACGAGGAGAGCCGCGGCGCTCAGGTCTGCATCGTCACGCCCGACGTCATGCGCCAGCTCTTTGGCAATCCCGAGGCCGACTTCGCCGGCAAGACCATCAAGATCCAGAACTCCTCCTATACCATCGTGGGAGTCACGAGCCAGAGCTCGATGACCTCGATGGGCGACGGAAGCGGTTTCGCATGGGTGCCACTCAAGTGCGTACAGGCGCGCCTAGGTGCAGACTCGAGCGCGCTTCACGAGGTCGTTGGCTTCGCGAAGGAGGGTGTCGATATGAACGCCCTCGTCGAGAAGACGAAGGCACAGGTCGCACGCATCCAGCACATCGCCGATGAAGACATCGAGGACATGATCTACGTCTACTCCATGAAGGAGAGCATCGAGGCACTGGATAACTTCATGAACTCCTTCGCGCTCATCGCTGGCTCCATCGCGAGCATATCGTTGCTGGTAGGCGGCATTGGCATCATGAACATGATGCTCACCAACGTGACGGAGCGTATCCGCGAGATCGGCCTTCGCTGCGCCCTCGGCGCCACGCGCACGGACATCACGGCGCAGTTCCTCGCGGAGTCCATTGCCATCAGCCTGGCTGGCGGAATCATCGGCATCATCGCGGGCTACGCAGGCTCATGGGCACTCGCATGGATCGCCAGCTCAACCGGGCTCGTCGCAGAGATAGGCGGCTCCGGTAGCGCGATGCTCGTACCGGCCATCTCGCTCAGCGCCGTTGGTTTTGCCACTGGCGTGTGCGTGTTCATCGGCCTCGTGTTCGGCTACTACCCGGCACGTCGCGCTGCCCGCCTCGACCCGGTAGAGGCGCTGCGCTACCAGTAGCGCCCGGGGGCGCACGGCCGCCGGCGCGAAGCAGCCGTGGCACACCGCGCCGCGCGAGTTGCGCGCTGGAGTACCATACAGGACGCGCCGCGCGGCAGGCTATCACATATCGCAACCCAAACAAACGGGGCGCCGGTCATATGGCCGACGCCCCGCATTCGTCTCGTTAGTTGTCGCCATCCGCGACGCCTGCGCCCACTGCTCGCGGCACGTAGTCGCACAGGCACGCCCGAGCTAGTTGCCCGCGCTAGTTGCCCGCGGCAGCCAGGCCCGAACCGCTCGCAGGCGAGGACGGGCCGCCCGTAGGGGCGCCCCAACCCGCACCAGGAAGCTCGCGCGAGGCAAGGTGCTCGCGCTCCGTGCGCTCGGGAATCTCGCCCTTCGTCTTGGTGAAGGAGAGCTTACCGTCCTCCCCAACGTCGACGAGCACGATATCACCCGGAACCCAGCCTCCCTCGAGCAGACTCTCCGCAAGTGGGTCCTCGATGAGCGTCTGGATTGCGCGACGCAGCGGACGGGCGCCATAGATGGGATCGGTACCCTCCTTGGCGAGCAGATCCTTTGCAGCGTCCGTGAGCTCGATGGACATGCCATTGCCGATGAGGCGGTTGCGCAGGTCCGCGATCATGAGGTCGACGATGCCGCGAATCTCGGCGTTCGTAAGCGACTTGAAGACCACAATCTCATCGACACGGTTCAGGAACTCCGGACGGAAGAGCTTCTTGAGCTCGCCCATCGCACGGCTCTTGATCTCCGCGTCGGAGAGGGCGCCCGCATTCGCGCCAAAGCCCATAGAGCTCGGCTTGGCGATTTCGCGCGCACCGGCGTTGCTCGTCATGATGATGACGGTGTTGGAGAAGTCAACCTTGCGACCCTGGCCATCAGTCAGGCGGCCTTCGTCGAGAATCTGCAGCAGGATGTTGAAGACATCGGGGTGAGCCTTCTCGATCTCGTCAAACAGCACGACGGAGTAGGGCCTGCGACGGACGGCTTTGGTGAGCTCGCCGCCCTCGTCATAGCCCACATATCCCGGAGGCGCGCCCACGAGCTTGCTCACGGCGAACTTCTCCATGTACTCGCTCATGTCGAAGGTGATGAGCGCGTCCTCGGAACCAAAGAGGAACTCCGCGAGCGACTTGGCGAGCTCGGTCTTGCCCACGCCCGAGGGACCCAGGAAGATGAACGAACCACCAGGACGACGCGGGTCCTTGAGCGGCGAGCGGCTACGACGGATGGCACGGGCAACGGCGCTCACGGCCTCCTCCTGGCCAATGACACGCTGGTGGAGAACGCTTTCGCTGCGAAGGAGCTTCGATGCCTCGGCCTCGGAGAGGTTCGAGACGGGCACACCCGTGATCGAGGAGACGACGTCTGCGATGGCGGCCTCATCGACGGTTACGACGTTGGCGTCCATGCGCTTGTGCCATGCGTCCTCGAGCTCGACACGACGAGCGAGAAGCTCCTTCTCGCGGTCGCGCAGGCGAGCGGCGTCCTCGAACTCCTGCCTGTCAGCGGCAGCCTTCTTGTCAGCACGGACACGAGTGAGGTCCTCGTCCACCTCGGCGATCTCCGGCGGGAGCGTCATGTTGTGAACGCGCGTGCGAGCGCCTGCCTCGTCGAGGACATCAATAGCCTTGTCAGGCAGGAAGCGGTCCTGCACATAGCGGTTCGAGAGCGTGACTGCAGCAACCACCGCTTCGGGCGTGTAGCGCACGTGGTGGTGCGCCTCATAGGACGCCTGGAGGCCCTGGATGATCTTGATCGTATCCTCTGGGCTAGGCTCGTTGATGTTCACCGGCTGGAAGCGGCGCTCGAGCGCGGAGTCCTTCTCGATGTGCTTGCGGTACTCCTCTGCCGTGGTGGCGCCGATGACCTGGATCTCGCCGCGGGACAGCGGTGGCTTCAGGATGCTCGCCGCATCGATGGATCCCTCCGCAGAGCCCGCGCCGATGATGGTGTGCATCTCGTCGATGAAGAGGATGACCTTGCCGTCCTTTTCGACCTCGGCAATGACCTTCTTGAGGCGGTCCTCGAACTCGCCGCGGTACTTGGAGCCGGCGACGAGGGCGGAGACGTCGAGCGTCCAGATCTGCTTGCCGCGGAGCATGTCGGGCACGGTGCCGGCCGCGACGAGCTGCGCCAGGCCCTCGACGATGGCAGTCTTGCCGACGCCCGGATCGCCGAGAATGAGCGGGTTGTTCTTCTGACGACGCGCGAGCACCTGCATCACGCGCTCGATCTCGCGATCGCGGCCGATGACCGGGTCAAGCTTGCCCTCCGCGGCGAGCGCCGTGAGGTTGCGACCGTACTTCTCGAGCATTGAGGCGTCATCGCTCGAGGAGGGGCTGGTGCGCGCCGGGCCGACGGACACGCCATCCGGGCCAATGCGGACCTCCTGTGCCTGCGATGATGCGTCATCAGCCGGAGTGTTCTTCTCGATGAGCTCGTTGACGGCATTGCGGACAGCATCGCCCGAGATGCCAAGGCGGCTCAGCGTCTCCATCGCCACGCCGTTGCCCTCGCGCACGATGCCAAGCAGCAGGTGTTCGGTTGAGATGTAGGTGGCGCCGCGGCTCATGGTCTCGCGATAGGCGCCCTCGAGTACGCGCTTGGCGCGCGGCGTGAACGGGATGTGACCGCCAGGCACGGGCTCATACGCACGATCCGTGACCTGACGCACGGCCTCGAGCGCCTCGTCATACGTAACGTCGAGCTGGGCGAGGGCTTGGGCGGCAATGCCCTCCCCCTCCTTGATGAGGGCGAGAAGCAGGTGCTCCGTGCCAACGTACATCTGCCCCAGGGTACGAGCCTCTTCTTGAGCGAGGCTCATGACCTTGCGGGCCTTGTCTGTGAACTTGTCGAACATGCGAAGGTTCCCCCTCGGTCGTTCTTCCTGCAAAACCAACGTGCCCATGCGGCCTCATGGCAGCACGGGCACGTTGTTAGCTTATACCCTCGAGCCGGGTAGGCAAAACCGCGACGTCTATATCACTCGCCTATGGGCGGTGCCCACGCAGTGCCAACGCTTCGTTCGGCTAACACCACCCGACACCACCCGACAATTGGTCTTATGACGTATGGCGCCAGCGAGAATCCGTGAGGGTGCGCGCAATTCCAAGGCCAAGAGGCAAAAAGGTCACGATAAGAATTGCGCGAACGAGCCAGCCAAGCATATCCACCGTGTCGAAGATGCACATGTAGTACATCGCTCGATACAGATAAAGGCCCGGCACCATGATGACAATCGAGGGCACCGTAAGCGCGATGCGCGGAAACGTCAGAACTTCCTCAACGCCGCTTGCTAAAAGTCCCGAGATGAGAGCCCCGAGAAAAGCAGCCGCCTCAGGCGGAACGCCAGTGGCCAGGCCAAGCGATGGAACGAGTACGTTCAGGTCTACGAGGGACAAGCGGATTGTATTCGACACCGCACCGATGCAACCCGCAGTCGCAGCCATTCGTATTGGGCTGTTGAACATCACGGAGAAGCCGAAGACTCCCACGAAGCTCATCGCCATGCGTAGCGCTGTGAGCTGGAACATCCCAAGACCTTGCGGAGCAAAATCATCAGGAGAAAGGCCGACGCACTCCGCCACCATCCAGCCCACAAGTGTGGCAACCACGATAATCGAGACGGCATACGCCAAACGTTCCATACCACTACGCATGTCGAGCTTCGAGATGTCGAGTCCGGCGGTGATAAGCGGGAACCCCGGAATTACAAAGAGCATCGCCCCGATGTAGCCTTCCTTATGTGCCATCGCAGTCGGGTCGAAACCACTAAGCGCGAGCAGGGCAAAAAGATATGACACGCATGCAACGGCAACTCCCACCGCAAGCGAACTGAACTGCCCGAGGCGTTTGGCAAGCATGTTCGAGCGCACAAAGTTACCAATGCCTGCGCCCACGAGCGCACACAGCATCTCGACAGGGCCGCCGCCGAGCAGAAACACGAAGGCGCCACAGGCAGCGCCCGCAGCGAGCCCCTGTTGCCAGGGGCGATAGTCTGGCCTCGCGTGCTCGACGTCTTCTAGCATCTGGTGGTACTCATGAACCGTAAAGTTACGTCCATACGTCTCGATTTCGCGAAGAAAGCTCTCCATCATCCAGATGCGATGCGTATTAACGCCGGCGGAAGACAGGCTCACAACCTCATTGAAGATGTGATGCCCCTCGATGCATGTGCACTCGAAGGAGAGAAGCGATAGGTCGACGTGAATCGTGATGCCAAGCACGGCGGCGACACGGTTCATCGTGTCACGCACACGCCAGGCACCCGTGCCGCTCGCGAGCATAAGCATGCCCGTACGACACACGATCGTGGACTTATCAGCAATTGGCGCCTTCACTGCAAGCTCGTCGCCCGCCTCGACAACGTCCTTCCAAACCGTTTTCATATGCAGAGCGTTTGTTCGAACACCGTGGTGATGGACGACTGGAGACTGTATGGACCTTGTATGCTTGACCGTCCTCGCGGTAGCAGGGCGCGCCGTCGCAGCATCTGGCTCGTCATCGATAATGTCGAAGTCGTCTAGAGGCTCAAGGTCTCGATGCCCTGGGACGTCGTCCTCGTCAGCATCATCCGCCCCGTCGAACATGTTGATGCCCTCGAGAGCCGCTTCGCGCACGACCTCGCGTTCCGCGTCGCTCACGGCTTCGCGTTCTGCGTCACGCTCTCGTGCGACCCCGTGCTCCGCCTCGGATGCTCGCGTAAACACCCGTTCCGCCTCAGACTCGCATTCATCTTCGCGCCTAGTCATGGGCAACCTCCCAGTCAAAGGGGTGGCTCGGCTGGGGTCACTCCTGCCCGTTTTCCGCACGCAACAGTACCACTTTACATAGCTGAAAGTTCGCGAGGCATTACTCTCGATGACAGCACATGAGCAATCCCCCTGTGCAACGACACGCTTAAGACGCATGCGCATGCCGATTTGCAACGTCTACGACTCGTGAGACGCATCATATCGGCCCACGGCCAATCCCGCGCATCGGCACCACAGAGCAGCAAAGAGCCCGCCACTGCCGAAAGGGCAACGACGGGCTCAAAACATGCTATGAATCACAAATCACCCGCGATATCACAGCATCGCGCCGCAGCAAAAAGCCCGCCACTGCCGAGAGGCAACGACGGGCTCGGAAGCACGCTGTGGCATCGCGCGCTCAGCGCGGCGACGATCCTAGCACAGCTTGGCGCCGGCGGGAATGCGGTCGCTCACCATGAGGAGGTTGAGGCACTCCGTGCCATCCTCCTCGTGAACGGCGGAGATGAGCATGCCGCAGGAGTCGATGCCCATCATCTTGCGCGGGGGCAGGTTGGTAATCGCGATGAGCGTCTTGCCCACCAGCTCCTCGGGCTCGTAATACCCGTGAATGCCGGAGAGGATCACGCGATCGGTGCCAGAGCCGTCATCGAGCACGAAGCGCAGGAGCTTCTTGCTCTTCTTCACGGCGTCGCACTCCTTGACCTTCACAACACGGAAATCAGACCTGCTAAAGGTCTCGAAGTCGACGAAGTCCTCGAACAGCGGCTCGACCTTCACCTTGGAGAAGTCGATGGGCTCGGCCTCGGCAGCGGCTGCCAGCTCTGCGGCCTTGGCCTCGGCAGCGCCGTTCTTGGCACCCTTCTCGGGCTTCATGTGCGGGAAGAGGAGGACGTCGCGGATGGACGGCTGGTTGGTGAGCAGCATGACCACGCGGTCGATGCCGATGCCGATGCCGCCCGCCGGAGGCATGCCATACTCGAGGGCGCGCACGTAATCGGCGTCGAACTGCATGGCCTCGTCGTCGCCGGAATCACGCTCGGCAATCTCGGCACGGAAGCGCTCCGCCTGGTCAATCGGGTCATTGAGCTCGGAGAACGCATTGGCGTACTCGTGACCGGCAATGACGAGCTCGAAGCGGTGCGTGAGGCGCGGCTCGTCGTCGTAGCGCTTGGCAAGCGGGCTCACCTCGACGGGATAGTCCACGACGAACGTCGGGTTCACGAGCGAGGGCTCGCCAATCTCGTCGTAGAGCTCGGCAATGAGCTTGCCAGTGCCCCACTCGGGCTTGGTCTCGATCTTGTTGGCAGCGCAGAGCTCGCGTAGGTGCTCGATCGGGGTGTCGAGGTCGACATCCTCACCAAGGGCATTGGAGACGACCTTCGTCATCGGGATGGAGGGCCAGGTGCCGGAGAGGTCAATCGTGGTGCCCTGGTAATCGATTTGCTCGGGGTTGCCGATGGCAGCGTTCGCGGCCTTGATGACGCCCTCGGCAAGCTCCTTCATGCCCTCGAGGTCAGAGTAGGCGCGATAGGCCTCCATCGTGGTGAACTCGGGGTTGTGAGTCTGGTCCATGCCCTCGTTGCGGAAGATACGGCCAATCTCGTACACGCGCTCGAAACCGCCCACAAGCAGGCGCTTCAGCGGGAGCTCGGTCGCGATGCGCAGGAAGCACTCCTGGTTGAGGGCGTTGAAGTGCGTGATGAACGGCTTGGCCGTGGCACCGCCCTGGATGGTCTGGAGGATGGGGGTCTCCACCTCCATGTACTCATCGGCCTCCATGTAGCGACGGAAGGCGGAGACGATGGCGGAGCGCTTGCGGAAGGTCTCGCGGACGTCGTCGTTCACGATGAGGTCGACGTAACGCTGACGATAGCGGGTCTCCTTGTCAGAGAGACCATGGAACTTCTCGGGCAGCGGGCGGACGGACTTGCTGAGCAGACGCACCGACTTGGGCGAAAGCGAAAGCTCGCCGCGACGGGTGCGGACCACGTTGCCGGTAGCCTCGACGATATCGCCAAGGTCGAACTGACGAATGGCGGCCATACCCTCCTCGCCCAGGTTATCGATGCGGCAGAAGAGCTGCATGCGAGCAGTGGCATCCTGGAGGACGACGAAGGCGACCTTGCCCTGGCCACGCTTGGCGCGGATGCGGCCGGCGACGGTCCAGACAGTGTCGTCCTCACCCTCGGCCTCGAGTTGATCGTAACGCTCGAGAAGGTCCGCGACGTGAGCGGTTACGTCGCAGTGTTCAGGGTACGGATCGCCACCGGCATCGATGATGGCCTGCCTACGCGTGATGCGCATCGCGCGTTCGTCGGTAGCGGCGGGCTCGGCGGCCACGTTCTTGGTCTCGTCAGACATGCTCTTGTCTCCTTCTGCCCACGCTCTTCTGCGCAGGCACTCGCCGGACACAGGGTGCCGGCTGGCTGCAACAAACAAAACGCCCCTCCCGCGACGGGCACGGAAGGGGCGGCTACGTACTAGGCTCGGGCATCTGCCCGTGCGACCACTCGCCCTAGCGCGAGATTTTGGTGATCGTGTAGGAGCGCGTGATGCCAGTGGGGCTGGTGACCTCGACGACATCGCCCTTGGCGCGACCCATCAGCGCAGAGCCCACCGGGCTCTCGTTCGAGATCTTGTGCTCGAGAGAGTTGGTCTCGGTGGTGCCAACGATGGTGAAGGCGGCCTTCTTATCCTTGCCAGCCTCCTGAATCTCGACGGTGCAGCCGATGGAGACGGCGAGAACGTGACCGGCGTTCTCAGAGACCTTAGCGGTCGAAAGAATCTTGCGGATCTCGGCGATGCGGGAGGCGTTCTTGGACTGCTCCTCCTTGGCGTCATCGTACTCGGAGTTCTCGGAGAGGTCGCCGAAGTCGCGAGCGACCTTGATGCGCTCGATGATCTCAGCGTCGTGGTCTCCCTCACGCCAAGCGAGCTCTTCGAGGAGCTTCTGGCGGCCTTCGGGGGTAAGGATAATCTCGTTCTCAGCCATGGTTCGCTTTCTTGCCGAAGGGCGGTTGGTACAGTGGTGCGAAGGCTCGCATGCCTACACACGCGAGCCTAAAAGAAACTAGTTAGTCGAGCTTGGCACCGCAGCTCTTGCAGAACTTGTTGTCCGCCGGGTTCTTGGCGCCGCAAGCACCGCAGAACTTGCCGTCGTCAGCATCGACGTCAGCATCCTCAGCGTCAGCGGGCTTCTCAACGACGACATCGGCAGCCTCGGTAGCCTTGTCCTTGCCGGCCTCAGCCTCGGCCTCGTCCATGCCCTCGCGGATGCTCTTGGCGGTCTTGCCAAGGGACTTGCCGAGCTTCGGGAGGTTCTTCGGGCCAAAGATCACCAGGACGACGGCCAGGATGACGATCAGCTCGGGCATACCAAGACCAAAAATCATGTGTGGTTCCTCTCAACGACAGCCTTTGTGGCGTGGTCTGCAAGCAAGGCGGTTCCAGTGGAACCGTGCAACTGTGAAAGTATACTAGCCCCGACGCGATTCCGCAGCGACTACTTAGACAATGCGCGTTCGTGCCCGCAATTTCCACGTTGATTGGCGTGTACCCACTTTGGCAGCGCGCCAATCCCCAGATCCGTCGGAGACCCATGCCCACCGCCCTCATCGTCTTCATCGCCCTCACGATTGCCGGCTTCCTCATCCACCTCCTCTGCATGCGTCTGCTTGCGTGGCGCGGCGTCACCGTGAGGCGCACGCGCTTTGGCGTGACGTTCATCTTCGACACGGAAGATGCGGACGGCACTCCCGTGCGCATGCTTAATGTCAATGGGGCCTTCCAGAGCGTCGCCTATGCCACGGATGAGCTTTGGAGCGAACTTCCCGTCTCCTACCAGCGCGAACAGGCTCGCATCATCTCCGAGTTGCCGCGCCTGCGCCGCGTGGCGGTCGTTGGCGGCGGTGGGTTCTCGATGCCCAAATGGCTCGTGGACCATCTCCCTCCTGTCCGCGTGAGCGTGGCGGAGATTGACCCCAAGATCGTCGAGATTGCACGCGAGAGCTTTGGCCTCGATCGCCTCGAGCGAGAGCATGGGGAGGATGGGCGCTTCGAACTCGCCGTCGAGGACGGCTGGAGCTGGCTGAAGTCGCAGGAGGAGGGTTTCGACCTCATCATCAACGAGGCGTTCTCCGGCTCGAAGCCGCTTGGTCCGCTGACCGGGGAGGAGGGTGTCCGCGTCGTGCGCGACCACCTGAGCGAGGGCGGCACCTACCTTGCGACGCTGAGACTTCCGCTCGAGGGGCGCAAGGCGCGTCCGCTGGAGGAGACCTGCGACGCCTTCGCCGCAGGCTTCGCGCACGTGTGGCTCATCCCCGAGGCGGCAGAGGAGCCCACGAAGCCCGGCAACAACACGCTCGTCGCAAGCGACGTGGACCTTGTGGCCGCCGGCTGCGAGAGACTTGCCGGATTCGAGTGGCGCGGTGGCGCGAGGTAGGGAGCACGGCGAGCACACGCGTGTAGCGGGCCCCTCGCGACGGGTGCTCGCGACGAGGCGCTGACACAGGGGTGCAGCGGGGCACGGTAGGGCGAACGACAAGAGCGCGCGAGATAACAGACTCACCAGGCTCGCTCTCGTATCAGAGCAAGCACGGCGCTCTCACATTGAGGCGAACGCAAAAAGGCAAACGCAAACAAAAAAGCCAGGAGCCGAAGCCCCTGGCCTGCAATTTCGTGGTCGGGTTGACTGGATTCGAACCAGCGACCCCCGCGTCCCGAACGCGGTGCTCTACCAAACTGAGCCACAACCCGATGCGAGAGAGAAGTTTAGCACACTGTGCGCTTGATGCAACCGAGAAATTTCAACGGGATTAAATGAGCGATTTATGAGCCGAAAAGCTACTCCGCTCCACCGGCGACAGCAGCCCACGCTCGCCAACCATGATGCTCTCGCACGGCTTCGGCAATGCGCTCCGCCGCGTCCCCGCTCTCGCAGATCGCGAACGAACACGCACCAGAGCCCGTCACCATGGACGCCGCGACGCCCTCCTGCCCGGCAAGCCACTCACTCACTGCCCAGACATCGCCGCACAGGTGGCACGCCGCAGGAGCTAGGTTGTTGAAGAGGTTGGCCGCCATCGCGGCAACATCGCCGGCGGCGAGGGCCTCGCACACCACCTCGTAGCTCGCAGGATCCTCGCCCGCACGATCGAACTCGTCATACGCCTCCTTGGTGGAGACGCCACCGACGGCGGGCATGACGAGGGCAACAGGCATCGAGAACTCCGGGAAGGTGCGCTCGAGCACATCTCCTGCACCCAGATACAGGCCCGGGCGTGGATCGAGGAAGAACGCGACGTCGGCGCCGACGCGCCTCGCCACGGCCACAACACGCTCGTCGCACACGGAAACGCCCCAGCGCTCACAAAGAGCACGCAGAACGGCACCCGCATCCGCGGACGAGCCTCCCAGGCCCGCCTTCTCCGGAATGCGCGCCGTGACCTCGACGCGGACCTCGGGTCGCTCTCCCAGGGCCTCGGCGAGAAGCGTCGCCGCACGCCAGACCGTCGTCCTCTCGGGAGCGACCTCAAGAGCGGGCGCATGAACAACCTCGAGCTCAGGAGCATCGCTTACGACAACGGTGTCACAAAGCGCCACCGGCACCATCACAGAATCGACGCGATGATAACCGCGGTCGTCCTTCTCGTGATGGATGCCAAGATGGAGGTTGACCTTACAAGGGGTCTCGACGACCTGCCGCGACATAAGCGGACGCTACTCCTCGAGATCGGCAACGACGTAGTCGAAGAGGCGCTCGCCAGACTCGCTGTCAAACAGCTCGACAGTACCGGTGAGCACGTCAACGTACTGGTAGGACTGGCGGGCCTTGCGACCGCGGCGCTCCTCGACCTCGAGGACGAACAGCGACGGGTGCGCCTGGACGAGGGTGCCGGTGCGCTCGACGATGCGGGAGCGACCCATGTTGGCCTTGACCTTCAGGCGCTCGCCCTTGAGGCCCTCGAGCTTCTCGCGGATTTCATCAACCCTGTTGACAGAAGGGACTTCGTTCTCCATGCTACGCTCTCTATCCTGACCGCCTGAAATAACTCCATGTTTGGAAGGAGTTAACAAAGGTAGACTGCGGCCACTCTGATTCATGTGAATTGTTATCGTACTGTCTGCTTATCAACGCCTCAACATCCCGGGCGAAAGGAACGCAGAATGAACATGGAGCGTGCAGGTCGCGTACTCGACAACCTCGAAGACATGGGCATGAGCCAGGTGCTCGTCACCGACCCGATGTCCATCTGGTACCTCACTGGCTACTGGAACCTCCCCTACGAGCGCTTCTATGCCCTCTACCTCGCCCGCACGGACGGGGGCGTCAAGACGGTCATGTTCTGTAACCGCCTCTTCCCGGATGCCACCGCAACCGGCTGCGAGATCAAGGTCTTCGATGACACCGAGGACCCGATTCCGCTCGTCGTCGAAACCTGCGACGGGAGCTCGCCGCTCGGTGTCGACAAGGTGCTCGCCGCCCGCTGGCTGCTCCCCCTCATGGATGCCCACGCCGCGAGCGAGTTCCGCCTGGGCTCGCCCGCCGTCGACCTCGCGCGCTCCATCAAGGATGCCAGCGAGCTTGACCTCATGCGCGCCGCCTCCGCCACGAACGACAAGGCGATGGAGTGGCTGCGCTCCCAGCTGCGCGAGGGCGTGACCGAGCACGAAATCGCGAGCGGCCTTCTCGCCGAGTACCGTCGCCTTGGCGCCCAGGAGCACAGTTTCACGCCGATCGTGAGCTTTGGCGCCAACGCCGCAGACCCGCACCACGAGCCGGACGAGACGCAGCTCCACCGTGGCGACCTCGTGCTGTTCGACGTGGGCTGCAAGCGCGACTCGTACTGCTCCGACATGACGCGCACGTTCTTCTTTGGCGCCGAGCCCAGCGAACGCGACCGCGAGATCTACGAGACGGTGCGTCGCGCCAACGAGGCCGCCGAGGCCATCGTGCGCCCCGGCGTGACGTTCGCCGAGATTGATCTCACCGCCCGCCGCATCATCGAGGAGGCTGGCTACGGCGAGTACTTCACGCACCGCCTGGGTCACCAGATCGGCCTAGAAGACCACGAGCCCGGGGACGTCTCCTCGGCTCACGACGAGCCCGTGCGCGCCGGTCAGTGCTTCTCCATCGAGCCAGGCATCTATCTGCCGGGCGAGATGGGTGTGCGCATCGAAGACCTGCTCATCGTCACGGAGGATGGCTGCGAGGTCATGAACAGCTATCCCAAGGAGCTCACCGTCATCGAGTAGCGAGCCAAAGGGAAGGCCGAGCGGGCCGGGGCGCGAACGATTTCGCCCCGGCCCGTTCATTTGTGCTTCGCAAGGGAGCTAACGGCAGGACCGGTGCGCGACGCCGGCTAGCCCTCCAACACATACTTGTGGATTGCCCAGACCGCGCCATCCTCGTCCACGGACGGCGCGATTACGTCCGCCGCAGCCTTCACGTCATCGCTTGCCTGGCCCATGGCCACGCCGATGCCCGCATGGCGCAGCATGTGGACGTCATTGCCGCCATCGCCGATGGCCATGCACTCGGCCGGCGTGATGCCCAGGCGCGCGCAGAAGGCGTCGATCGCGTCGCCCTTGCCGCAGCCCGCGCTGACGATGTCGAGGAAGTTGGGGGACCAGCGCACGTTTTCGAGCCCGTCTATGCCGCCGAGGAGCTCCTCGTCCGCTTCGGGCGCGACGTCGGTCACGATCTGTAGAACGTTCGCGCAGTCAACATCGTCCCACGAGCGGACCTCGTGCCCAGGCTTGTAGCGAAGGGAGCGGGCGAGCTCATCCGGGTCGCCGCAAAAGTACAGGGCGTCCGGCTCCGTGAATGACGTGGAGAGGCCACGCTCGCGAAGACGCTCCACCAGGGCGGCCACGCACTTCTCGGGCATGGGCTTGCTCGAAATGACCTCGCCTGAGGCCATGAAGCAGTACTCGCCATTGGCGGTGGCATAGCCGTCGAAGTCGAAGCTCGCGTCCATGCCGATGCTGTCCTTATAGCGGCCGGTCACGATAAACGAGGCCACGCCGCGGCGATGGGCCTCCTCGAGAGCAGCTTTCGTACTAGGGCGCATATCGGGCGCGTCGAACGGGACGAGCGTGCCATCAATGTCCAGAAACAGCGCCTTGATTGCCATATGGTGCTCCGTCTCTCGTACGTATCCCCCCTGGTGGGCCGCCGAAAGTTGACAAAGGGACTGTCCCTTTGTCAACCCCGCCTGCCCGCCTGCGCCCATCCCGCGCAACGAAAAAGGCCCGAGGCGCACTGCCCCGGGCCCGGACTTGGCTCTTATCGGCTTGCTTTGACCGATTCTAGTACAGACCCTCGCACATCGAGAGCGCGGCGTCATCGGCAACGACAACGCAGTTGGGGTGAAGCTGCAGGATGGATGCCGGGCAGCTGGGCGCGATCGGACCGAAGCACATGTCGTGAACAGCCTGGGCCTTCTTCTCACCGTTAGCGACAACGAGAATCATGCGGGAGTACATGATGGTCTGCGTACCCATGGTGTAAGCCTGGCGCGGGACGTCCTCCTCCTTCTCGAAGAGGCGGCTGTTGGCCTGGATGGTGCTCTCCGTCAGGTCGACGCAGTGGGTGCCGGCGCTGAAGTGGTCATCGGGCTCGTTGAAGCCGATGTGACCGTTGTTGCCAATGCCCAGGAGCTGGAGGTCGGTATAGCCGGCCTCGGCGACGATCTTGTCGTACTCGGCGCAGGCAGCGGCGGCATCCGGGTTGGAGCCATCCGGCACGTGCGTGTTGGCGAGGTCGATGTTGACGTGATCGAACAGGTTGTCACGCATGAAGAAGTGATAGCTCTGCGGGTCATCATGGTCGAGGCCGCGGTACTCGTCCAGGTTGTAAGTGCTGACCTCGGAGAAATCGCAGTCGCCGTTTTTGCAAGCCTCAACGAGGTTCTGGTAGGTGCCGATGGGCGTGGTGCCGGTGGCGAGGCCGAGCACGCAGTTCGGCTTCAGGATGACCTGAGCGGCGATGATGTTCGCCGCTTTGCGGCTCATGTCCTCGTAATCCTTGGCGTGAATGATCTTCATGGCGCGTCCCTTCTCTAACGGGATGGGGTGCTATCCTTTGCGCCCCACCTGCGGCCCGCGTCGGCCGCAACCAACGTGAGACGCGGCCACCAGGGCGAGGTCGCGCAGCTATGAGGATTTCGCGCCACGTCGAGGCCCCTGCCCGTCCATGGCGGATTGGGGCGTTGCCCCAAGCGTTTCCATGATGAACCGACGTGTCCCAAGCCTCAAGCAATAATTCGGGGAATGGCAGGAGTTGCCGCTAAAGCCCACAAGAGTTGACAAAGGGACTGTCCCTTTGTCAACTCTTGCAACGCTACCTGAAAAAGGGACTGTCCCTTTTGCAGGTTTTTCTAGGCGAGCTGGCGGGCGAGATCGGCGAGGGCGTGGGCGCGGTGGGAGATGGCGTTCTTCTCCGCGGGCTCGAGCTCGGCCATGGTGCGGCCCGGGGTGTCGGCGGGCCAGAAGAGCGGGTCGTAGCCAAAGCCGTTGGTACCGCGCGGCTCGCGGCCAATCATGCCCTCGCAGTCGCCCTCACCGCAGATGACGGTGCCATCGGCCTGGATCAGCACCACGCTCGAATGGAAGCGCGCGGTGCGCTCCTCCTCCGGCACGTTCTCCATCTCGCGCATGAGCTTCTCGTTGTTGCGCTGGTCGTCGCCATGGACGCCAGCCCAGCGCGCGCTCATGATGCCCGGCTCGCCGGACAACGCATCGACGACGAGGCCGGAGTCGTCGGCCACGGCGGCAAAGCCCGTCTGCTCGAGCGCGGCCTCAGCCTTGATGATGGCGTTCTGCGTGAAGGTGTCCCCGTTCTCCACCGGGTCGGGGAAGTCGCCGAGCTCGCCGAGCGCGTAGAAGGAGACGCCGGGCATGAGCGGGGCGAGGATGGCCTCGATCTCGGTCACCTTGTGGGGGTTACCCGTGGCAACGACGACGGTCTTTGCGGAATCAAGCGTGGCGATGTCTACCTTGGCCATGGTTACTCCTTGTCTGAGATGCAGCAGGTGGGTGGGACGGCACGCGAGCGAACGGTTGTCGGCGCGCAAGCGAGCGGTTCCCAGCGCGCGGGACGCGCGAGGGTTACGCCGTGAAGCCCGTGACCTCGTTCTGGAGGTCGCACAGGCGCCTAATACCGGCCTCTCCCATGTCGAGCAGCTCGTTGAGCTGGGCGCGAGAAAGGGTCGAGCGCTCGCCGGTTCCTTGGATCTCGACGATGCCGCCGTCCGCGGTCCCCACGAGGTTGAGGTCGACATCGGCATGCGAGTCTTCGGGGTAATCGAGGTCGAGCATCGGCGTGCCGGCGACGACGCCCATGCTGATGGCGGCGACCTGGCCCGTGAGCGGCAGCCTCTTGATCTTGCCTTGCTCGACGAAGTTCATCAGCGCATCGTGCAGTGCCACCCAACCGCCAGTAATGCTCGCGGTACGCGTGCCACCGTCCGCCTGAAGAACGTCGCAGTCGACGGTGATGGTGAACTCGCCCAGGTGGTCGAGGTCGCACACGGCGCGAAGGCTACGACCGATAAGGCGCTCGATCTCCATCGAACGGCCCTTGCGGCCCTTGTACTCGCGCTTCGTGCGAGAGCTCGTGGAGGCGGGCAGCATCGCGTACTCCGCGGTGAGCCAGCCCTTACGGCTGGCCTTGCGCCACGCCGGCAACGCCTCCTCGATCGTGGCGGTGCACATGACGCGCGTGTCGCCAAACTCCGCGAGGCACGAGCCGTGGGCGTTCTTCATGACGTCACGCGTGAGCGTGATGGGGCGCAGCTGGTCGAGGGCGCGGCCCTCGGGCCTGCGCTGCGTGAAATCCTGCATGAGAGTCTCCTTGCTAGTCAACGAGCGACTCGAGCGTGTCTAGCTCGATGTGCTCGATCGAATCGAGCGAATGCCCAAAGATGAACTTACCCGCGACGGCAAACGACGTGATGTCATCCGAGGTGGTGGCAAAGCGATACTTGGGCTCGCCGCCAGCGCCGAGGTTGGGCGAGGCAGGATCTGCAAGCTCGCCACGACGGCCGAGAATCTCCGCCACCTCGCGAGCCGTTTCCTCCGCCGAGCTCACGGTGCGGACATCCGGGCCCAGGGCACTCGAGATCTCGTGAGCGAGCAGCGGGAAGTGCGTGCAGCCAAGAACGACCGTATCGATACCGCGGCCCAGAAGCGGGGCGACGTTTCTGCGCGCCAGCTCGCGAACCTCCGGCGTGTCGAAGACGCCAACGCTATCCATCCAGTCCTCGTGCAGATAGGTGCCCGTGGCAAGCTCGCGCTCGACGAAATCGACGAACGAACCGGCGGCGCTCTGCGTGACGCGCACGCCGGCATCGAGATTGTGGATGGCGCGCTCGTAGGCACCCGAGTCGACCGTGCCCTGCGTGGCAAGCACGCCAACGCGACGCGAACGGGTGGCCTGAATCGCGGCGCGAGCGCCCGGCTCAATCACGCCGATGACCGGAACCTTGAGCGCGCGCTGGATGACATCGAGGCCGGCGGCCGTGGCGGTGTTGCACGCGATGACGACGAGCTTGACGTCATGGCGCTCGAGCCAGCGGCCAACCTGGCGCACGAATAGGCGAACCTCCGCCTGGGGACGCGGGCCATAGGGGCATCGTTTGGTATCGCCAACGTAGTAAATCGACTCGGCCGGGAGAAGCGACGCGATGCAGCGGGCAACGGTGAGGCCGCCAATACCAGAGTCAAAGATGCCAATGGGCTTGTTGTTCTCAGATGCGATGGCCGCGCGAGGCGACGTCACGGCTGCGGGATCGAACCCGTCATCGAGAACGCTCATGGACTCGCTCCCCTCTCACCGGGACCGACGGGATCCGGAGCCGGTGGCGGCATATGAAAAAAGGCCGGAGACAATGCCTCCGGCCTGCGGTTACATGGTGGGCGATGAGGGATTCGAACCCCCGACCTTGTGCGTGTAAGGCACCTGCGCTAGCCACTGCGCCAATCGCCCGCAGGCATGGGAAGTGTAGCACAGGACAGCCCACGGCTCACTCCACCATGGCATGCCCACGACCCGTCGCTCCCCGCGACGCGCGTGCGGCACGGCTCGAGGCACGGCCCGCCACGCCCACGGCGCGCGACCGGCCTGGCTCACCGCACTCGTCGCCCTTCTACCTCGCCCACAACCGTCCCTCCATCGCGCGCCGCGTATACTTGGAATGTTGAATACGCGCCGGCACAGCCCGGCCGCACGTTAGGAGACGTCTCATGACCAGCGCCACCACCCTGCTCGAGCTCTGCGACCTGCTCGATGCCAACGATATTCTCGTAAGCGGCATTCCCGAGGAGGCAGACACGAATGTGACCGGAGCCGCCTGCGACTCGCGCTGCGTCCACGAGGGCAACGTCTTCTTCTGCAAGGGACGTGCCTTCAAGCCCGCCTTCCTCACCTCTGCCCTCGAGACGGGCGCCGTCGCCTACATCTGCGACCCGGACCACGCCGAGGAGCTCACTGCCACCGCGCCTTCCGCACCCGCGATTGTGACCAGCGACATGCGCCGCGCCATGGCCCTCGTCTCCGCCGCCGCCTTTGGCAGGCCCGACCTCGACGTCCCCCAGATTGGTATCACGGGAACCAAGGGCAAGTCGACCACCGCGTACATGCTGCGCTACATCATCGACGCCGAGAACGGCGAGAAGACCTGCGGCATCATCGGTTCAATCGACACCTATGACGGCGCGGAGGACATCGAGTCCACCAACACCACGCCCGAGGCACCCGACCTCTGGCGCCACCTCGCCAACGCCCGCGAGCATGACCTCTCCGCCATGGTGATGGAGATCTCGAGCCAGGCGCTCAAGTATGACCGCAGCCTCGGCCTCTCGCTCGACGTCGCGGCGTTCCTCAACATCGGCGCGGACCACATCTCCGCCGTCGAGCACCCCACCTTCGAGGATTACTTCGCCAGCAAGCTCAAGATCTTCTCCCAGTGCGACAACGCCGTGATCAACCTCGGCACCGCCCACCTCGAGCGCGTCCTCGACGCGGCGCGTGCCGCCGGCGTCGAGAGCATCGTCACCGTCTCGACCTCTGGCGCCGATCCCGTCGAGTGCGGCAGCTGCGACATGGTCTACCCGGACATCTGGGCGACCGACATCAAGCCCCTGGGCACCCAGCTCACCTTCGTCGCCCATGGCACGGATGCCCCCGAGGAAGACGGCGAGCGCGTCGAGTGGCAGCTCCCTGTCACCATCAACTTCCCCGGCCTCTTCAACGTGGAGAACGCCCTCGTCGCCATCGCCTGCGCCAAGCTGCTCGGCGTAAGCGACGCTGCCATCGTAGCGGGCCTCGCCGCCTGTCGCGTTCCCGGCCGCATGGAGCTCATCGGCAAGCCGGATTCCAAGGTGCTCTGCGTCGTCGACTATGCGCACAACACCCTCTCCTACCAGAAGTTCTTTGCGTCCATGACCGAGGAGTTCCCTGGCAGGCGCATCATCGCCCTCATCGGGGCGCCCGGCGGCAAGGCGTTCGAGCGCCGTGTCGAACTCCCGCGCGAGGCCGCTCGCTGGGCGTGCCACATCGTCACCACCGAGGAGGACCCGGCGCACGACTCGAACGAGGAGATCTGCCGCGAGATGGACGGCAACGTGCCCGAGGGCGCTACGCTCGCCGATGGCATTCCCGTGACGCACGAGTACGTGCTCGATCGCGAGGAGGCCGTCGCCCGCTGCCTCGACGTCGCGCTCGGCTATGAGGAGCCGTCGCTCGTCTGTCTGCTTGGCAAGGGCGATGAGACGCTCATCCACCGCGGCGACGAGTTCCAGACGATGGTGCCCGACGGCAAGGCATTCGAGAACGCAGCCGCTGCACGCGGCATCGAGCTCTAGGGGGATGGACATGGCTGGTTATCTCACGTTTCCGGAGCGCCCCACCGGCGAGCTCGCCGAGCGCCTGCGCAAGGTCCGCTACGTCATCACGGACGCGGACGGCACCATGTTCACGGGCGCCAAGGCCACGGTGAACTCCGCCGGGGAGCCCTGTGCAGACCTCGTTCAGACGTTGGTCGAGCTCACGCGCGCCGGCGTCTCCGTCATCCCGTGCACCGGCCGCAACCGCGCCATGATCATGGAAGATGCCCGCGTGCTGGGATTTCCCGGTTGGATTGCGGAGATGGGCGGCGTGGTGTGCACCAAGCAGGCCAGCCAGCCCGAGTGGCACTACTTCTGCGGACGTATGCCGTATGACGAGACCTGCGGCAAGACGCCGCACGACGTGATCTGGGAGACCGGCGTCATCGATGCGATGCTCGAGCGTTGGCCCGGCCATCTCGAGACCTACCACGACAACGGCATCGGCTTCGAGTACCGCGAGGTCACCATCGCCATGCGCGGCGACGCGCCCGAGGAGGAGATGCAGGATATGCTCGACCACTGCGGTCTGCCCCTGTACCTTTCCGACAACGGCATGGTCGACCACATCTCCGGCGAGACGACCCTCAATGTCGACCGCGCGAACCCGCAGGGCATCCACACGTACCACATCACACCTGCCGGCGTGAGCAAGGGCACCGGCATCCTGCGCTTTATCGAGCTCGCGGGCCTGGCTCCCGAGGAGGTTCTCGGCGCGGGCGACTCCCCGGCAGATTGCGTGATTGCAGACGCCGTGGGCACGTTCCTGTTCATGTGCAACGGCCTGAGCCACGATCGCGCGGAGGAGGAGATCTCCGCCCGCGACAACATCCTCGTCTCTACGAAGCGCTCGACCGATGGCTGGGTCGCTGCCATGCGCGGTCTGCTCGCCGCGAAGGAGTAGCTACCCGCGCGGGCGCGGGACCGCGCGCATCCATCCGGCCCTGCAACAGCCTGGCGCACGCAACAGCCCGGCGCGACGCGCCGCCAGCGAGCCCATAGCCCCCGTTCTGCCACGCCGGCCCTCCGCCATGCTTCTCAGTAGCCGCCGCTAGTTCGACCCCGTCTCGAGCAGAGCCTTCAGGTAGTCGCTCCTAGAACTAAGCACGCGATCGACGAAGACGCTGTCTCCCACCCGATAAAAGGCAAGATAGAAGCCAGCGATCACGAACCTGTACGGAGTAGAAATGGGGCTTATCGAAGACAGGGGCGTTCCTGATTCCGGGAAGTCCGCAAGCAACTCCACGCGGGACAGGATCGAATCAATCACCTTTGACGCCGCGCGCGGGTTCTCGCATTCTTCAGCGAGATAGCTCCATATGCTCTCGAGGTCGCGATTCGCAAGCGGAGAGAAGACGACCCTCTTAGGCATGGGTCACTTCTCGATTTGAGAAGCGCGAACGGATGTCGTCCATGGATAGCCAGCCGTCGCGCTCGCCAGACGCGCGACCCGCCTCGAGCTCGTTGAACAAGCTGCTCGCAGCGGACAGGCGATCGTAATCGGCAATATCAAGAATCGCATACCTGCCATGGCCGTTTCTCGTAAGAAAGACCGGCGAGCCCACCTGGACGTTCGAAAGGACGTCGTTGTAGCTTCTCAAGTCAGACACGGGTTGAATCTTTGGCATGAGATGCTCCTTCGCTAGATTTTACGAAGTATTCTACATTGAATTTTACAACAACCCATGCATATAAATCCTAGCTACGCGCAGGGCGACACACCCCGAAACGCCAACGCCTACCTCTTGTAAGGAATCCGGCCCGATTCTGGCCCCAAGCCCTTACAAGAGGTAGGCGTTGTGCTCTGTCGCGCCGCGCCGCCAGCGACCGCCAGCGAGCCCATAGCCCATAGCCCCGTTCTGCCGCGACTCGGCGTCGGCGAGCCCGCGGACCCACCCCGCGGTCCCCGCGGCGTGCCGGCGCGGTGCCGCAGCCGCGGCCGACACGGAGCGCCCGCGGCCGACACGGAGCGCACGCGGTCGGCAAGCGCCCCAGGACATGAGAAGGCCCGGGACGGGCATCGCGGGGCAAGCCATCCGCCGCGCATGGCGCGGGGAGCCTTGCGTGCGACGCCGTACCGGGCCTCACTCAAGCCAGTTCGCTAGGAAGCGAAATTAGAAATCGATGTCCGTGTCGTAGTAGCAGGCCTTCAGGATCTTCTCGAAGTCGGCGGCCTTCGTCTCACGCGGGTTCTCCGGCGTGCAGGCGTCCTGCTCGGCGTTCGCGGCGATCTCGGGGAGCTTCGCGAGGAACTCCTCCTCGGAGACCATCTGCGGGTGCTCGTCGTCGACCTTCACGCCGCCGTTGGCGTAGTCCTTGATGGACTGCGGGATGTTGAGCTGGTCGTTGAGATCGCGGATCTTCTGGACGAGCGCGGCGATGAGCTCCTCGTTCGTCTCGCCGGGAAGGTGCAGGACCTCCTTGGCAACGTAGGCGTAGCGCTCGGCGGCACGCGGGTCCTTGGAGTTCCACTGGATGACCTTGCCGAGGTACATGGCGTTGGCGGCACCGTGGATGATGTGGCCGTTCTCGAAGGCGGCACCGGTCTTGTGGGCCATGGAGTGCACGATGCCGAGCAGGCCAGAAGAGAAGGCGATGCCGGCGATGCACTGGGCCTCGTGCATGTGCTGACGGGCCTCCTTGTCGCCCTCATAGGACTTCGGGAGCCACTCGGCGATCTCGCGGATGCCGTGAAGGGCGTTGGCGTCGGTGAACATGGACGCGAACGTGGAGACATAGGCCTCCATGCAGTGCGTCAGGGCATCCATGCCGGTGTGGGCGCAGAGCTTGGCGGGCATGGAGTAGGTGAGCTCGGGGTCGACGATGGCGACGTCCGGGGTGATGTTGAAGTCGGCGAGCGGGTACTTGATGCCCTTGGCGTAGTCCGTGATGACGGAGAACGCGGTGACCTCGGTAGCGGTGCCGGAGGTCGAGGAGATGGCGCAGAAGTGGGCCTTCTGGCGCAGCTCGGGGAAGGAGAACGGCTGAATGATGTTGTCGAAGGACTCCTCGGGATACTCGTAGAAGACCCACATGGCCTTGGCGGCGTCAATCGGGGAGCCACCGCCGAGGGCGATAATCCAGTCAGGCTGGAACTCGCGCATGGCCTCGGCGCCCTTCATGACCGTCTCGATGGAAGGATCGGACTCGACGCCCTCGAACAGCTTGACCTCGAAGCCGGCGTCCTCAAGATCCTTCTGGATGTCCTGCAGGAAGCCGCCGCGACGCATGGAGCCGCCGCCGCTGACGATGATGGCCTTGGAGCCCTTGAGGTTCTTCACCTCGTGACGAGCGCCCTCGCCAAAGTAGAGGTCACGCGGATTGGTAAAACGACCAGCCATAACGATCCTCCAAATCAATCTCCGGTGGAATGCCACCGGTATCCGACGGCAAGAACCGCCGGCTTTCCCCAGAAGACAGGCGATATCCCCACGCCTGCCACGAATGCGGCGAACGCGAATCCCCTTCGCATGGACGCCACAGGGTTAGGTCCGTTCTGATCGAACGCGGCTCTCAATAGGCCACAGTTCGAAGGACTCAACCACGTGGAAGTTTATCCGGCGAGCGGTTTCTCCAAACGCTGTTTTCCGTAAGCGTGGAGTAATGACCGCCCGCGGAAATTCTCAATCCGTCGATTTACAAGACGGATTGACCTCGTTCCGGTAGACAATTAAATGCCAGCTCAAATGGGTTGTTCATTGATTCATGTACAACTTTGGACCTCGAACGGGGTCCAAGCGGGCTCGACGCTACAGGCCAGACTCAGCAATCGCAGAGACGGCCTCGCGGATGACCGCAGGCGGCTGCACGAGCGCCATACGCACGAAGCCCTCCCCCGCGGGACCGAAGCTGGCACCCGGCGTCACGATGACACCGGCCTTTTCCATAAGCTCTAGCACAAACTGCATCGAATCCGTGCGCCCATGCGGAAGACGCGCCCAGACGAACATCGAGCCATGCGCGTTGGGAGTTCCCAGCCGATTGATTCCAGGCCATCGCACAGGGCATCACGACGCTCCTGGTAGAGCAGCTCCTGGGTGCGAACGGAATCGCGAGGGCCGTTGAGCGCCGCGATGGCAGCGTATTGAATGGGCAGGAACATGCCGTAATCGCTCTGGCCACGGAGCTTTCTCGTAGCCGCGATGACATCGGCGCGGCCGATAAGGAAACTCACGCGAGCGCCCGTGACGTTGAAGGACTTGGAGAGACTGAAGAACTCGACGCCAACCTCGGCCGCACCGGGATTCTCAAAGAAGCTATGGCCCTCGCCGCCATCGAAGATGATGTCGCTATAAGCGTTGTCATGGACGATCAGGAGGTCATGGGCGCGGGCAAACTCGATGATCTGGGCATAGTTCTCCGGCGTGCCCACCGAACCAACGGGGTTTGCGGGCAGAGAAACCACCATGTACTTCGCACGGTCCGCGACGGCGGGGTCGATGGCGGAGACATCCGGCAGGAAGCCGTTCTCCTCCGCAAGCGGATAGAAGGCGAGGTCGGCGCCGGCAATAAGGGCAGAGGCGCGGAAGAGCGGATAGCAGGGGTCGGGCACAAGCACGAGGTCGCCCTCGTCGAGGAGGGCCTCCGCCATGCGACCCATGCCCTCCTGCGTTCCGTTCACACTCATAATCTGATCGGGGGTAAGCCCGGTAACGCCGAAGCGGTCTGCGTAGTAGTCGATGACGGCCTGGGTGAGCTCGGGAAGATCTGCCAGGGCATACTTCCAGTTCTCGGAATCCTTGGCAGCCTCGACAAGAGCGTTCTTCACGTGCGCGGGCGGCTCGAAGTCCGGCGTACCCACAGAAAGGTCGATAACCGTGCGGCCCGAAGCCTCGAGCTCGCGGCGGCGAGCGTTGAGCGAGGCAAAGACCTCGCTGCCGAACCGGTCGAGACGCTTCGAGAACTGCATGTGAACCTCCGTCGCTGGACACGACGCGCCTTGAGGCGCGTTTTTTGTGACCTGCGATTGTACGTCGGAGTTCGCCGGACGCTCGGCTTATTTCTCAAGACTTTCCAACATCGCAACACAAGCGGCGGAAACGTCGCGGTAGGTGTCATCGAAATTGTGAGTCCACCAGGGGTCGGCGACGTCGCGCACGGAACCATCGTGCATACGAGCACGAGGACGCAGCGGAGAATCCTCGGGAACGAAGGAGAGGAGCTTCACGCACTTGCCCTCCGGATCGCCCGAGAAGATGCGGTTAAGATCGCGGCCGTTGCTCGAGTCCATGTAGACGATGTAGTCCCAATCCGCGTATTCGCCGGCCCGAATGAGGCGAGCGCGGTGATGTCCCACGGGAACGCCAACCTCATTCAGCTTGTTGACCGTACCGTAGTGAGGCGGATTGCCAAGCTCCTCGTCACACGTGCCGGCGGAGTCAATCACGAACTCGCCCTCGCGTCCCGCGCGACGGACGAGGTCCTCCATAACGAACTGAGCCATGGTCGAGCGACAGATGTTACCGAGGCAGACAAACAGGATGCGATGCATGGAGGCACTCCGAGTCTCAGGGTGGGCGGACGGCTGAGCAACCATAGTAACGAAAAGGTGACAAAGGGACTGTCCCTTTGTCACCTTTGGCTAGGCGACGGCGCCCTCGATGTGAAGGGTGGACCCCGTACGGCCCGCCTCGACCACGATCTTGCGATCGATGCTGGTGCGAAGCTCGTCAACGTGGCTGATGATGCCCACGAGCTTGTTCGAGCCCGAGAGCTCGGTGAGCGTGCGCAGCGCGAGCTGCAGGGACTCCTCGTCAAGCGTGCCGAATCCCTCGTCCACAAACATCGTGTCGAGCTCGATGCCGCCAGCGTTCGCCTGCACCACGTCCGAGAGGCCAAGCGCAAGCGCGAGCGACGCCTTGAAAGACTCGCCGCCGGAGAGCGACGACGCCGCGCGCGGGCGCCCGGTAAAGGAGTCGCGAACGTCGAGGTCGAGACCCGATTGTGCCGCACCCGAACCGCTGCGCTGTCCGCTATGGCGGACAAGCTCGTAGCGTCCGTCCGTCATCACGAGCAGACGGCGGTTTGCCGCTGCAAGGACGCGATCGAACCAACGAGCTTGCAGGTACGTCTCGAACGTGATGCGCTCCTTGCCCACGAGGGTTCCGCCTGCGGTCTTGGCGAGAGAATCCAGCTCACCAAAGCGCGCATTTACCGTCGCAGCGCGATCGCCGAGCTCCTCAAGCTGGCGCTCGATCCCCCTGTTTGCCTCACGGCGCTGCTCTGCGGCCGCCTTCTGACGGGCAAGCTCGTTCGCTCTGGCTCGAGCCAGGTTGAGCTGCGACTCGAGCTCATCGGCGGATATGGAATCATCGACATCGAGCGCGGAGATCTGCGCCTCCAGCGTATTGGCTCGTTCCTCGAGTTTTGAGACCGCAAGCTCTCGATCCGAGAGGTTGCCTTGGGCCGCTTCGAACGCAGAGACAAGGTCCTCGAGTTCACTTCTCATGTCCTCAAGCCGTGCCGATGCCGTCGCCTCGTCCTCGAACGAAAGCCCTTCCGCGAGCGACTCGGCCTTAGCCGTCGCCTGGGTAAATGCCTGCCTTAGGGACTCCAGTCGAGAGCGAAGCTCGTTTGAGCGCCTCTCTGCCTTGGCAATCTCGGCCTCGAGACTCGTCGCCCTGTCGGCAGAGGCCACGCGAGCGTCCTCGTTTGCCTGGGCGGCGCGGCACCCCTCCTTCGTATCCTCAAGCACGAGCTTCGCCTGTTCGAGCCTCTCGCTAGCAACCGAAGCGTCAGCCGTAGACAGTGAGGCAATGAATTGGTCGAGGGCGGATTCCGCGGCGGCGTGCGCACGCGAAGCCTGTTCGGCGCTCGAACGCGCGTCATCAAGCGCCGCGGCACTATCCTTTTCTCGCTTTTCAGCCGACTTGATCAGTTCGCGCAGCTCAGCAAGCTCGTTGAGGGCCCGCTCTGCCTTCGATCTGTCCGCCTTGGCGGCATCGAGCTGAGTCGCGAGCTTCTTGCCAAGAGACGCGACTTCCTCCGCGGTTCCAACCTGCTCCTGGAGGCGCGCCAGCTCAGCCGCTGAGCCATCCGCCTTTTGACGGGCGGCAGACGCGGCGTTGGACCTAGCATTTGCGGCCTCGCTCGCCGCATTAAAGGCGGCCTCTGCGTTCTTCACGTCTTCCTCGGCCGGAGCTTCATCTGCGAGAACGGCGGGATTGGGGTGCTCGATGGAGCCGCAAACCGGGCACGGTGCCCCGTTCACGAGGTCTCGCGCGAGGATACCCGCTTGAGCATCCATAAAAGCTCGCTGCACACGAGAGTAGGCACCTCGAGCAGACTCGAGGGCCTCTCGCGCGGCACAGTATTCATCCTGCGCCTTAGCCAGCGCCCTTTCATCGGCCTGGGCAGCCTTCTCCCTCGCCTGGAGGTCGCGATGATCCTTGCGAGCCTGATCGACGCGTCGCTCGAGGTCTTCCACGAGCGCCCTCGCCCGCGCCGCGGCACCAGAGGCGTCCGAGAACGACGCCTCCCGAGACCTCAGCTCGGACAGCGCAGTCACCGCCGCCCTGGCAGCCTCATCCAAAGAGGAACGGTGCTTCTCGGCTTGTTCTGCACCCTTCTTGAGCTCGACCAAGGCATTCTTACGTCGCGCGAGCTCTGCGCATCCGGCAACAGCTTCTTCTGCATCCCTGACGCTCTGAGCAGCAGTTTCTTGGGCCACCTTAGCCTCAGCAAGCTCCGCGGGAGCTTGAGAGAGATCGGCCGCCTTCTTGCGAGCCTCCACGAGCTCGGACCGCATGGCCCCGAGATTACCCGCCGCCTCTTGCAAATCCCCCTCGGCATCGCGAACCCCCTGCGCTGCCTCGCGAACCTCCTCGCGCGCGCGACCAAGCTTCGCGTATGACTCGAGCTCACGCGAGAGAACGGTCACGGAATCTGAAAGCTCCTTGCGCCTGGGTCCAGTCTTCGAGCATTCATCGAGCTCCGCCCTCGCCGCCTCGACACTCTCGCGTGCGATGGCGAGCTTTGAGACCGTCTCCTCAAGGGAGGCTTTCGCCGCCCGCACCTGACCAGCACGCTCCGAGAGGGCCGTCAGAGTCTCAACCCGAACCGCGGCGGCAGAGGCTTCTTCCGCGAGCGCGCCGAGAATCGCCTCGTCGGCGGTGTCTTGCTCGGCAATGAGGGCAAGCATGTCCTCGGCATCCGGAGCCTCAGAGGCCCCAAGCGCATCACGTCGCTCGCGACGCGTAGACGTGGCGGCGTCTCCTGCCTCCTCGCCCTCCTCAGCAACCTCGGCCTCGTCAGAAATCGAAATCATGGGGGCAAGCGCCAGAAGGCGGTTGCGGACCGTCTTGCTGTCATCCTCAAGCTTGTCGCGGCGACGCTTGAGCGCCTTCTGGAACTCGTCATAGGGAGCAGTGCCAAATAGCTTGCGCAAAATGGCAGCACGTTCCTTTGTGCCCGCGGAAAGTAGGCGGCGGAAATCTCCCTGAGCAATCATCACGATCTGCGAGAACTGCGACCGATCGATGCCGATCAACTCCAAGATGGCGGCGTCTACGTCGCGCGTCCCCGTTATGGGAGCGGCCTCCGGCATACGAAGCTCCGCATCCGCGGTCTGTGTCGTCAGACCGTCGCCACGAAGCTTGGGGCGCTCGTACTCGGGATTGCGGCGAATCGTGTAACGCTGGCCACGATGCTCGAACTCGAGCTCGACGAACGTCGGGGTGGCAGCCGAGGCGAAATCGCTGCGCAGGCTACGTGCGGTGCGATCTTGGCCGCTGGGAGATCCGAACAGGGCAAACGAGACGGCATCGAAGATCGTGGTCTTGCCGGCGCCGGTATCTCCGCAGACGAGGTAGAGACCCGTGGACCCCAAACTCGCGAAATCAACCACGACCTCGCCAGAGTACGGACCGAACGCGCTCATCGTGAGCTTAATGGGCCTCATCTACATCACCTTGATTCGCTCGAGTTCCTCGGTCACGACGGCAAGCTGGCCGTCAGAAAGGGGTGCACCATTCTGGCGCTCATAAAACTCGTTAAAGAGTTCGAGGGGACTTGCTTCGTCAGTAGCGGGAGCGTCATGCATGGTCAGACCCTCCGCACGGGTGCGAGCGTTGTCATAGGCAACGCTCATGACGTTGGGGTAGACATCGCGAAGACGTGCCATCGCGTCAATCGCAGGGTTCTCGTCCGTAAGAAGCACATGCAGATAGTCATGCGAATCCGCCGCGCCAACCACCTCTGGCGAGACGAGACGATCGAGAGGTCCGCGAATACGCCGCAGGTCATGAAGGGGTCTGAGAGGAATAAGCTCTATCGCGGGAGAATCGCCTGCGGCGCCCAGCCCGACGAGCACGGCGGACTTCTGACCATCCGCCTCAGAGAGCGAATACTTGAGAATCGACCCCGAATACCTGAGACGCTCGCTTCCCACGCGCTGCGGACCATGGATGTGCCCCAGGGCCACGTAGTCGAAAGGCTCAAACACGCCGGCGTCAACGTTGTCCAAACCACCCACAGAGACCTCCGAGTCGCAACGCTCCGGCGTAAAGGCGCCCGCCGTCACAAACTGGTGAGCCACGGCGACGTTGCGCACGGCACCCGCACCCTCAATGCGCCCCAGGTCACAAGCCTCAACGACCACGCGCATGGCATCTGTGTAGTTCTCAACCGTTGCATCGGGGAAATAGTGGCGAACGGTCGCCGGACGCAGGAAGGGGATAGGCCAGATTCGCACCGGGCCCCACTCGTCCTCAAGCTCGACAGAATCAATCGAGCCGTTAAAGACGGGAGACACGTACACCCCACGACGTGCGAGCGAGGCCGCCGCATAGCCCACGCGCTCCGCGGAGTCATGGTTACCAGGAACAACCACGGCCGGCACGCCCGACTGCGCCACCCCATCAAAGAACCAGTCGACCATGGAGACCGCCTCCGAGCTGGGAGAGGGCTTGTCATATAGGTCTCCCGCAACGAGCAAGGCGTCAACGGTGCCCCCACGCAGCAGGTCTAGGACCTGCGTGAGAATATGGCGCTGATCATCCAACATGGAGAACTCGCACACACGCTTGCCGATGTGCAGGTCTGCGATGTGAAGAAGTCTCATGGTGTCTCCCGGTGTGAGCAGGGTGAATGTCATTGATTAGTGATTGTACGGTTACATGCGGACATTAAGGGCGCGCCTTACGGGACGTCCCATAAGGTCATTCGGCATCAACACCATCTTGGTATGGTGGCGCCGCGCACCATTGCCACACATATTTGAGGAATGGCTACCTGCACGCACCGCCTCACAAAAGAGAATTACTCAAGCGAGCTCTCGCGACGCATGCGCATGCTCCGATTCAAGAGTGGATATACGCAAGAAGAAGTGGCGCAACGAGCTGGCATCTCCACGTACACCTATCAAAAGTTTGAAAAGGGCGAGTCGCGTCCGGGCCATCCGATGAACCCGACGCTTTCGACCCTCATCGCCCTTTCAGACGTCTTTGACATCGACGTGCGCGATCTCTTTACTGTCGACTATGATGCCTTTAGTCCCGTTGACGGGGAGGAGACTCCCGCCGAGACTTCGGACACCTTGACGGATGCGCCTCAAAGCGACGCGCAAAATCACAGCTAATACGCCTGAGTGGCCCAAGCCCCAGGCAGCAAAGGGGCTCGCATGTACGGTCTTCAGGCCGAGGCGCACTTCGACGGCGCCCACTTCCTCACCAACTATTACGGCAAGTGCGAGAACCTCCACGGCCACCGCTGGCGTGTCGTAGCGACCATCGAGGTTGAGGATCTGCAAGATGGCACGAACGGCGAAGGCGCCCTGAGAGATAACGGCACCGTCACGAATGATGGCACCATGCGCGACATGGTCGTCGACTTTGGCGTGTTCAAGCGCATCGTCGCCGAAGTCGCCGACGAGCTTGACCACACCTTCCTTGTGGAGGAGGGCTCGCTTGCGCCCGCAACCGTCGCCGCCCTCGAAAGCGAAGGCTTCACGCTCACCATGCTGCCGTTCCGAACCACGGCCGAGAACCTAGCCCGCTGGTTCTTCGATCGCCTTGCCGAGCGCAACCTCCCCATCTCCCAAATCGAGGTTGACGAGACGCCCAACAATCGTGCCTTCTATGCCCGCGATGGGCATGTGGGAAGGTAACTACCTGCGGTTTATTCGCCTGCATCGAACAAGCCGTGGCATCATTGTGAGCTCCCCGTTCGCGGCTACTTAGTGTCCGCAATACGTTGCATCATGGGTTCGAGAGATACGAACAACTGTTTGCACGGAGGCGAGACATGAACACATTTTGCAGCACGGTGGGCATCGGCCCCTCGACCGCGCGCGACCCGTCGGATACGGGCCACGTCTACCTCTGCATCGACCTCAAGAGCTTCTACGCCTCTGTCGAATGCGCCGATCTAGGGCTTGACCCCTTTAAGGAGAACCTCGTCGTAGCAGACACGAGCCGCGGCCCCGGCACCATCTGCTTAGCCCTCTCCCCCGCCATCAAGGCCTGCGGTCTTTCGGGCAGGCCACGTCTTTTCGAGATACCGCCCAATATCCGCTACCGGGCAATTAGACCGCACATGCGTCGCTATATGGAGGTCTCGGCGCAAATCTATGGCATATACCTGCGCTTTATTGCCAAGGAAGACATTCATGTCTACTCGGTCGACGAGTGCTTCATAGATGCCACGCCCTACCTCTCCCTCTACGGGACGGATGCCATGGGCCTCGCCCGCATGCTAATGGACGCCGTCAGTGCCGAGACGCACATCTGCGCAACGGCGGGCATCGGCACCAACCTCTTTCTCGCGAAGGTCGCGCTCGACATCCTAGCCAAACACGAGGAGAGCCACATCGGCATGCTCGACGGTGAGCGCTTCCGTCGCCTGATCTGGTACCACCGTCCCATAACGGACATCTGGCAGATTGGTCCGGGCATCGCAAGACGCCTCGCGCGCTATGGCGTCTATGACCTCGCCGGCGTTGTACTCATGGACGAGCCTCTGCTCAGGCGCGAGTTTGGCGTCAACGCGCGCCACCTCATGGAGCATGCGCGAGGCATCGAGAACTGTTCGATCGAGCAAATCCAGGCCTATGAGCCAGAGCGGCACTCCATCAGTACGGGGCAAGTGCTCACGCGTCCCTACACAACGGATGAGGCCCTCACCATCGTCCGCGAGATGGTCGACGAGGCCGTGCTCGATCTCGTGGGCAGTCGCCTCGCCTGCGGGCACGTCTCGTTATGGGTTGGCTACGAGGTTGACCATGCGGAGTGGGAAATCGCGATGATGCGGCGCGGCCCCCATGCAGCCACCTCCCACAAGCTCTCGGCCCACACCTGCTCACGAGAGGCCCTCATGGGTGAGTTGGAGCGCATGTACAACGACGTGGTCGACCCTGCCCGCAAGGTAAAACGCCTCACCATCGGCTTTGGTGACCTCGTAAGCCAGGAAGAAGCAGAGGTCACGCTCTTCACAGACCTCGAGGCAGAGGCGGCAGAGCGGCGTCTCGCCGAGGCGGCGCTCGCGGTAAAGAGTAGATTCGGCAAGAACGCGCTCGTGCGTGGCAGGAGCCTGCGCGACGAGGCAACGGGCATGGAAAGGAATGCTCAGGTGGGAGGCCATCATGCATAGGATGTACGCGACAAATGACGCCACGCGCAATACGGACGCTGCACAGTTCATGCCATTTGCGGCCCTCACGGGCTTCGAGGAGCTGGCGGCCGAGCAGGCGAACGCGGGTGAGGCAAGACACACCCTCACGGAGGAGCGCACCGAAGAGATATCGCGGATGCTCGTGCGTCTACGCAAAGGTGACTTGGTAGAGGCCACCTACTACGGGCGCGACCGCTATCACACCACGATTGGCAAGGTTCGCCAGGTAGACAGCACATTCCGCATGCTCATACTAATTGGGGAAGGAGGCCAGCCCGACGCACGCATCCTATTCGAAGACATCTGGAACCTTCGCCCGGTGGCGAGCTAAGAATGATTCCGCCAGCTACAGCAGCGCGCGAATCTCCGCGAGCGAAGTGGCGAAGTGGATGCCGTTCTGGCGCTCATGGGTGGAGAGCCCCATCTCGATCATGAGGGCCAGCTGCGAGGCGAGAGAATCGTAGAAGCCGCCGAGGTTATAAAGGATGCACGGAGCGTCGAGGTGCCCCAGCGCGACCTCGCTCATGACCTCCGCGATCTCCTCAAGCGTGCCCGTACCACCGGGGAACGCCACGAACGCGTCGCCAAGCTCAATCATCGTGGCCTTACGCTCGGCCATCGTGTCGGTAACGATGAGACGCGTGAGCTCATCGTACTGGAACTCGCGCTCGATGAACTCGCGCGGCTCGACGCCCGTCGCCTCGCCGCCCGCCGCGATAACGCTCTGAGCAAGCTCGCCCATGAGTCCGCTCTTGGAGCCTCCGTAGACCAGCGCATTACCAGACTCGCCGATCCACGCACCAAACTCTCGCACCGCGGTCTTGAGCGCCGGGTCCCTGCCCTCGCTCGCACCCAGGTAGACCGTGATATTCATAAGCGTCCTTTCACAAAAGCAAAGCGGTGGCCGGCTAAAGCGCGCGGCCACCGCCTCATCGGAAATCAACGTCGCACCGGCACGCTTGCGCGGGCGATTCGCGCCGGGCCCTCGCACCGCGCCACCCCGGGCTCGCGCCCATCGAACGATGCCCGGTTCAAGGCGAGCGCGCAGGGCAACACCCTCGGCAACTCTGTCGAGCTAGAACGTAACGTTGCCAAACTCATTGAGCGTGAGGCCCTCGTTGTGGTCCACGGCATAGTCAAGGTTCCACTGGCTCGTGAAGAGCAGCAGCTTGCCCCCGCGCATGTCCTCGACGCGGCAGGTGTCGCGCGTGAGGTTGAGGGCGCGGACAGCCTTCTCGTCCATATCGCCATCAATCCAGCGAAGCATCTGGTACGGAAGGGCCTGACGATAGACCTCGACGTGGTACTCGCTCTTGAGGCGCTGCTCGAGGACCTCGAACTGCAGCACGCCCACGACGCCGACGATAACGCTCTCCATGCCGGCGCCAAGCTCGCGGAAGATCTGGATGGCGCCCTCCTGGGCGAGCTCCTCCATACCCTTCACGAACTGCTTGCGCTTGAGAGTGTCGACCTGCGAAATGCGTGCGAAGTGCTCGGGCGAGAAGGTGGGGATGCCGGAGAAGCGCACGGGAGGCTTGCCGGTGCACACCGTGTCGCCAATGGAGAAGATGCCCGGGTCAAACAGTCCGACGATATCGCCGGCATAGGCCTCGTCCACGATGGCGCGATCGTCGGCCATCATCGACGTACCCGTGGCGAGCTTGAGCGAGCGCTCGCCCTGCACGTGGTAGGCGGTCATGCCGCGCTCGAACTTACCCGAGCAAATGCGCACGAAGGCGATGCGGTCGCGGTGGTTCTTGTCCATGTTCGCCTGGATCTTGAACACGAAACCGCTGAAGTCATCACGCGTGGGAGGCACGGGCTCGCCCGTAAGGCAATCCGTATAGGCGCGTGGAGCCGAGGTAAGGCGCAGGAATTCCTTAAGGAACGGCTCGACACCAAAGTTGGTGAGGGCAGAGCCAAAGAACGCGGGCGACAGCTTGCCGCAGGCGACGGCATCGAGGTCCAGCTCGTCACCGGCGCCGTCGAGAAGCTCGATGTCATCCATCAGAGCACGGTGGTTCTCCTCGCCAATCAGCTCGTCCATGGAGGGGTCGCCGAGCTCGGCCTCAATCTCCGCAACCTTCTTGGTGGCATTGGCGCGACCCTCGCCCTCAAAGGCAATGACGTGACGGGTCTGGCGATCGAAGACGCCGCGGAAGTTGCGGCCACTACCGATGGGCCAGTTCATGGGATACGTATTGATGCCGAGAACGTTCTCGATCTCCTCCATGAGCTCAAAGGGATCGCGCGCGTCATGGTCAAGCTTGTTGACGAAGGTAAAGATGGGAATGTGACGCAGCGTGCAGACCTTGAAGAGCTTCTTGGTCTGAGCCTCGACGCCCTTCGCGCCGTCGATAACCATGACGGCAGCGTCGGCAGCCATGAGGGTTCGATAGGTGTCCTCGGAGAAGTCCTGGTGGCCAGGGGTGTCGAGGATGTTGACGCAGTGGCCCTCATAGGTGAACTGGAGCACCGAAGAGGTGACGGAAATGCCGCGCTCCTTCTCGATATCCATCCAGTCAGAGACCGCGTGCTTCGAGCTACTCTTGCCCTTGACCGAACCGGCGGTCTGAATGCTGCCGGTATACAGGAGGAGCTTCTCGGTAAGGGTGGTTTTGCCGGCGTCCGGGTGCGAAATAATCGCGAACGTGCGGCGCGAGGAAATCTGGTCTTCAAGGAAAGACATGCAATTGTTCCTTCATCGTGCGGTTTTGACTCGAACATTGTAGCGAGAAGCAGGGATAACGGCGTGCCGAATGCCGCGCGGCACCCGCAACGCGCCCGTTCGCCCCAGTATCTTCACGTGAGGCGAATCGGCTCGTCAGGCAAGTGCGGTTACCACCCCGTCAGGCGAACGGGGCATCTTCCTCAAATGCTATTCCTCGCCAGCGGTCGCCCCGGTGGCACGACGGGCGTAATCGAGATAGCCGGACACGCTGTAGTGGTCCGCCCCATCGCTGGCGGGATTGCCCGAGCCGCCAACAACCCCCAGGTAGCCACCGTCGACCTGACCACCATCAGAGTTGACCACAAGAGCATACCAGTGGCCAAACTCATGCTTGGGCTTACGAAGCTGGCAGGCAAGCGTCAGCTTCGTGTCGCCCTCCTGGCGATAGAAGGCGCCGGCGCGGCGAAGGGTCTCGAGGCGCTCTCCGTCCATCCAGAAGCACATGAACGGAGTCTCGAACGCATCCGTGAGGGTGCCCGCCATGCTGTTGTACACATAGCAAAAGAGCGCGCGTTCACGTCCTTGAGCAAGCAGGTCAACCTCGGATTCCTTGAGCTTGAACGTCACCGTAGTGATGGCTCCATGCTGGCCCTCCGCCTCGCAGACGTCCGTGACGGCGGTCTTGACCTGGAAGAAGAACGTCTCCGGCTCCACACCAGGATGCTCAAGCTGCTGCTTGAGGTTGAGGGATACGACGTCGATGCCCATGTCCGCCGGGGGACGTAGCGCATCGAGCCCATTGCGATAGAGCGAGCTCATCAGCTGGTACTCGCCGGTATAGCCGTTGTAGAGAAGGTCAAAGAAGTCTGACGACACGATAATTCCTCCGGTAAATCAAGAAACGGAACCAATACGGTGCTGGCGCGCCAGCACGACGACGGGACGATTCGGGGCCCATGGTGCTTGCGCATCAGCACGACGACAGGACGATTCGGGGGCCACGGTGCTTGCGCGCCAGCATGACGGCGCGACTCGGAGCCGGCGGATGACTGCGCGTGGCTGCCAACCAAACCCGCAGCTACAGGTCTTTGATAAAAAAGTGGTCCATCGCAACGTGCCCGGGACTGACCGGATCGATGGCGCGATAGCCAAGCTTCTCATAAAGGTTGATCGCCGCCTTAAGCTTCGAATGGGTCTCGAGATACAGAGACCTGTAGCCCAGCTCACGGGCGGCCTCCTCAACCAGCCCAACGAGGCGCGTACCCAAACCATGGCCCTTTGCCTCGTCTGCCAGATAAAGCTTCTGCAACTCAGCCGTGCCCTCGAGTGGCAAGAACTCAGCCAGGTCACAGCCGCCGAGCACACGCTCATCGTCATCTACGGCAACGTAGTAACGGCGGCGCGTAGGGTCTTCGTCGTAGAAGCCACTCAGGTGCATGATCTCGGGGTCAAAGAAGGCGGTACCCGGAATGTCGAGCCCGACCGCCGCGAGGTTACCGCGCGCGATGGTGCCCATCGCTTCGTCGTCATCCGCGGTTATGGGCCTGATCGTCATGCCACCCACAAAGCCTCCTAGCAACCAGATTCACTTAGGAACTGATGGTAGCCGATACGTGGCGATCGTTCATAGCCAACAAGTTAGGCACCGTCAGCACGGCCCTGGCCAGGTGTCACCTTGCCACCCATTGCGCCCGGCGTTACCGTGACCCTTACATGGGAATACCCATGGAAGGCTCTCCCCTCAGAACCCGAATTCGACCGAGGCAACGTATGGAACCCGAGCAACAGTCACGCAGCGACGAGATCCGCGAGCTCCTTATCGAGCTCCGCGCCCACCTCGCCGCCTTCCTCAAGCGAACGTTTAACATCCGCGAGGGCCGTGCGCCCTATGCCGTCATTCGCAAGCGCTTCGTAAATGGCGCCCGCCTCGATGGCACGCATCTCTGCATCCTCATCGTCGCCATGTTGATCGCCTGCATCGGCCTCGACACCAACTCGGACATCGCCATCGTCGGCGCCATGCTCATCTGCCCGCTCATGGGGTCCGTACTCGCCACGGCCTATGGCATCGCCACGCTTGACCGCCGCCTCACAATCGAGGCAGTTGCAGGCCTTGCCGTGCAGATGGCCCTCTGCCTCGTAACCTCCACCATCTATTTCAGGCTCTCGCCCATCGCCTCCACGACTGCCGCCCTGGTCGACAACTCGACACCCACCATCTGGGACCTCGCCGTAGCACTCGCAGGCGGCTTCGCCGGTGGCCTCGGCAACTCGAGAAACCAGGAGCCTGCGACCCTCATCTCGGGCGTTGCCGTGGCAACGGCTCTCATGCCTCCGCTTTGCGCCGCCGGCTACGGCATTGCCATGGTTGACGTCTCGTTCTTCCTCGCGGCGCTCTATGAGTTCGGCATCAACGTCGTCTTCATCGCGTTGGCGGCCGAGGCCGTACTCCTCGCCCTGCGCGTTCCCCTCCATCGCGACCTCAACGACGACGGCGTCGTCGACCCCGAGGAAGCCTGGCTTTCAGACATCCTTTCGCGCAAGGTCCGCCGCTACGTGGTCCTGGGCACCATCATCTTTGCCATCCCCTGCGTCATATTCACGGCGGGCTCGATTGGATCGGCGAGCGAAGGCGTCGAGGACGGCTACGGCGTCATGGAAACGACGCGCGAGCTCCAAGCCATTCTCCCGGGCTTCGAGAGCTACTCGGTCGGCGTAGACGTCTCCTCAGACGACGAGGCAAACTCGCAGGTCACGCGTGAGACCGTCGCCCACGTAGTCACGGACGACTCCCTTGACGAGCGCTCTCGCGAGACCGTCGAGAGGCTCATCCGCCTCAACGTGCCCCAACTCGACCGTGTGGAATTCACCTCGCAAACGGAGTAGCACGAACGTGACGAGCCGCGGCCACATGCCTCGCCGCCGACTACCCAGACGCGCGTACCAGCGAGCAACCATCCGCCGAGAAGAGCCACCTGGCCAAATTTGCACATCAGGCTCTCGAATATTCAAGCGCTTGCTAAAATAATGCAATTCTAGCGTCGGCCTCATTGGAGCCATCATGGATAGTAGCCAGACGAACACTGCTCTTACGCCCCGACAGTCGCTCGCCGTGGGCATTACCCTCTTCTCGATGTTCTTCGGCGCTGGCAACCTCATTCTGCCTTCGCCGCTGGCCCTCAAAGCGGGAACCAATTGCGTCCCCGCCATGATCGGATTCCTCATCGCGGGCATCGGCCTGCCCGTCCTTGGCATCGTAGCCGTGGCACTCGCGGGCACCGCCCGCGAGCTCGCCAATCGCGTTCACCCCATCTTCTCGAAGGTCTTCGTCGCCGCGATCTACCTCTCAATCGGCCCGTGCCTGGCCATTCCCCGCACCAGCTCGACCGCGTTCGAGATGCTTATCCCCCTGATCCCAGAGGGCATCTCAGTCGACACCACGCGTCTCGTCTTCTCCATCGCATTCTTTGCCGTCGCCTTCGGACTCGCCATGCACCCCGGCGCGCTCACGAAGCTGCTCGGCCGTATCACCGGTCCCGCGCTCATCGTCCTGCTCGTGATGGTCGTGGGATCCACGCTCATCGCCCCGGCCGGCACCACCCAGGCGCCGCAGCCGCCCTATGACAACGTTGCGCCCATCCAGGGTTTCCTCGCGGGCTACCAGACGATGGATCTGCTCGCGTCCCTCACCTTCGGCATCATCATCGCCGAGAACATCCAGGCCCTCGGCGTCACCGATTCGCACGGCATCATGCGTGAGGTCTCCCGCGCCGGCGTGGTCGCAGGCGTGCTCATGGCCCTCGTCTACTGCGGCCTTGCCTTCGTGGGCGTGACCTTCGGCTCGGTCATGCCCGACGCCACCAACGGTGCCGTCATCCTCACCGCCGCTGCCACGCTGCACTTTGGCTTTGCCGGCACCGTGATCATCGCTGCCATCTACCTGCTTGCCTGCCTCAACGTGTGCATTGGCCTCATCAGCTGCTGTGGCACCTACTTCTGCGAGAACTTCACCGGCTCCGCGAGTACCGGTGTCGACGAGAATGGCAGGCAGGCTAACCCGACCTATCGCATCTGGGCCGCCGGCTTCGCCATCTTCTCCTGCTTCGTCTCGAACTTTGGCCTCGATGCCATCCTGACGTTCTCCGTGCCGCTACTGAACGCCCTCTACCCCGTTTCGATCTTGCTCGTCCTCATGGGTATGGCGCACCGCGCGTGCGATCGCTTCCCACTCGTTTGGCCATGGGCCATCGGCGTGACAACCGTCGTGAGCGTCGCCACGTCCATCCGCGACGCTTTCTTCAAGGGTGCGTCGTTGGTTCTCGACTCTCTGCCGCTCGCAGACATCGGACTCGGCTGGATCCTGCCCGCCGCATGCGCCGCCGTCGTTGGCATCGTCGTCTCTGTGGTTAAGAACGGGGTGGCCGAGAAGAACTAGCGGGCTCGGCATCGCAGCCCTGGGCGCCACTGCAGATGGTCAAAGAAACAAAGCCCGGATCCATCGAACAAGGCACAACCAGCTCTCGCTGGCGTCATCGCTGGCGAGCTTGCCCCGCTGCTGTAGCATGGCAGCGCAAGGGATTACTTCCTAGGAGGAGTTCGAGATGAAGGTTCTTCTTGTCAACGGAAGCTCGCGTAAAGACGGCAACACCGCAACAGCCCTCGCGGAGGTTGCTCGCGCGCTTGAGGCGGAGGGCCTAGAGACCGAGACGCTATGGCTCGGCACCAAGCCCGTCAACGACTGCATTGCCTGCGGCAAGTGCTCCGAGCTCGATAATCGTTGCGTGTTCGATAACGACGTCGTGAACGAGCTCATCGAGAAGGCCGAGGGATCAGATGCCTTCGTCTTTGGCACGCCCGTCTACTACGCGCACCCCTCGGGCCGCATCCTGTGTGCTCTCGACCGCGCCTTCTACGCGGGCAAGAACGCCTTCTGCCACAAACCCGGCGCCGCCATCGCAATCGCTCGCCGCGGCGGCACCACAGCGTCGTTCGACGTGCTCAACAAGTACTTCACCATCAACCAGATGCCGGTCGTGGCCTCCACGTACTGGAACAACGTCCACGGATGCACGCCGGGTGAGGCCGTCCAGGACGATGAGGGCCTGCGCACCATGCGCAACCTCGCCCACAACATGGCCTGGATCCTGCGCTGCATAGAGGCGGGCAAGGCAGCTGGCATCGAAGCTCCCGATGCCGAGCGTGGCCCCGCAACCAACTTCATCCGTTAGGCGATTTGCCCGCCAGGGGAGTCACCCGCTAGACAAATTCCCAACAGACAGACGAAAGAGGGGGTGCCCGGGCATCCCCTCTTTCGTTAGGCAGCGAGGGCCATGTCGTCAGGATTGTTAGGCCGCTAGGCCATGTCGTCAGGAACGCACGCCCTAGGCACGAGCGCCGCCGCGCATGCGAAGAACCACGCCAATCGCCGCAGGTATGAGCACCGAGACGACCAGCGTCGCGGTATCACTCAGATGAATGGCGGGGATGCCGACCAGCAGACCAACGCAATACGGGACGAGCCAAATCAGCCACACGCCAACGCTGAGCTTGTGGAAGCCCTCGCGGCTCTTCTCGTCGCCACGGAGAAGGACGAAGGTCGCCCAGACGGCGTGGAAGAGCATGAGGACGATGGCGAGCGCACCGGTAATCGCGTGGAGCGGGGAACCCGCGCCATGCGAGGAATGCGCGATGGAAGTCATAATGGTTGTGCCCGTCGTGTCGCACGCAAGACCGATCCAAAACAGGATGAGATGCTTCTTCTGCAGCGAGCCGGCGCGAGCCTCTCCAAAAACGCCGATCGTGTAGAAGACGAGGGCGAGCGTGATTGCCGTGGATGCCGCCATAACCAGTGGATTCATAAGTTCTGAATGCCTCCCATAATCGATTATTGGCCGGTGAGAGTCTTTCTCTGCCGCCCAAAAAAAGATTGTGAGACCGCCGCAAATGAACATCCACCGTGTCTTGTTCATTCCGCCGCGTCATACAGCGCCCTGCGGAGAAGGCCGAAGAGCACCGGGCACCCCTCCGCATCAGCGTGAAGCGCGGCGAGCATGTTGTCGAGCGTGAAACGGCTCACGGCCATCGCGTCGAGGCCCTCGGGCAGATCAGGCACTATGGCATGATCCGCCGTGAACACCTCGGCAAGCCCATGAAGCGCGTGGTCGAGAATCTCGCGCTCGCGCAGGTGGGCGGCGGCTTTCTCGGAAGCGGGAAGTACCACGACGCCGCGCAACCAACGCTCCCTGAAGCGCTCGACCAGTTTGGCCAGCGACGCATAGAGGTCCTCGCAGTAGTCGACGAAGCCCTTGCCGGCATCCAGCGTGCAGAACTCGTCAAAGACGGCACGCTTGAAGTAGAGCTCGATGGTTGACGTCGTCAGCTCGTCCTTTGACGAGAAGTGGTTGTAAATCGTGCCGACGCTCACGTGGCTCGCCCGGGCGAGGGAGCGAATGGAAAGCGCCGAGACACCCTGGGTATCAGCGATGCGGTACGCCTCCTCAAGAAGCTCTTCTCGAGAGATGACGTTCGAGGTCATGTGACTCCTCCGCTCCGTCAGACAGACCCGTTACCAGCTCGAACACGACCTGACAAACCAATCAACTCGGCGTGTCGACGCCTCCGCCGACTCTCCCCGCATCAGCGTCCTGCTAGCCAATCCTATCCGTTACGAGTTCCTCCGTGCGGAAGATCTTGCCCACCGCAGCCTCGTACTCGTCAACACGCTTCAGCTTTCTCACCGCGCGCTGCACGGAGATGGGGCTGACGAAGAGCTCCTTGGCGTAGGACCACCACTCCTTCATGCGGAACACCGCGTTGCCGCCAATCCGCTCCTCATACGTGTGGAAGAGCACGTCATGGAAGCGCTCGAGCTCATCGGCCGTGGCTGCGGGGCCGCCCTTGATCATGCGCGGGAGAGCGGGATTGCCCACGACTCCCCTGCCGAGCATCACGTGGCGCGTCTCCGGATAGGCGGCAACCAAGCTCTCAACGTCCGCGACGCCGAAAATGTCTCCGTTGTAGGCAACGGGAAACGGCGCCTTCGCCAGCGCCTCGCCATAGGCTTTCCTACGCGGAGTGCCATCGTAGAAGTCCGCCCGCACGCGCGGGTGGACGATGAGTTCCGCAATGGGACAGCGACAGTACGTCTCGAGAATCTCCTCGAACTCGTTGTCGTTGGCAAAGCCAATCCTCGTCTTGACGGAGACGGGAAGCGCGGACCTCGCGCAGACATCCTGGAGAAACGCCTCGAGGGCGGCGAAATCGCACAGAAAACCCGCGCCCCGGCCCTTGTTGGCCACGGTTCCCGACGGACATCCGACATTGAGGTTGACCTCGGCATAGCCCATCTCCGACAGAAGCTTCGTCGCCCAAACGAACTCATCGGCGTTCTTGGTCAGGAGCTGGGGCACCACGTCAAGAGCCTCGTCACCCTCCTGACAGAGTTCCTTGGCGTAACGGTTGGCGAACGGGAAGTTAAGCCTGGGAGGAACGAGGAAGGGCGTGTAGTAGCGGTCAAGCTCGCCAAAGCACTCAGCGTGCGCCTTGCGAAACGCGTATCCCGTCACGCCTTCCATGGGTGCCAGCGACAAAATCACGTTGGTCCTCGTCTCCATTGCAGCCTAGTCACGAACGCCCCATTATATGCGCGACAGGGTTGACAAAGGGACAGTCCCTTTGTCAACCCTCGGACGGGCGACGAACCTGCAAAAGGGACTGTCCCTTTTTCTGGTTTGGCGGCGCAGCGGACAACGGCGACGTCACGCCGCCTGCTTTCGCTACTTTGCGGCAAGGCTCGCGCGAAGAATGTCGAGGACCTCGTTGCGGTTGAGAACGTGATAGCCGCCCTCCATGAAGAACGTCGCGTCGGCGATGGCATCGAGGTTGGACTCGTTGGCGCCCAGCTCGGCGATGCTCATGACGCAGCCGATCTCGCGCATCCAGGCCTCCATGGCGGCAAGACCGGCTGAGGCGAGCTCCTCCGTCGTCTTGTCGGATGCATCGACGCCCCACACGTTGACGGCAAAGCGCGCAAACTTCTCGAGGCCATAGGGCATGATCAGGCGGTAGTACGGCAGTGCCACCGCGGCGAGCGCCATGCCATGGGTGGCATCCGTCACGGCTCCCACGGCGTGGCCGAGCATGTGGACCTCCCAGTCCTCGGTCTTGCCGCGAGCCACGAGGCTGTTGAGCGCCCAGGTCGCCGTCCACATGATGTTCGAGCGAGCCTCGTAATCCTCGGGATTTGCCACGGCCGCGCGGCTCGAAACGATGAGACTGCGCATGAGGCCCTCGGACAGGTAATCACTCGTGTTGTCATCCGTGCCGGAGAAGTACTGTTCGCAGATGTGGCTCATGATGTCGAAGATGCCGGCAACCATCTGGTAGCGCGGCAGGCTGTAGGTGAACTCCGGGTTCAATACGGCAAAGCGCGGCCAGACGCGGTCATCCGAGTAGACGTGGCCGATCTTCATGCCGCACTCGCGGTTGGTGATGACCGATCCGCAATTCATCTCGGATCCGGTGCCCACCATGGTAAGGACGGAGCCCACGGGCACGACGTCCATATCCGGCGAGGGCTCCTCGGAGCGAGCATAGTAGACGTCCCACGGGTCCTCGCCCTCGGGCAGGTTCTTGGAGACGGCGACTGCCTTCGAGTAATCGATGCACGAGCCGCCACCCACCGCGAGGATGAAATCGACGTCGTTCTCGCGAGCGATGCGCGCACCCTCGCGAAGCTTCTGGGCCGTGGGGTTGGGCATGACGCCGGCATCCTCGACGACGGTCTTGTCCGCCGCCTCGAGTGCGGCGATGACCTGGTCATATATGCCGTTCTTCTTGATGGAGCCGCCGCCGTAGACGAGCTGGACGGTCTTGCCGTACTTCTCGAGCTCAGCGGCCAGGGCGGTCATGGCATCCTTGCCAAAGATGAGCTTGGTGGGATTGTAGTAGGTGAAGTCTCCGAGCATGATTACGCTCCTTCTCTCTGGGGCAATCTGGATAACTCTCGTGGTTGATTATCCCGCTTCGCATGGCGGGTACGCGATGGCGTGGAAGGGACATAGGGGAACGGCTCGGAGGGGGACGGCACGGTGCACCGCTTCGGTCAACGCCCGACACGATGGCCCGCGATGCGGGAATAATCAGCCGTAGACTTCCCGTCCCAACCCAATGATTGGAGCACCATGAACATGGCCCACGAGCTCGAGCTCTTCATGAAGCCCACCTGCCCCTACTGCATCAAGGTCATGAACTTCATGAGCGAGAACAACATCACCATACCGCTGCGAGACATCGTGGCCGATGAAAGCGCCGCGGAGACGCTGATCGCCATCGGCGGCAAGCGCCAAGTCCCCTGTCTCTTCATTGATGGCAAGACGCTCTACGAGTCCGGCGACATCATCGAGTGGCTTCGCGACAACGCCCTTTAGCGAGCACGGCGCACCTGAAAAAGGGACTGTCCCTTTTTCAGGTTGCCCGGCGGTCAGGCCAGCGGGAGTTGACAAAGGGACAGTCCCTTTGTCAACTCTACGGGTGACGATACTGACCGTGAGCTCGTGTTTTATGGCCGCGCTGGATGGCAAACTTGGGGCAGCTGTGTAGGCAACGCAAGCAGGCGGCACATGACGGCTTCACCCATACGGGCCTGCCTCCACGCATCTTGATCGCATCCGTGGGACAACGCCTCGCGCACAGGCCACAGCCCACGCACGCCTTTGCGTCAACGGTGAACTTACTCGTGTCCTCGCAGGTTGGAAGGCCAAAGCGGTAGTAGAGCCTCGCGGCAAAGGTGGGCACCGCGCGAAGCCCGTGGCTACCCTTGACGCGACCAGCCACCATATCGGCGCACTTGTCGATCCACTCGTCCGCGCGGGCATTGACCGCGGCAACCCGAGCGCCGTCTGACAGGTCAAACATCGGCGTCCACGTGTCCGGCATCTGAACGCCAAATTGCGCCCCGACATCTACGCCCTTCTCGTGCAACAGGTCTGCCGCAAAGCGCGTGGCCTGACCCGAGGTCGTGCCAAACGTCGTGGCGGTGAAGACGTAGGCGCTTGCAGGCACGTCGAAGCTCGCGCGCGCCAGGAAGTCAACCGCGGGCGAAGGCATGCCCCAGCAATAGGTTGGGCAAATAAACCCGAGGTAACAACCATCGTCAACAGCAATGCAAGGGTGCTGTTCGTCCTTATACGACTCAATCGAGACGGCCCTGTCGCCAACGCGTGTGGCGATGGCCTCCGCGACATGGCGGCTATTCCCCGTCGCACTGAAATACAGAATCATATGCCTCCTCGCGCCATGCGATCGATTTCGCGAGGCCTTCGCGCGGCGCCACGCGATGTCTTCGCGCTGCCCCTCGCGAGGCCTTCGTGCGGCCTCCTCGCCCCGCCTCCATCAGCAAAAGTTGACAAAGGGACTGTCCCTTTGTCAACTCCGCCACCTGAAAAAGGGACTGTCCCTTTTGCAGGTTTGTTCTGCGCGGGGCGTTCGTTTTTCTGATGATGAACGGCAGGGGAAGAACATGTGATACTTCCCCTTAGCTGGGTTTTATCTCCCGAGGTTATGCCACGATGGGCATAGCTGCACGCACCTTGCAGCCACATGTGGATAACGTCAACGGCCGATACGGCGCACTCCTTACACAACCCTGTCGCACGCGTTTCGCAGACCATAAACGCCGCGCGCATCATTGTGTTCCATCAGTGCGCACTACCAGGCAATACCCGAGATTAACAGGTGGGATACATGCCTCTTGCTGGCGATAAGAACAACCTGCCGCACTTTCGTCCCGACGGCACCTTCCGCGTCATGCAATTTGCCGACATCCAGGACGTGGCACCCGTAAGCCCAGACTCACTCGCGCTGATGGCAGCCGCGCTTGACGCAGAGCGACCCGACCTCGTCGTCCTGACCGGTGACCAGGTCAAGGGCTACGCTCCCGCATTCCGCCACAAGTCTCCGCAGGAGGTCGAGTCCCTCACGCGACGCACCGTCGAGCAGATGTGCGCGCCCATGGTCTCCCGCGGCATCCCCTTCGTCGCCACCTACGGCAACCATGATCGCCAGTGTGGCCTCGACAACGCCGCGCAAGAGGCGTTCTATCGCACCCAACCCGGTTGCCTCAACGCGACCGCATGGGCCGAGCTTTGTCCCGGCACGCTCTGCCTTCCCATCCTCGCCTCAAACGAGAGCAGCGACGCCCGTCTCGCCATCTGGCTCGCGGATTCTGGCGCGGGCGACATCGGCGGCGGCTACGAGGCCTTCCCGACAGAGACGCTCGACTGGCTCACTGGCACCGCAGACCGCCTGGCCGCGGAGAAGGGCCACCCCGTACCCGGCATCCTCTTCCAGCACATACCGCTCCCCCAGGTCTACGAATGCCTCCGCCCGGCCCGCACGGACGAGAAGGGCATCCCTGGCTACAGGACCCACTACACCCCACACCAGAAGCTCGTCTGTGCCGAGAATTACCTTGAGTCCGGCACCCTGCGCGAGCCCGTCTGCTGCCCGGACGCAGACTCCGGCGAGTTCGACGCGCTCTCCGAGCAGGGCAGCTTCCTCGGCGTCTTCTTCGGCCATGACCACAAGAACACGCTGGTCACGCGCTATAGAGGCATGCGCCTTGGCTACGCCCCAACGGCTGGCTTCGGAAGCTACGGCCCCTCCGTCGAGCGCGCCGCCCGCGTTTTCACCTTCACCGAAAATGACCCAGCCTCCTTCGAGACTCGCCTGCTCGACTACCGCACGCTCGTGAGCGCCGAGGCCCCTCATCCGCTTCGCGACAAGATCTCCTCGACGACGCCCGTCACCGCCGAGGAGGCTCGCGAGGCGTTCCGCACGCCTGCATTGATTGCGTGCGTGGCCGCCACCACGGCCCTCGCGTGCCGCCTCATCCACTCAATCACCAAACGACGCTAGCCAACAGGAGACAAACATGCAGGAAGCAGTTCAGACCAAGGCGTCGCGCGCCAAGAAGAGCCGCAGCCTGACCAGCCTCGACTGGAGGCGCACCATCCTCGTGACGCTCCCCTTCATGGGCGCCCTCACCTTCTGGCAGGCATATGACGGCCTCATCCCGCTGATGCTCAAGAACACGTTTGGCCTCGGCGACACCGCGACGGGCTTCTTCATGGCGCTCGACAACATCCTCGCGCTGTTCATGCTGCCGCTGACCGGCTACCTGTCTGACAAGCTCGATACCAAGTGGGGACGCAGGACGCCCTTCATCGTGGTCGGCTCGCTCATCGCGGCCCTCCTCATCCCGATGATTGCAATCGCCAACACCTGGAAGAACCTGCCGCTATTCATGGCGGTCCTCGTACTGACGCTGCTTGCGCTCTCCACCTACCGCGCGCCCTCCGTCGCCCTCATGCCCGACGTCACGCCGCGCCCCGTCCGCAGCAAGGCCGACGCCTTCAACTCCCTTATGGCGGCAGTCGGCGGAGTGTTCATCCTCGTGGCAATCTCGGTGCTGGTTCCCGCCGTCGACAACCCGGACTATCGCCCCGTCTACTTCGTCATCTCCGGTATGGTTATCCTGACAACCATCATCTTCGTCGTCTGCTTCAACGAGCCCAAGGAGGTCGCGGCCATGCACCGCGAAAGCGCCGAGCTGGGCATTCCCGAGGAGGAGATTGATGCGTCCGACGAAGGCGGCAAGGAGCGCGAGACCAATCCGGCGATTCGCAGGTCCCTTCTCTGCGTGCTCGTCTGCGTCTTCCTCTACTTCATGTCGCAGAACGCCATCTCCAGCGGCTTCTCTCGCTACGCTGACGCGGTCTGGGGCATGCAGGGCGGCAGCTACGCCATGATCCAGACGGCGGCAACCCTTGCCGCACTGGTTGCCTATATGCCGATGGCCTCGGTCGCCTGTCACATCGGCCGTAAGCGCACGACCTACATCGGCCTCGTCTTCATGGTCCTCGGTTGCGTACTGATCTCGCTCAGCACGACCTTCTCGCCCATCGTCTACCTCTGGACGATCCTCTTTGGCATCGGCACCGCAACCGTCTCGCTGACCATCTACCCGATGATTGTCGAGCTTGCGAGCACGCAGACCACCGGCAGATACACGGGCTACTACTACACCGCGAGCATGGCCGCCCAGGTCATCACGCCGATCCTCTCTGGCGCCGTCATGCAGTTCGTGGGTTACGCGCAGCTCTACCTCTACGGCGCCACTTTCGCCGCCCTCGCAATCGTTCCGGTGCTGTTCGTGCGCCACGGCGACACGCTCACCATGGGCGACGTCCGCGAGCGCCAGGCAAACTGGGAGGCCGAGCACGCGGAGAAGGGCGAGTAGGGCGCTGCTCGGCAGCCGAAGTCCCCCCATGGGTCAAACGAATTCGGGGCGTCACCCAACGGCGGGTGGCGCCCCGTTTTCTTACCTACGCTCGCAGATAGCGTCCGGTGACGCTGTCCGGATTCGCCGCCACCTCACCAGGCGTGCCGCAAGCGACGATACGGCCGCCCTGCTCGCCCCCTCCGGGACCCATGTCTATCACATAGTCCGCATTGGCAATAAAGTCCAGGTCATGCTCAATGACGACGACCGTGGCGCCCTGCTCCACCAGGCGCTGGAACACGCCGAGAAGGACTTCGACGTCGCACGGGTGCAGGCCGATCGTGGGCTCGTCAAACACGAAGACGGCATCCTCCTGGCCACGGCCCATCTCGCTCGCGAGCTTAAGGCGCTGGCCCTCTCCGCCAGAGAGCGCGGGCGTCGCCTCGCCAAGCGTGAGATAACCCAGCCCCAGGTCATGGAGGGTCTGGAGCTTCTCGTGGGCGCGCTTGATGTCCGCAACGTGCGGCAGGGCCTCGTCCACGGAGAGCGCCAGGAGTTCTGGCAGGCTGAGGCCGGCACCATCAACGCCCTTCTCCGCCCTGCGAATACCAGCAGCGCGGTCGCCATACCTGCGGCCACGGCAATCCGGGCAGGCGATGTCCACGTCCGGCAAGAACTGCACGTCAAGAGAGATCTGGCCCGTGCCGTCGCAGGTAGGGCAGCGGAGGCTACCCGTGTTATACGAGAAGTCGCCAGCCTTGAGGCCGAGCTCGCGCGCGGCGTCCGTGCGCGCGTAGGCACGGCGCAGGTCATCGAGCACGCCGCTGTAGGTGGCCACCGTCGAGCGCACATTGACACCGATCGGTGTGGCATCGATGAGGTTCGCCCGGCGGATCCCCTCGGCATCGAGCGCCGTCACGTGGGCGGGAAGCGTCTCTCCTGCCGCGGCCGCCGCGAGCGCCGGTATGAGCGTCTCGAGCACGAGCGTCGTCTTGCCGGAGCCCGACACGCCCGTCACGGCGACGAGGCGGCCACGCGGCACGTCCACCGACAAGGGCTTCACTGTATGGAGTCCAGTTGACTCAAGGTGAATGCGCCCCAGGTCAAACATGGTGTCCACACTTGCCTGACACCTCGCCGCAACGCGCTTTCCGCCCGCGAGATATGGTCCTATGAGCGACCTCGGGTCGCGGGCCACCTCGGCCACGCTTCCCTGCGCCACCACGCGACCTCCACCGGCGCCCGCCTCGGGACCCATCTCGACGATGTGGTCCGCCGCGGCGAGGATCCTCGTGTCGTGGTCGACCATCACGACGGAGTTGCCGTCGGCGATGAGGTCGCGCATCACGCCGAGAAGACCATCGACGTTCGCAGGATGCAGGCCAATCGAGGGCTCGTCCATCACGTAGAGCACGCCCGTGGTGCGGTTGCGCACGGATCGCGCGAGCTGCACGCGCTGGCGCTCGCCGGTGGAGAGCGTCGAGCCCGCGCGGTCGAGCGAGAGGTAGCCGAGGCCGAGCTCGAGCAGACGGCGTGCCGTGCTTTTGAACGAATCGCAGATAGATGCCGCCATCGGGCGCATCTCGGCGGGAAGGCTCTCCGGAACGCCCGCCACCCACTCGTCGAGTTCCGCGAGCGTCATGCGCGTGGCCTCGGCGAGGTTGATGCCACGCACAAGGGGTCCGCGCGCCGCAGCGGACAGGCGCGTTCCCCCGCACTCCGGGCAGGGTGCCTCCACGAGGTACTTTTCGACGCGCCTGAGGCCCTTCTCGTCCTTGGCCTTGGCAAGGGAGTTCTCGACCGTGCGCACGGCGTTGTAGTAGGTGAAATCAAGCTCGGCGAAGTCGTCGGTCTTCTTGGACTTATAGAGGATGTGGCGCTTCTCGGCAGGGCCGTCGAAGACCATCTCGCGCTCCGCGGGCGTGAGCTCGCAGAACGGCACGTCCGTGCGCACGCCCATGGCACCGCAGACCTGCTTCATGAGGTCCCACATGAGGCTACCCCACACCACCACGGCACCCTCGTCGATGGTCTTGGACTCGTCCGGGACGAGCGCCGCGCGGTTGACGGTGCGCACGATGCCCGTGCCGCTGCAGGCGGGGCAGGCTCCGCCGCTGTTGAACGCGAGGTCCTCCGCACCCGGGCCGAAGAAGCTCTCGCCGCACTCGGGACAGACGATGGGCAACTCGGCCGCGACGTTGAGCGACGGCGGCACGTGGGCGCCGCAGTGCGGGCAGGCATGGCTTCCCACGCGCGAGAAGAGCAAGCGCAGGCTGTTGAGCAGCTCGCTTGACGTACCAAACGTCGAACGAACCCCAGGTACGGCAGGTCGCTGATGGAGGGCGAGCGCCGCGGGCACATAGCGCACGTCATCGACGCTCGCCTTGCCCGCCTGCGAGATGCGCCGACGTGTGTAGGTCGAGAGCGCCTCGAGGTAGCGTCGCGAGCCCTCGGCATAGAGGACGCCGAGAGCCAGCGAACTCTTACCGGAGCCCGACACGCCCGCGATGCCCACGAGCTCGCCCAGCGGGATGTCGACGTCGACGTTCTTCAGGTTATGGACGCGGGCACCCCGCACCTCGATGTGGTCGATCTGGGTCACGCTGCCCCCCTCAGACGGCTTTTCCAACGGTTGACATTGTCCCCCACTCAGGAGAGCGGGGTGCGGGAAGCTGCCTCCCCACACCCCGCATCATCAAATCCGGAAATCATGTTCGCCGCCCTGCTGGCGGCAGTGACAGCAGGCCTAGTGGCAGCCGCAGCCACAGCTCTCGCAGCAGCGTCAGCGCCTAGTGGCAGCCGCAACCGCAGCCCTCGTGGTCATCAACATGACCGTGTCCGCCGCAGCCGCAGCCTTCGTGGCCGTGCTCGTGGCCCTCGTCGTGGCCATGGCCGTGGCAATCGCAGGTGGCACCCTCGACCTGCTCGACCTCGCCGGCGAGGAACGCCTCGACGAGTGCGTCGCAGTCGCCAGAGCCACCGGCATAGATGGTGATCCCAGCCTGGTTCAACGCGTTGATGGCACCGCCGCCGATGCCGCCGCAGATGAGCGTGTCGACGCCGCCCTCCGCCAAGACACCCGCGAGGGCACCGTGCCCGGCACCGTTGGAGCTAACGACCTCCGCGGAGACGACCTTGCCCTCCTCCACGTCATAGATCTTGAACTGCTGGGTCTTGCCAAAGTGCTGGAAGACGTTGCCGTTATCGTACGTGACCGCAATCCTCATGATGCCCTCTCCCTTTGCCGGCCAAGGCTCGGCGTCGTTGCAAGAAGCTGACGCATAGGCGACGTTGCCGCCCGCGATAACGAGGCGGCGGCCATTGACCAGGGCATCCGCGGTCTTCGCACGAGCACGCTCGCAAATGGCGGCGATTGTGGCGCGGGCAACGCCCATGCGCTGCGCAGCCTCCGCCTGACTCAGCCGCTCAAGATCAACGAGGCGAAGAACCTCGAGCTCATCGACGGTCAACGTGAGGTCATCACCGCTCGCCAGGCCGTCGGGAGAGAAGCCGAGGTACTCGGGTTCGATCCCAACACTCCTGACCTTCTGATGACGTCCTGCCATATGCTCCAGCTCCATTCCTGACATATGTCAGGAAATACAGTACGCCCGTCAGTGTGGATTGCAAGCTATTTCTGGCATACGACAGAAATAGCAGGACGCGCGGTCAAAAGGGCTGCACCAGGAATCGCTCGATTGCCTACGCAAGCCCCAGCAGCATGAACACCGTATGGAACAAGAACGCCACCAGCCAGGCAACCGTCACCTGCAGGGCGAAGACCGCAGCGGCGGAGCGCCCTCCCAGCTCGGAGCGGACTGTGCCGATCGCCGCCACGCACGGCGGATAGAGCAGCGTAAAGACGAGGAACACAAAGGCGGTCGCCGGTGTGAACAGCTCGGACAGTGTCGCGACCGAAGTCGAGCCAAGTAGCACCGTCAGCGTCGAGATCACGCTCTCCTTGGCGATGAGGCCGCAGACGAGCGCCGTGGAGACACGCCAGTCGCCAAACCCAAGCGGTGCGAGCGCGGGTGCGATCAGGCCGCCCAGCTTGGCAAGCATGCTGTGCGACTGGTCCGTGACCACGTTGAAGCGAATGTCGAACGTCTGGAGGAACCAAATCACGACAGACGCTGCGAAGATGATGGTGAACGCCTTGGTGATGAAGCCCTTCGCCTTGTCCCATGCGAGCATGAACGTCGTCTTGACGCTGGGGAGACGATAGTTGGGAAGCTCCATGATAAAGGGGACGGGCTCGCCCTTGAACGCGGTGTGGTTGAGGATCACCGCAACGACCATTCCAACGATGACGCCCAGCACGTAGAGCGCGACCATCGCGGCAACCGTCGCATTGGGGAAGAACGCCGCGCAAAGCAGGCCGTAGACCGGCAGCTTTGCGGAGCAACTCATGAAGGGCGTGAGCATGACCGTCATCTTGCGGTCGTGCTCGGACGGAAGGGTGCGCGTGGACATGATTGCCGGGACGCTGCAGCCAAAGCCCACGAGCATCGGCACGAAGCTGCGCCCGGACAGGCCAAAGCGACGCAGGAACTTATCCATAACGAAGGCCACGCGTGCCATATAGCCCGAGTCCTCAAGGATCGAGAGCAGGAGGAATAGAACCACGATGATGGGCAGGAACGAGATCACGCTGCCAACACCCGTGAGCACGCCATCAACCAGCATCGAGCGGACGACCTCATTCGTGCCAAACGCCGCAAGCGCCACGTCCGTGGCCTCGATACCCGCGTCAACGAGGTTCTCGAGCAGACCCTGCAGCGCCGCGCCGACCACGCCAAACGTAAGCCAAAACACGAGCGCCATGATGGCGAGAAACGCAGGGACCGCGGTATAGCGGCCCGTGAGCACGCGATCGATTGCCACGGAGCGCTTGTGCTCGCGGCTCTCCCGCGGCTTGACCACGCAGGCGCTGCACACGCTCTCGATGAAGGTAAAGCGCATATCCGCGAGGGCGGAGAAGCGGTCCGTGCCGGACTCCTCCTCCATCTGGCGAATGACGTGTCCGATACCCTGCAGCTCGTTCTCATCGAGGCCAAGGGCCTTGATTACGAGCTCGTCCCCTTCGACGAGCTTGGTTGCCGCGAAGCGAACGGGGATCGACGCGGCGCGCGCGTGGTCCTCGATCAGTTTGGCGATGCCGTGGATGCAGCGGTGGAGCGCGCCGTGGTCAGGCGCGTCCTCGGAGCTCGAGCAGAAGTCGACGCGGCCGGGGCGCTCGCCATAGCGCGCGACGTGCATCGCATGCTCCACGAGCTCGCCGATACCCTCGTTCTTGGCGGCGGAGATGGGAACCACAGGCACGCCGAGCAGGCTCTCGAGCAGGTTCACGTCGATGGTGCCGCCGTTGGCGGTGACCTCGTCCATCATGTTGAGCGCGATGACCATGGGACGGTCGAGCTCCATGAGCTGGAGCGTCAGATAGAGGTTACGCTCGATGTTCGTGGCATCGACGATGTCGATCACGGCGTCGGGGTTGGCATCGATGATGAACTGGCGGCTCACGACCTCCTCGCCCGTGTAGGGCGAGAGCGAGTAGATGCCCGGGAGGTCCGTGACCGTCGCCTCGGGGTGATTGCGAATCTGTCCGTCCTTGCGATCGACCGTCACGCCGGGAAAGTTGCCGACGTGTTGGTTCGAGCCGGTCAGACGGTTGAAGAGCGTGGTCTTGCCGCAGTTCTGGTTGCCGGCGAGCGCGAAGGTGAGGGGCTCGCCCTCCGGCACCGCCTTGGTCGCGCTGCGGGGATGCACGCCCTCACCCAATGCCGGGTGGGCCGTGGCGCCCGTCTTGGGCGCGACGCGCGGAGCGGTGTCCGTATCATGCACGCCAACGAGCTCGATCCTCGCGGCGGTGTCACGGCGAAGCGTGAGCTCATAGCCGCGCAGGCGGATCTCCATGGGGTCGCCCATGGGGGCGTACTTCATCATCGTGACCTCGGTACCGGGCGTAAGGCCCATATCGAGGATATGCTGACGGAGCGCCGCGTCATCCGCAGACACCGACGCGATCACCGCGTCCTTGCCAATTTCAAGCTCATCGAGTTTCATCTTCCAGCCTCCTGGCACAGCATGATAGCGCGAGCAAGGCCCGCCTAACCACAGGCAGCGACGGAGCCGCCTCCCTCGCCGCCATGCCTACCAGCGGCGGAGCCACTCCCCCATCGAGCGGCCCATCTCGGCCATGAAACCACTCGTGTGCTTACGCGTGTAGATGTCGCAGACGCGCTCTCCTGCCTCCGTTGCATGCGGGCGGAACATCGCGTCCATCTCCGCGACCTGCGCGTCCATCTCCTCCGGAGTCGCCCGGTGATAGCGCTCTCTCATCACGAGGTTCTTCACCGGATGTCCAATGGCGGGGCGCTCCTTGGCGGGAGTTCCCAGGATGAGCATGCTAAGGGGAAGCGTGTGCTGCGGCAGGCCAAGGAGCTCAGAGACCTCCTCCGCGTGCTCGAGGATATCGCCAACGTAGCAGCTACCGAGACCCACGGCCTCGGCAGCGATTACGGCGTTCTGTGCGGCGCACACGGTGTCCTGCAGCGCGATTCCCAGCTCGCCAAGGCCCGGCTCGCGACGCGGCGCCTTGCCCGTACGCTCCGCGAATTCATCCGTGAAGCAGCCCACGTGTTCGAACAGGTCGATCCACTTGACGTAGTCGGCAACGAACAAGAGTGCCCACGGAGCATGCGAGATCATGGGCTGGCCGTCGCACAGCACGCAGAGGCGGTCGAGCGTCGCCTGCTCGCGGACGTCGATGATCGAGTACATCATCATGGCGCCGGCGGAGGGCGCGCGGCTCGCGGCATGCAGCACGGCAAGCCTCTGCTCATCCGTCACGGGAATGGCGCGACCCTCGGCGTCCTTGGCGAACGAGCGTGTGGACGAACGTCGCTCGATTGCAGCGAGCACGGGATTCCCCGATACAGGCGCTTCGTCGTTACCCACCGGCATGCCACCGATGTCCATCGACCCGCTCAACGTCGCAGCAGCAGCATTGTCGTCCATAGCCATCACGCATTCGCCTCCGTATATCCGCGGGCGGCATCGCGGCCGCCTTGTATCATTACGTAGAGTACTCCCATAAATACCAAAAGGAGAGGCCGTGCGCATCGTCGAAATCATCTTTAGCCCCACCGGCGGCACCGCGAAGGTCGCCCGCGCCTTCGCCGAGGGCTGGAAGGGCGAAGTCAAGACCATCGACCTCGCCGATCCCGAGAAGGACTTCTCCGCTTGCGTCATCGACGGGGATGACCAGGTTCTTATCGCCCTACCCTCCTTTGGCGGCAGGGTTCCCACCATCGCCACGGAGCGCCTGAGCCGCATCCCCGGTAACGGCGCGGCGTGCACCCTCATCTGCGTCTATGGCAACCGCGCGTTCGAGGACACCCTGGCGGAGATGGAGGATACGGCCAGGGCTTGCGGCTTCAACGTCGTCGCCGCGGTGGCGGCCATCGCCGAGCACTCGATCTTCCCCCAGTTCGCCACCGGCAGGCCCGATGCTACGGATGCCGCGCAGCTCAGGGGCTTCGCCAGGCGCATCGCCGAGGAGGCGACGGACACACCGGCCATTCCCGGCAATCGTCCGTACAAGCAGGGAGGCCGTGGCGGCCTCGTCCCCCAGCCCACAGACGCATGCGTCGACTGCGGCCTCTGCGCGAGGGAGTGCCCCGCGCAGGCGATCGACACGGAGAGCTTCGCCGCCAACCCTGAGACTTGCATCGGTTGCATGCGCTGCCTGAGGATCTGCCCCGTCAACGCCAGGGAGGTTAACGCCGCGGCCGTTGCCGCCAAGGCCGAGGCCCTCAGCCCCGTCTGCACCCCGCGAAAGGAAAACGAGTTGTTCCTGTAGGAGCGACGGCCCTCGCGGCGAGGAGAGCAGGTGCCGTGGCATCTACGCTCGCGCCGTGTGGCGCCCAGTTCTTTGGGTAGACTCAATCCCGTGACCTGACCACCTGTGCCCACGACACAGAAAGGCATCTCATATGGATCGACGTCCCTCCCATCCCGTCATCAACTACGCGTTCCTCGCCCTTGGCTCCGCGATCGCGGCCTTCGCCGTGGAGGAGTTCCTCGTCCCCAATACCATCCTGGATGGCGGCGTCATCGGCGTGGGCATGATGATCTCGCACGTGACGGGCATTCCCCTCGCCCTACTCACGATCATCCTGAACGCACCCTTCGTCATCCTGGGCGGCATCAAGCTCGGCCGCAGCTTTACGGCGCGCGCCGTCTTCTCGATGGCGACGTTCTCCGCGTGCGTCGAGCTCTTCGACGGCTGGGCGAATGCCACCGGCGAGACCCTACTCGCGGTTTGCTTTGGCGGCGTGCTTCTCGGCCTTGGCGTGGGCATCGTGATTCGCGGGGGCGGCTGCCTCGACGGCACCGAGGCCGTGGCCATCCTCGTCAGCAGGAAGACCGACCTCGCCGTGGGACAGATGGTTCTCGGCATGAACATCGTCATCTATGGCATGGCCGGCATACTCTTTGGCGTCGACCGGGCGCTCTACTCGCTGCTCACCTACTTCATCACGTCGAAGGTGCTCGACATGGTCGAGTCCGAGATGGACCAGGTCAAGGCGGCCCTCATCGTCACGGACGACGCCACGGAGATTTGCAAGCAGATCTACAGCCGCATGGGCCGCACCGTCACCATCATGGATGGCGAGGGCATGCTGAGCGGCAAGAAGAAGGTCCTCTACTGCGTCATCACGAAGTACGAGGTCCGTGAGCTACGCGAAGTGATCGACTCGGTCGACCACTCCGCGTTCGTCTCCATCTCGGACGTTTCTGAGATTATCGGCAACCACGTCAAGAGCACGGGCGCCGCCCCGGCGGGCGCGTAGGAAGTTGACAAAGGGACAGTCCCTTTGTCAACTTTTGCGCTAGTTGTTATGTGCCAATAGGTTGTTTACACCCCGATAGTGACAAATAGGGAGGCCTCCCGCATGCTGTGGGTTGTCTAGGCGCACAGCGAGGAGGGGCCTCCCATGTCCCAGCA